>JBJXGY010000013.1:0-7572 GCA_046160185.1 Gaiella sp. | reverse complement strand
CGTAGCGGCGCTCGATCGGGTCGTCGGGGAGGATCGGCTCGCGCTCGTCGTAGGGGCCGGTCATCTTCCCCGGGGTGACGACGGCTGCGCGGGCGGCTGAGTCGTCCGCGGTGACGTACACCGGCCAGCGCGGTGCGTACCAACCGGGCCGCGTGCCGACGAAGTAGACGAGCGGCGTCTGCTGCGCGAAGGCGGCGCGGAGAGCGCGGTTGTCCGGCTGTTCGATGGCGCCGGCCCGGTAGGCGTACACGAACCCGTCGGGTGTCTCGCGGTCGTCGTAGGGCGACTTGAAGGAGGTGTTGATGCTGAGCGCGGCCGGCCCGCGCTGCGCGGCTGCACGGTAGATCCCCTTCTGGAAGTTAAGGAAGGGGACCCGGGCGCCGCGGAAGTTGAACCCGTACTTCAGTGCACCCCGGTAGGGCAGTTCCGGGCCGTGCTTGGCGCAGAGCACGTCGAGTGCAAGGAAACAGGCCTGGCGGAGCGAGGCGTCCGGGTCGGCGGGCACGACCGGATCATTCCGCGTCGGCGTGCTCCTGTCGAGGGTCACCCGGAGTCGCGGCCAGCGTCCGCTCGGCGCCAACTGTGGAGAGATCGTCGCGAAGTTGGAACACAGTTGGCACAGAACTGTCGCAACTCAGGGGCTACACTCGGTGTATGACTATTCGTGATACACTCCCGGAGATGGGCAGGCTGATCTCGGTTCGTCTGGACGAGCACGCAGAGGCGGCGCTCGAGGAGCTCGCGGCCTCGGGGCTCTCGCACTCGGAGGCGATCAGGACGGCGCTGGTCGAGGCGGCGCTGCGGCGGCGCGATCCTTCGCTCGCAGCCGAGGCGGCCAGGCTCGCGGCCGACCGGGATGACCGGCTGGAGGTGGAGAACGTGCGGACGTTCATGGACGCGCTTCGTGACCCGGGGTGACATCGTGCGCCTGCGCGGGCCGCGGCGGGCAAAGGGTCAGGGGCGCGAGCCGCGGGGTCCACGATATGGCGTCGTCGTCCAGGCTTCCGACCTGCTCGCGCTGAGCACCGTGGTCGTCGTCCCCACGTCGACGCGAGCGCAGGAGGCGTCGTTCCGGCCGGCGATCACCGTCGCCGGGACGGCCACGCGAGCGCTTGCCGATGAGCTGACCGCGATCGACGGCTCCCGCGTCGCCGAGACGGTGGGGAGGTTGTCGTGGCAGGAGATCGGCGAGCTCGACCGGGCGCTCCAGACCGTGCTCGGGCTGCGCTGAGAGCACGAGTTCAGGCAGACATACACATGCTACTGTATGTGTATGTTGGCTCGACGGCTTCAGATCTTGCTCGACGAAGAGCAGTACGACCGGCTCGCCGCCTACGCGTCCGAGCGCGGCCTCTCTGTGGGGGCGGCGGTGCGTGAGGCGATCGACAAGACAATGCCCGCCGCGAAAGCGTCGCGGCGGCGTGCGGCGACCGGGATCCTCGCGGCGCCTCCGATGCCTGTTCCCCCGCCATCCGGGCTGCGGCAGGAGCTCGACGAGGTGCGCGGACGCCGCGGATGATCGTGCTCGACACGACCGTCCTCGTCTACGCGATCGGAGACGACCACGCGTTGCGCCAGCCTGCTCGCGCGCTCGTGGAGGCGGTCGGCGCCGGGCGGGTCCGGGCCGCGACCACGCCCGAGGTGATCCAAGAGTTCGCCCATATCCGCTCGCGACGGCTCGACCGCCACGACGCCGTCGAGCTCGCCGGGCTCTTCGCGGAGCTCCTCGCGCCGCTCGTCGTCGTCACTACGGAGACGCTCCAGCAAGGGCTCCGGCTCTTCGAGCAGGGGGATGAGAGCCTTGGCGCGTTCGACGCGGTGCTCGCCGCCACCGCCCTCGGCGCCGAGGCGGCCGCCCTCGTCTCGGCCGATCGTGCCTTCGCCACCGTCCCTGGCCTGCGCTTTCTCGAGCTCGGCAGTCCCGAGCTGGCAGCGCTCGTGGTGTAAGCGTAAGAACCCAGCTACGTCCCGGCGATACTCCAGTCATGCGACTCGTCGCCGGCGCCCTGCGGGTCTCCGCCTCGGATCTCACGAGCCACCTCGCCTGCGAGCACCTGACCACGCTCCGGCTCGCCGTCGAGAGGCAGGAGATCGCGAAGCCGTACATCGACGACCCGCACGCCCAGCTCCTCTTCGCCAAGGGACGGGCGCACGAGGACGCCTACCGCGTGCGGCTGATCGCCGCCGGCCGGCGCGTGCTGGGGATGCCCGAGTACGAGCACGACTCGTTCGACGCCACGGAGGCTCGCCGGCTCACCGAGGACGCCCTCCGCACCGGCGAGGCAGACGTCATCTACCAGGCTTACCTCGCCGACGACCCCTGGCGCGGCTTCGCCGACTTCCTCGAACGCCGGGAAGACGGCGGCTACGAGCCCGTCGACACCAAGCTCTCGCGCTCCAGCAAGCCCGCGCACCTGCTGCAGCTCTGCTTCTACGCCGAGCAGGTCGAGCGCATCACCGGCCGGCTTCCGGAACACGTCCACGTCGAGCTCGGCACCGGAGTCCGCGAGAGCCACCGTACCGCCGACGCGATGGCCTACTACCGGCGTGCGCGAGCGCGGTTCCTCGGGGCCGTCGAACAGACCGTCGCCTCCGAGGGCCCGATTCTCGAAAGCGCTGGCACCTATCCCTGGCCCTGCCAGCACTGCGGGATCTGCGACTTCCGGCGCATCTGCAAGGCGAAGCTCGAAGCCGACGACAACCCTGTCCTCGTCGCCGGTCTCGGCCGGCGCTTCGTCGACCCGCTCTCGGCCGCCGGGATCCACACCCTCGCCGAGCTCGGTGCCGCCGCTCCCGACCTCGAGGTGGCGGGCATCCGCACCGAGACGCTCGCCGGACTCCGCCACCAGGCCGAGCTGCAGCTCCACCACCGCACCACCGGCGAGCACCGCGCTGAGAAGCTCCCGCTCGAGCCCGAGCGCGGCTTCGACCTGCTCCCGCCGCCCTCGGCGGGCGACGTGTATCTCGACCTCGAGGGGCACCCGTTCTTCGAGCCGGCTCGCAGCCTCGAGTACCTCTTCGGTTGGTGTTGGCGCGAGTCCGACGGCGAGGCTCGCTACCGGGCAGCCTGGGGCCTCGGCCGCGACGGCGAGAAGCGCATCCTTGAGGAGTTCGTCGACTGGCTCGAGGAGCGACGCCGCCAGCACCCCGATCTCCACGTCTACCACTACGCAAGCTACGAGCGCTCGGCGCTCCGCCGCCTGATGGGCGAGCACGGCACGCGCGAGCACGAGGTCGACGGCTTCCTCCGCGAGGAGGTGCTCGTCGACCTCTACCGCGTCACCCGCCAGGCGCTCCGCCTCTCCACCGACTCCTACTCGATCAAGGCCGTGGAGAAGGTGTACGGCTTCCAGCGCACCGCCGACGTCCACGGCGGCGACGAGTCCACGGTCAACTTCGAGCGTTACCTCGAGACCGGGGAGCAGTCGCTGCTGCGCGACGTCGAGGCCTACAACGAGGAGGACTGCCGCTCCACCGTCGCCCTGCACGACTGGCTGCTCTCGCTGCGGCCACCCGGGCTGCCCTGGCGGGCGCCGCCCTCCGAGAGGGCACGGAGTGAGGCAGCAGAGGAGATGGACGCCGCTCGCGCCGCCGTTCGCGACGCCTTGCTCGCCCGCGGCCCGGAGGGTGGGCCCGACTGGCTCCTCGCCCAGTTGCTCGACTACCACCGCCGCGAGGCGAAGCCGCAGTGGTGGGAGTACTTCAACCGCCTGACGATGACCGAGGAGGAGCTGATCGACGATTCGAACTGTCTCGGCGGTCTCGTGTTCGAGAGCAAGGACGAGTCCGGTCAGTCGTACGCCTACACATTCACCTATCCCGACCAGGAGCACCGGATCGATGGTGACTGCGTCGATCCCGCCAACGGCAAGGGCTATCACGCGGCTGTTGACGTCGAGCGTGGCACCGTCCTCATCCGGCGGCGCAAGAACCGTGAGGACGAGCCGCTGCCGCGCGCCTTGATCCCGCCCGGGCCGATCACCAACACCCAGCACCGCGAAGCGATCCTGCGTCTCGCCGACGCCCGGCTCGCCGGCGAGGGCTCGCACCCTGCGCTCACCGCCATCCTCGAACGCCGCCCGCCGCACACCTCGCCCGGGACGGACGTCGTCGTCGCAGCGCTCGCCCTCGACGAGGACTACCTGTTCGTGCAGGGCCCGCCCGGTGCCGGGAAGACCTGGCAGGGCGCGCAGGCCACCATCGCGCTGATGCGGGCCGGCAAAAGGGTCGGGGTCGTCTCCTTGAGCCACAAGGCGATCCTCAACTTCCTCCGCGCCGTCGAGCACGAGGCCGAACGCCAGGGCTTCCGCTTCCGCGGCCGCAAGAAGCACACCGACGAGGACGACGCCTTCAAGGGGCCGAACATCGACTCCAGCGACGACAACGCCGACCTCCTCGACCCGGACCTCCAGCTGTTGGCCGGCACCAGCTGGCTGTTTGCGCGCTCCGAGTTCGTGGGGCACCTCGACGTCCTCTTCGTCGACGAGGCCGGCCAACTCTCGCTCGCCGACACGCTCGCCGCCGGCCGCTCCGCGCGCAATCTCGTGCTCCTCGGCGACCCGAACCAGCTGCCGCAGGTCTCCCAGGGTGCCCAGCCCGAGGAGGCGAAGGCCTCCGTGCTCACCCACCTGCTCGGCAATGCAACCACGGTCTCGCCCGAGCGCGGGATCTTCCTCGCCGAGACGTGGCGGCTGCGGCCCGAGCTCTGTGCGTTCACCTCCGACGCGTATTACGACGGGCGCTTAGCCGCGGCACCGGCCGGTGCCCGACGGACGCTGACGGGCGAGGACGGGCTGGCGCTCGCGCTGGTTTCCCACGAGGCGCGCTCGCAGGCCTCACCGGAGGAGGCGGAAGCCGTCGCCAGCGAGATCGACCGGCTCGCCGGCACCCTCTACCGCGACGAGCAAGGAAACGAACGAGCCCTCCGCTACTCGGATGTCCTCGTCGTCGCGCCGTACAACATGCAGGTGCGCGCCCTACGCCGGCACCTGCCGGCCGAGGTGCGGATCGGCACCGTCGACAAGTTCCAGGGGCAGGAGGCGCCGGTCGTCATCGTCTCCTTCGCCAGCTCGTCCTCCGCCGACGCCCCGCGCGGGATCGGCTTCGCCTTCGATCGCCACCGCGTCAACGTCGCCACCTCCCGCGGGCAGTGTCGCGTGGTCGTTGTCTGCGCCCCGCGGCTGCTCGATGCCGACTGCCGCTCGATCGAGGAGATCAGGCTCGTGAACGCAGTTTGTCGGTTTGCCGAGCTGGCAGGCGCGCCCTTGAGATAGGCGCGCGAGCATTGGACCATCCATCTTGCTCTGACTCAGCTCCCTGGTGGCTCTTGCTCATTGATGGCGTGCAGCTCGTCGGAGATCGTTCGGTAGCGCTACGGCTACCGCAACCACGCCGACCCCTAGCGCGAGGAGCGCTACGCGTCCCAGAGTCGGCCTTCCCAGGTAACGAAAGCACGGTTATGGTCTGAGGGGACTTCGGCGACCAGGGGGAATCCATGGGGCGGTTGTGCTCGACGGTGATGTGTGTCTTCGTGCTTGCGCTTGCTTCCGCGCTTGTCGCGGTCGCGGGTAGTCGCAGCGCATCTGCGGGCGCAAAGGACGGGGTCTTGTGGCTTTCGACGTCAGA
The DNA here is from genome assembly GCA_046160185.1 of Gaiella sp. Taxonomy (GTDB): domain Bacteria; phylum Actinomycetota; class Thermoleophilia; order Gaiellales; family Gaiellaceae; genus Gaiella. Next base: position 1,947 of record JBJXGY010000013.1, on the reverse strand, counting down.
TGGTATCGATCTTGTCGCCCCCGACGGGTCGGGCCGCAGGCGGTCGGCTCTACAGCAGTGGCCGACGGGAACCGCGGACGGTTCGACGATCGTGTACTCGGATGGCGGCAAAGTCACCGTCGCGCGGGCTGACGGCTCCAAGCCGCGCGTGATCGCCACCGACGGTCACCCTCGCTTCGCAAGCCCTTCGATCTCACCAAACGGCTTCCGCATCGCCTACTACGACACGACGCAAAGCATCGTCGTCATCGATGCAGCGGGCTCGGCAAAGACGACGGTAGCCGCTCCCGATTCCAAGCTGTTCGTCTCGAGCTTCGACGTGTCTCCCGACGGGAAGCAAGTCGTGTACGTGTCGTATGACATCCACCCAGGCAGTCCCGACCAGTGGGCGAGAGATTTTGCGCTTGTCGTTGTCAACATTGACGGCACGGGCCGACGTGAGTTACATCGGGGGCACTGCATCGGCAATCCTCACTGGTCGCCTGACGGAAGCAAGATCCTCGTATGGATTTACGACGACTGGTGCAACGTGGTCTCCCGCCCTCGGGCGGCGGTGGTTCCGGCATCGGGAGGTGAGCCACAGAGCCTGCCGATCTCCGCGTTGTACGTGAAGAGCTTCGACTGGTCTCCCGATGGATCCCAGATCGTGTACGCGACCCAGACCACGAGCGGGAGCGCGGACGCGCTGAACATCATGCCCGCCACAGGCGGCGCATCGACGAAGGTCGCGGACAAGGTTTTCGCAGTGGCCTGGCTTCCCACGCCGAACGTCGTCGAGCCCGCACCGAAGTGCACGAAGCGTGGCACGGCGAAGGCCGACCGGCTGGTCGGGACGGCAAAGGCCGACGTGCTCTGCGGTCTCGGCGGCGACGATGTGCTCCTCGGCAAGGGCGGCAACGACGTCCTGATCGGCGGAGCGGGCAAGGACGCACTCGACGGCGGCCCTGGCCGCGACACCGCTGTCGGCAGCAAGGGCGATAAGCTCACGAGCATCGAGATCAAGAAGTAGCCGAGCGACTCCCTCGAACGAGGGGTCAGCAATCGGCCGGAGGGGCCCCGCGAAGCGAGACGGCCGCCGCGTTCGAGTTTTGAGAGCGCCTGGGCATGACGGATCGAGATGGCGACGGCCGAGGGTGCAACCCACGCCGGCGTCAGCCGTCCGCCCGTGTCGCTACCCGGCGTGCGGGAGCTGCTGGTCGATCCAGTCGGCCGCCTCGGTGGAGGAGACGCCGCGGACGTGGCCGATCTCCTCGGCCAGCAGTTGGCGGGCACGCAAGGAGACCTCCCGCTCACCCGGCGAGAGCACCGTCTTCGTTCCCTTCGCCGTCAGCTTCTGCTCGCGGGCAGCCGCGTCGCGGACGATCTCGGCGAGCTCGGGCGGCAGCCCCCGATTCAGCTTCGCGAGCGTGTGACGCTGGCGCGTGAGCCACGACTCGTCGCTCACGGTGCCGAGCCCGCGAAGCCTGTCCTGCACCTCGCCCAGCTCGACCTCGTTGACGACCCGGCGCAGTTGCTCGCGCGCGCGTTCCAGCGGCAGCGAGACGGTCAGCCCTCCCTCGTCGAACTGGAGGATGACCGTCTCGGTCATCGCCCCCTGCACGCGACGGCGTTTCCGGCCCACGACGCGGCCGAGCCCGTGGATGGAGTAGACGACCGTGTCGCCGACGGCGACGTCTGCCGCGTTCACAGCCATGATCTGCTCAGCACTCCGCCCTTACTTGCCGCGCGAGGTCTTCTTCTGCTTCTTGACCTTCAGGCTCGCCATCGGCCCGCGCTCCTGGGGCGCCAGTCCGGTCGGCTTCTGCGACTGCTTCTTGTTCTTTCCTGCCATCTCGGGCCTCCTGTCGGGTAGGCGATCGGGTCGCCGCGACGGCCGGATTGCCAACCGGTGATCTTCGAAAACGTGAGAGGGGCAGAGTCACCCCGGTCACGCCTGCAAGCACGACG
>JBJXGY010000012.1:0-31341 GCA_046160185.1 Gaiella sp. | reverse complement strand
TCACCTCTGACCAGAACGCTGCGCCGACCTCGAGGTCCTCCACGTCGATGACGAAGCACCGAAGAGTCCCGATCGCCATACCGCTGTGATCCTGACCCATCCGTGAGCATCGTTCAAGCGACATTCCCTCGCACTCGCGCAGTTCGGCGCACTCGCTCCTACGATGCCCGCATGAGTCCTCGACGCCCGCACCCGAGAGAACTCCGGGCGCTTTCGCTCGCCGTCATGGAACTCTGGGATCCGATTGGCGTCGCGCAGAGGGCCGACGCCGCCGGGGAGTACGATTCCTACCTCTGGCAGATTTGGCGCGAGCTTCACACTGGCTCGACATACAAGCTGGCCCGGAAGCTGCATGAGATCGGCAGCGAGTCGCTGGGCTTGGCTCGTCCCATGGCTGTAGACGTTCAATCGGCCCGGGAGTTGTTCGACTGGTGGACTGCCTACCAACTGCAGCTCAAGGGACATTCCTGAACGCTGGCGCAGCCGAACGCCGCCTGGCTGTCGCGTAGATTGGGTTGCCATGTCGAACTGGTACGACGCTTGGGCGGACCGATACGCGGAGTCGTCGACTGGCGAAAGCGCTGACGTTCCGTTCTACGTCGGGCTTGCCCGTGAATCTGACGGGCCACTCGTTGAGCTCGCGGTTGGTACCGGGCGAGTTGCGATCCCGGTCGCTCAGTCAACGGGCAGGCTCGTGGTCGGGATTGACTCTTCGCGGGGGATGCTCGCGCAGGCACGGCGGCGCGCGGCTGAGCAGGGAGTCGAACTCGACCTGCGCGAAGGCGACATACGAGACCTTGAACTCGAGGAACCCGCGGCCTTGATCTACTGCCCCGGTCGGTCTCTGCTGCATCTGCCGACCTGGGCCGATCGTCGCCGCTGCTTCGAGCGCGTCGCCGCGTCGCTCCTGCCGAACGGGCGCTTCGCCTGGAACGTATTCGCGTTCGACCATCACATCGCGTCCGCCATTGACGGACAGCACGCCGACGCGAACCCCGGAGTACCGCTGCCGCACACGAACCACTACAGCGTCAGCGATAACCGGGTCGACATCACGTTGGACGAAGGTGGAACCGGATCGCTCTGGTGGGCAACCAAGAACGAATGGCTAGGGCTCCTCGACGTCTCGGGCCTGCGACTTGAAGCTCTCTACGGCGGATTCGCCGGCGAACCACTCGTCGACAACAGCGGCGAGTACGTCTTCGTGGCCCGCCGGTAACGGCTCAGCCTGGCCGTCACGACACCGCCAGGGAGACATTCCCGAACACTGGCGCACCGGGGCGTCTCGTCACCAGCGTCGCTGGGGGCAGGCGACGGGCACCTACTACGGGTCTCGACGCATGAGCCACGCGCGGGGTCCTTCGAGTGGCGTGACGCCATCCGCGACAACGTGAAAGCCGAGGTTCTCGTAGTACGGCACGTTGGCAGGGACGGCCGTTTCGAGGAACGTGCCGACACCATCTGCTTCGGCGAGGCGGAACCCGTGCTCGATCAATGCGCGGCCGCACCCGGTGCCCTGTGAGCCCGGTTCGACGCCAATGTGGTCGAGTAACCACAGCGGCTCGTCGGGAATGCGCTCCAGGACCCAGCCCCACATCGCCTCCCAGCCCCGGCCGCCATCGGGGCTAATCTCGCGAACGAATGGGAGCGTAGCCGCGTCTATCTCTGCCCACGCCTCATGTGCGTCCGGGGGAATCCAGGCTGCAGCGGCGACCGCGTCACCGATCTCCCAAAGCAAGCCCATCGCCGCAAGAGGCGCGTCGAGGCGTTCGAAGAAGCCCTGCACCGCGTCAGAGCGGTTGGTGCGGTCAGGGACAAGTAGATCGAAGATCGGGTCGTCCGCGAACGCCCGTGCCAACATCCCACAGATAGCGGGCACTCGATCCGCTGTCGCCTGCCTGATCTCGTGCACGAGCAATCCTTCCCGGCCGTCTTCATGCCGTCGGGCCGGATACACGATGACATGGATCCCCCGGGCCCGCACGGGCCCGGTCATACCACCTCTGTATCGAGGCAGGACGATCGCCTGCATGCGCAAGCGGGCTGGTTCTGGAATGCTTGGGTGTCCTCTCTCGCTTCCCGCTGCAACGGACGAAGGAGTTATCGATGAGCGACATCTCGACTCTGGGGCTTGGGCTGATGGGGTCGGCGCTCGCCCGATCGCTCGTCAACGGTGGGCACGACGTCACCGTCTGGAACCGCTCAGCCCCCAGGATGCAGCCGCTCGTCGATATGGGCGCGACGGCTGCTGCCAGCGTCGCGGCGGCGGTCGAGGCCAGCCCTGTCGTTCTCGTCAACATCGACGACTACCCGTCGACCCGAGGGCTATTCGAGGCCGCGGACGTCGTCGAGAAGCTGTCGGGCCGTGTGGTCGTGCAACTGAGCACCGGAACCCCACAGGAGGCGCGCGCATTCGAGGACTGGTTCGCGTCACTCGGGGCCGGCTATCTCGACGGCGCGCTTCTCTGCTACCCCGAGGACATCGGGACCCCCGGCGCCACGATCGTCTACTCGGGGCGTCGGTCGGTCTTCGACCGGTGCGAGGCTCTGCTCACGTCACTGGGCGAGAACAGTCGCTTCGTAGGCGAGAGGGTCGGTTCAGCCGCCGCCCTCGACCTTTCCTGGCTCGCCTCGCTCTACGGTGCCTTCGCAGGCGCAGCTCATGGAATCGTGCTCTGCGAGGCCGAGGGCGTCGACCTCGGCGTCTACGCGACCGTCGGCGTGAACGATGCTGCCCGCTGGATTATCGAGACTGTGAAGGAGGACTCCTTCGCAGATCCCACCGCCACCCTGAGCGTCTGGAACGCTGCCCTCCGACGAATTCAGGACCACGCACGGGGTGCAGGGATCAACTCCGAGGTTCCGGACTTCGTCGCCGGGATCCTGGATCGGGCGGAGGCCGCCGGCCATGGAGCCGAGCACATCGCCGCCATGGTCAAAGCGCTGCGCGCAACCCGCAGCTCGTAACGAAGAACCTCTCCGCCGCAAGACGGCCGCTGCCGACATCAGGACGGCGAGACGCGAGCACGCCCACGCAAGCGGCGGGGCTACGGACTACGTCGCGGCAGTGCGTACCGACGACGTCTCGACGACGTCGAGCCAGTGCGACCAGCGCTCGCTGCGGCCGTTGACGGTGTCGAGGTAGGCGGTCTGGATCTCGCGGGTGATGGGACCGACGCCGAGCTCGACGTCGTCCACGGCCCGCACCGGCGTCACCTCGGCGGCGGTGCCGGTCATCCAGATCTCGTCGGCGAGCACGAGGTCTGTGCGGATCAGGTCGGCCTCCTCGACCACGTAGCCGAGGTCGCTGGCGATGTCGATCACGGTCGCGCGCGTGATGCCGGCGAGGATCGAGGTGGAGAGCGCCGGCGTGAAGATGCGCCCGCCCTTGACGACGAAGATGTTCTCGCCCGGGCCGTCCGCGATCGTGCCCTGATCGGTCATCATGATCGCCTCGTCGTACCCGCCGCGCCGTGCCTCGGTCGTGGCCAGCATCGAGTTGAGGTAGATCCCGGTCGCCTTCGCGGCGTGCGGGATCACGTTCGGCCCGATGCGCGTCCAGGTCGAGATTTTCGCGGTGATCCCGTCCTTGAGCGCGCTCTCGCCGAGATATGCGCCCCACGGCCAGTTCATGATCACCGTCTCGACCGGGTTGCCCTGAGTGGCAACGCCGAGCTGTCCGTAGCCGTAGAAGGCGATCGGCCGGATGTAGCTGGCCGCCAGCCCGTTGGCCCGCACCAGATCGTGGGTGGCGGCACGCAGCTCCTCGGCCGAGTAGGGAATGTCCATGTACAGCAACCGTGCGGAGTCGTGCAGCCGCTGCATGTGATCGGCGAGCCGGAAGACAGCAGGCCCTTTGGGCGTGTCGTAGCAACGGATGCCCTCGAAGACCCCCGACCCGTAGTGGAGGCCGTGTACCCCGACATGGATCTTCGCATCGTCCCAGTCGACGAGCTCGCCGTTCATCCAGATCTTGTCGGTGGCCTGCATGTGGTCTCCTTGATCGCGGTCGTCGAACGGTAGCTGAGCGACCGTGCCCGGTGGGCCCCTTCAGGGGCTCACAGGGGGTCGCCGGGCAGAAGGCGGCGGGCAGTCAGGATTCCGTGATCGCCGCCGCCCGAGCCTGCGTGAGACGAAGCAGCTCCTGCGGCGAAAGCGCAGCCATGTGCAGCCGGCTCCCGGCGCCACACCAGACGAGATCGTGCCGCAGCAGCGCATCGTCGAGCAGCACCCGTGAGATCCGCCCGCCGAGGAACGGCGTGACAGCACCGGGCTCGAACCCTGTCGCCTCGGTGACCTCCGCCGGCCGCGCGATGCGCGCATGCTTGCACGAGAGCTCGGCCGCGATGCGCTTGAGATCCGCCCGCGCCGGCCCACTCACCAGCGCGAGCGCCGGTCTGCCGTCACCCATCACGACGAGGCTCTTGACGATTTGCGCGAGTCCGCAGCCGAGGGCCTCGGCGGCGTCCGCAGCCGATCCGCAGTCCTCCCCCAGCTCCTCCACGCGCGCTTCGGCGCCCGAGGCGACGAAGAAGGCACCGATCTTCTGCACCGCCTGCGGCCAGACGCTCACGACGGCGAGTGTGTCACAGCAGATACGGAACGAAGCGCCACCGCACTCGCTGCATGTAGGCGGCGTAGCCGTCGAACCGCTCTCGCAGCCGCTCCTCCTCTTCCCTGGTCTTGCCGAGCCAGACCAGGGCCAGCGCCGCCGTGAGGGCCAACGCTGCCAGGTCGAACCCGATCGAGAGCCCGGTGAACACCCCCAGCCCCCCGCCGTAGATGGGGTGGCGGACGATGGCGAAGGGGCCGCTCTCAACCAGCTTCGCGCCCGGTGGAGGCGTGGTGAAGGGGGTGAGATCGCGGCCTAGAGTCCTCAACGCCCACCCCGCAAAGAGGGCACCGAGGGACAGTACTGCGATCCCGACCGCCCTGACGGCGGTGCTCTCGACACGGACGGGCCCGACCGCCAGCACCACAAGCGCCGCGGTCATCACCACGGTCTGTGCCACCACCCAGCCGGTGCCGCGGCCACCGGTCGACCCCTTGCTCATAGGTCGATGAACCTCGCGTCGTCGAAGCCGACCGCGTGCAGCCTGTCGATCAGCTCCGGTGTCGCCGGCGTGTCCACCGAGAACACCATCAGTGCCTTGCCGCCGGCCTTGGTGCGCGACACGGCCATGTTCGCGATGTTGATGCCCGCCTCACCGCAGAGGAAGCCGACCCTGCCGATCACGCCGGGCTGGTCGTCGTACACGAGCAGGATCATGTGCGGGGCGAGCTCGATGTCGATCGAGAAGCCGAGCGCACCGGCGAGGAAGAGGCGCGGCTCGGGCCCGATCGTGGTACCGGAGACGGCGATCTCCTCACCGCTCTCCGAGGCGACGCGCACCTCGACGACGTTCATGTAGTCGCGCGACGCGCGTGAGCGCTCCTCCGAGACCGTGATTCCGCGCTCCGCGGCGATGGCCGAGGCGTTGACGATGTTCACGACCTGGTCGACCCGGCCCTGGAACGCACCGCGCAGCGCCGCAACGGTCAGCAGCTGGATGTGGTACTCGCAGAGCGGCCCGTGCACGGCGAGCGTGACCCGCCGGAGGCGGTCCCCGGCGAGCTCGACCGCCAGCCGGCCGAGCATCGTGGCGAGCGGGATGAAGGGACCGAGGATCTCGAGGTCGGCCTGGTCGACCACTGGGATGTTGACGGCGTTCGTCACGATCTGCCCGTCGAGTGCCGCCACCACCTGCTCCGCGATGATCACGCCCGCGCGGTCCTGCGCCTCGTCGGTCGAGGCCGCGAGGTGCGGGGTGACGACGACCTGGTCGAGCTCGAGCAGCGGCCCGCTGTAGGGCTCCGCCGAGAAGACGTCGAGCGCGGCTCCGGCGAGCTTTCCCTCGGTGATCGCCTCGGCCAGAGCCTCCTCGTCGACGAGCGCTCCGCGCGCGGCGTTGACGAGGCGCGCGCCGTCCTTCATCTGCGCGATCGTCTCCCGGGAGATCAGGTGGCGCGTCTCGTCGGTGAGCGGCGAGTGCAGGGTCACGAAGTCGGCCGCGGCCAGCAGTTGCTCGATGGAGGCGAGATGCTCGGCGCCGACCTCGCGGAACCGCTCCTCCCCCACATACGGGTCGCAGGCCACGACGCGCATGCCGAGCCCGAGCGCCCGGCGCGCGACCTGCTGCCCGATCCGGCCGAAACCGACCACGCCGAGCGTCTTGCCGTCGAGCTCCACTCCGCCCCAGCGGGCACGCTCCCAGCGACCCTGCTTGAGCGCTGCGTGCGCCTGCGGGATGTTCCGCGCGAGGGCGACCAGCAGCCCGATCGTCTGCTCCGCTGCCGAGATCACGGTCGATTCCGGCGCATTGGCGACGACGATGCCCCGGCGTGTGGCAGCAGCCACGTCGACGTTGTCGACGCCGACTCCGGCACGCCCGATCACCTTGAGGCGGGTCGCGCGCTCGATCAGCTCGGCGGTGATCACGGTGGCGGAGCGAACGACGAGACCGTCGTAGTCGCCGATGATCTCCTCGAGCGGGGTCGCGTAGTCGAGGTCGACCTCGAACCTCGAGCGGAGCAGCTCGACACCAGCGTCGGCGATCGCCTCCCGGACGAGGACCCGCATCAGGCTGCGGGCACCGGGTCGCCGTACGCCGCACGCGCGGCCGCTCCGGCCGCCGCCTGGTCGACAGCGCCGCCGAGCGCGTTGATCTCGCTGCCGATCGCGGCCACGCAGCGCACGATGTCGTCCTCACTCACGTAGCCAATGTGCCCGATCCGGAACAGGCGATCGGCGATCTCGCCGTGACCCCCGGCGATCTCGAGGCCGTGCTTCTCGCGCAGCGCGGCGCGGAGCCTGGGAGCCGGCACACCCTCGGGCGTGAGGGCACCGGTGAGCACGGCTGAGCTGTCGTCGTCGGGCGAATAGAGCGCGAGACCCATGGCGCCGACCCCGGCGCGGCAGGCGCGACCATGCGCGCGGTGGCGCTCGAAAGCCCGCTCGAGCCCATCGCCGAGCAGCACACCGAGCGCGGCGTGCAGCGCCGCCACCGTCGAGGTGGCGGGTGTGAACGCGGTCGAGCCCTTTTCCTGGGCGGCGCGGGCCAGCCCCCAGTCGAAATAGAAGCGCGGCAGTCGCGCGTGTTCGGCGCGCACCCAGGCCGCGCCGGAGATGGCGACGAACGAAAGCCCCGGAGGGGTCATCAGCGCCTTCTGCGAGCCGGTGACGACGACGTCGGCCCCCCAGGCCTGCGTCTCGAGCGGCACGGCGCCGAGCGAAGAGATCGCGTCGACGATGGTGAGCACGCCTGCGTCGCGACAAACGGTCAGCATGGGCTCGAGGTCGATCACGACCCCGGTCGACGTCTCGGAGTGGACGAGCACCACACTCGACGGGCCGTGCTCGGCGATGGCCGAGGCGACGCTGTGCGGCTGGGGCACCGTGCCCCACTCGTGGCGCAGCGGAACGACGTCGAGCCCATGGGCCGCGCACAGCTTCTGCCAGCGCTCACCGAACTCACCGCACGAGACGACGAGCACCCGCTCACCCGCGGAGTGCACGTTGACGATCGCCGACTCGAACGCCCCCGTCCCGGACGCGGTCAGCAGGAGCACGTCGCCTTCGGTGCGGAAGACCGCGCGCAACCGCTCGAGCGTCTCCACAAAGAGCGCCTTGAAGTCCCCGCCGCGGTGGTGCAGGACCGGCCTCGCCAGCGCCTCGAGCACAGCCGGCGGCACAGACGTCGGGCCGGGCGTGAGCAGCTTGGGCGGATCACCGGTCATGCCGAGCAGGGTAGCCGCCGTCAGTGGACGATCGTTCCGATGGTTCTCGCGTGGACGCCGGGACGGCGGGGCCGGCCCCGCTCTGTGCGCGCCGGTCGTTGGTCGACACACGGGCCGGGCCTGACGACGCGCTCGCCGCCGCCGCCCGCCATACCGGGCCCCCTTGGACGCCTCCGGTCGGCGGCACCGCGACGCGCGTGGTAGGAACGGGGTATGGACCTGGGCCTGCAGGGCAAGATCGTCGTCGTCACGGGCGCAGGCAGGGGCATCGGGCTGGCCACGGTGCGGGCGCTGGTCGCCGAAGGAGCGATCGTGGTCGCCGGATCGCGCTCGAGCAACTCCGATTTGGAGGCGCTCCGCCGCGACGGTCGCGTGACCGTCCACACGATCGACCTCGCGTCACCTGGCGGGCCGGCTTCCCTGATCGGGGCGGCCCTCGAGACGCACGGTGGGATCGACATCCTGGTCAACAACCTCGGCCGCGGCGAGCCGCGCACAGGCTTCCTGAACGTGCCAGACGAAGCGTGGGACGAGTCGTTCGCGCTGAACTTCCTCTCGGCGATGCGCGCCTGCCGCGAGGTCATCCCGTCCATGCTCGCGCGCGGCGCAGGCACGATCGTGAACGTGTCGTCGGTGAACGGATTCCTTCCGAATCCCCGCCTCATCGACTACTCCGCGGCGAAGGCTGCTCTGAAGAGCCTGTCGAAGAGCCTGTCCGAGGAGTTCGGCCCACGCGGCATCAGGGTGAACACGATCTCGCCCGGCCCCACGAACACGCCCGCGTGGCTCGATCCCGAGACGGGGATAGCCGCCCTCGCTGCCGAGGCAAACCAGACCACGCCCGAGGCGATCCTGGCGGACATGGCGGCCAACCTCACCCTTCGGCGCTTCTCGGAGCCGGAGGAGATCGCGGCGTTGATCGTGTTCGTCGCATCCGGCGTCGCCGGCTCGATCACCGGTTCCGACCTGGTGATCGACAGCGGCCGCGTCAAGACGATGTAGTGCCCTCACACACACGTCTCGAGCGTTGACACGGCGGCCGAGACGTCGGGTGGCCGGAATCCCTGTCCGTCAGGTGGGGCCGGGCGAGGGAGCCCCGAAGGTCATTCCGCGCCCGGAAGGAAGCCGAGGTGCGAGCCGCCATCGACAGGGAGGGCGACGCCGGTGAGGAAGGCGGCTTCGTCGGAGACGAAGAAGAGCACCGCCTCGGCCACGTCGGCCTCGGTTGCGTTGCGGCCGAGCGGGTTCGTGCGGGCGGTCGCCGCGCGGATCTCCTCGGCCGTGGCACCGGCCCGCCGGATCTTCCAGTCCAGCACCTGCTCGCCCATCCCGGTCGTCGGGCAGCCCACCGGGCAGACACAGTTCACCGTGACCTGCTCCGGAGCCAGTTCGACGGCGAGCGACTCGACGAGACCGACCAGACCGAACTTCGACGCGGTGTAGGCCTGGATCCAGGAGTACCCGCGAAGTCCCGCATCCGAGGAGATGGCCACGAGGCGGCCCCGGCCGCTGGCGCGCAGGTGCTCCGCGGCCGCCTGGGCGGTCAGGAACGCGCCCTTGAGATTGACGTCCAGGGTCAGATCCCAGTCGTCCTCGGTCACCTCCGCCAAGGGTTTGATGTGGATCACGCCTGCGGAGATGACAAGTGTGTCCAGACCACCAAGCGTGTCTGCTGCCGTCTCGACGGCTGCTTTGACCTCGCCGGGCGAGCGCACGTCCGCCGCCAGCGCCAGGGCCGACTCGCCGATCTCGTTCCGGGCCTGTTCGAGCTTGTCCCCGGGCAGGTCGAGCAAGGCCACCCCGGCGCCCGCTGCGTGTAGCCGGCGGGCGATGTCCAGGCCGAAGCCCGAGGCGCCACCGGTGATCAGCGCCTTGCGGCCCGGAGCGATCGTCATGCCGGCTCCTCTCCGTTCGGGGACCGCCGGGACGACCGGGCGTCAACCGGTGAACCCATAGCTCCTCACCACGTCCTCGTCGACGGTGACGCCGAGCCCGGGCTCGTCGCGCACTTCGATCCAGCCGTTCTCCTGCTCGAAGGGATCGGTGACGAGCTCGTGCTGCATCGGCGACGGGTTCGGCTTGATCTCGAACACGTGACCGTTGCTGCTCGAGGCGAAGACCGCGAGGGCGGCGGCGGTATTGATCGCACTCGACCACGAGTGCGGTACCCAACCGACACCTTGCCCGGCCGCGTCCTCGACCACCGCCTTCGTGCCGCTGATCCCATCCACCCGGCCCGGGTCGACCAGGATCAGGTCGACGCTGCCGCTGCGTACGAGACGCGCGTAGTCGTGAGGCGTCCAGCAGCGCTCCCCGGTGGCGATCCGCGTGGACACCGCCGAGCGGATCCGGCGATAGCCGTCGTGGTCCTCGTGGTGCAGCGGATCCTCGAGCCACCCGAGATCGAACTCCTCCAGCCGCTTGGCCATCGTCACCGCGTGGGACGAGCTCCAGGCGGCGAACGCGGAGACGTCGAAGGCAAGGCTCACCTCCGGACCAATGGCCTCGCGAAGCGTCGCTGCGATTCGGAGGTCGCGCGCCGAGTCGGTGCCGAAGCCGGCCTCGGCGACCTGTCCCCAGCCGCCCTTCATCGCCGTGAAGCCGCGCTTGCGGTAGTCGGCGAACTCCTCCGCGAGTGCGTCGAGGTCGAGTGTGTTCAGGATCACGGACGAGCACGCCCGGACGCGGTCCTGGAGCTTGCCGCCGAGAAGCCTGTGCACCGGCAGCCCCGCCACCTTGCCGGCCAGGTCCCAGACCGCCATGTCCAGGGCGGAGATGGCAAACGAGAGGATGCCCCCGTGGCCGTGCCAGAAACCGTGATTGCGCATGCGATGCCACAGGCGCTGCGGGTCGCGCGGGTCCTCCCCGACCAGCAGCTTCGCCAGCCCGGCGTCGATCACGACCTTCACAGCAAGCGCCGTCTCGACAGGATTGGCGACACACTCACCCCACCCGACCGCTCCGTCCGCGGTCTCCAGCCGGGCCAGGGTGACATGCCGCGTGCGGTTCGAGTCGTGCGGCTCCGGATAGCGCAAGGGGAACGCCTCGACGCGGGCGATCGTGGTCATGACGGAGATGAACCTCCTCGGTCGATCGTAGGGTGGCCAGGGTGGAGGGCACTCCGAGGAACGCGTCCACCCTCTTCGCGGAGCGGCTCGGACGGTGGGACGGGCACGACCACGTCGACCCTCGAATGGCCATTCGCAGGATTGGCGCCGCGCACGAGCTCTGACCACCCTGGCGGTCGTGTCTGTTGCATCCGCGCTCCTCCGGCCGGAATGGATTCCAGCTTCGATTCAACAACCGCCTGCACCGGAAGTCAAGTACGAGGCGCCGAGTGCGGAGCGTCATGACGTGCGGGCACCTCGTGCCTGTGCGCGCACGGCGGAGCCATTCGAGCAGCCCGCTGCCCAAACCTGGTAAGGATTCCAGGACCACGCCCGCACATCACCCGGAGGTCATAATGGCCCGTCTCCCCTTCGTCGATACGCACATCCACTACTGGGACCTGAAGGACCCGGCCCTCGGCTACGTCTGGCTCGAGCGGGACTGGGTGCACCCTGTGCTCGGCAACATCGACGGGCTCAAGGTGCTTCGGTACATGGCTCCGGAGTTCATCTCCGAGACCCGTTTCCAGAACGTCTCCAAAGCGGTCCATGTGCAGGCCGCGATCGGCATCGCCGATCCGGTCGAGGAAACCCGCTGGCTCCAGGAGCAGGCCGACGCCACGGGCTTTCCGCACGGGATCGTGGCGCACTGCGATCTCGCAGCACCCGACGCCGCCGCGGTCATCGAGCGGCACCTGCAGTACGCGAACATGCGCGGCATCCGCGACTTCGGCACCGGGGACTACCTCACCGACCGCGGCTGGCAGTCGGGCTATGCGCTGCTCGGCCGCCACGATCTCGTCTTCTGCCTCGACGTCCTGCCCGAGAACCTCGGCAAGGCACGGGCACTGGCCGAGGCCGTCCCGGACGTCCTCCTCTGCATCGATCACACGGGGTTCCCGCGGGAGCGGACACCCGAGTACTTCGAGATGTGGAAGCGGGGCATGAACGAGGTGGCGGGAGCCCCCAACGTGGTCTGCAAGATCTCCGGGCTCGGCATGTGCGACAACGCCTGGAGCGTGGAGAGCATCCGGCCGTGGGTCCTGGCCAGCATCGAGGCGTTCGGGACGGAGCGGTCGTTCTTCGGCACGAACTGGCCGGTCGACCGCCTCTACAGCTCCTACGGCGACGTCCTTGACGCCTACGAGACGATCATCTCGGGGTTCTCGGAGGGCGAGCAGGCGGCGCTGTTCGCCGGCAACGCGGAGCGGGTCTTCCGCGTCTGACGCGGGAGCCGCGCCGGCCGCACGGAACGCTCAAGCCCACGGCAGCGGTACGCTTTCGTCGCCCCAGCTGGGACGCGGAGGCTGGAGCCCATCCTCGATCCAGAGAAAGCGCCCGTTGACGGATCCCGACTGCTCGGCACACAACCGCAGCACGAGGTCCGCCGCGCGCTCGGGAGGGTCGCCCCCGGTCTCTTCCACCCAGTCGCTCCAGGCGGTCAGCGGCGCGCCTCGCTCCCCGAGCGCCGCCGCCTGGTCGCGGATGTCCGACCACATCGCGGTCCGCAGATCACCGGGATGGATCGCGTTCGCGGTCACGCCCGTGCCCTCCAACTCCGCGGCGAGGCAGCGGGTGAGGTGGTTGACCGCCACTTTGCTGGTCGAGTACGCACTGGCGAGCGGCCCCGGCGGATGCAGCGCCGCAGCCGAGCTGACGTTCACGATGCGGCCCCACCCCCGCTCCACCATCGCGGGTGCGAAGGCGCGGCAGGTGAGGAAGACACCGGAGACGTCGACGGTGAGGGTGTCGACCCAGGCTTCGGGAGCGCAGCGCGTGACGGTGTCGAGCGGGCCGAAGACGCCGGCCGCGTTCACCAGGACGGACACGTCGCCAAGCCGCCCGACCACCTCTTCACGGAGACGCTCGACCTCGCCAGGGCTGGAGACGTCGGCTTTGAGGTCGATGCCGCCGGCGACCGGCCCACCGCCACCTCGCGAGACCGTCGCCACCCGCACACCGGCCGCGGCCAGCGCCTCGGCAACGGCGCGGCCCACGCCGCGCGAGCCGCCCGTGACGAGAGCGACGCTACCCGTCCGCATCCTGGGCGTGACGCTCGAGCCTGGCGATATCCGTGGCGAGCGCCTCCACGTGCTCGTACGGCTCGATCGGTAGCGCGGCGGAGAGCCGGCCGTCGGCCACCACGTGGACACGGTCGGCAGCTTCAAACACCTCCGGTACCTCCGTGCAGTACATGATGACTGCGTTCCCCCCGGTCGCGAACTCGTGCAGCAGCCTGTAGATCTCACGCTTCGACTGGATGTCGACGCCGCGCGTGGGCTCCTCCAACAGCAGCAGCAGCGGCCGCTTGGCGAGCGCCTGCGCGATCGCCACCTTCTGCTGGTTGCCGCCCGACAGCGACCGGATGCTCTGTGAGATCGACCGCGCCTTCACGAGGAACCTCTGCAGGCTATCCCGGGCAAGCTGTCGCATCCGCTGCCGACGCAGCACCCACGCCGTGCCAGCGATCTCGGGGCTGCCCAGCCGGGTGATGAGGTTCTCGCCCACCGTGAAGTTGGAGTACAGGCTGAGCTGCCGGCTGGCCGACACGTACGCGGTGTCCGTGATCAGGGCACGCCGCCCCCGCCGGCCCGCGAGCTCGAGCTCTCCTGTGACCCGCTCGAGCGCGGCAAACGAGCGCAAGAGCTCGCGCCCGCCGGAGCCCTCGACGCCCATCAGAGCCACGATCTCCCCCTGCTCGACTGCGAGCTGGATGTCGGAAAAGGATCCCTTGCGATGCGTCCATCCTGTGACGGCGAAGTGACGGCCCGGTTTGGACTGGCGAACGGCCGCCGCGTGCGCAACCGCCTCCCGCTCGGCGCCGCCGAGCACGAGTTGCTGGGCGATGGCCTCCTCCGTCAACGTCTCCCGGCCGAACTCGGCTGCGATCCGTCCGTCGCGGATCACGACCACACGGGAGGAATGCGCGACGAGATCGACCAGCCGGTGCGTGACGAACAGCACGATACGACCGGCCTCGGCCAGCGCCGCCATCTCGCGGAACAGCTCGTCGGACTCGTCGTCGGTGAGGGCCGAGTTGGGCTCGTCGAACAAGAAGACGCGGGCCTCGCGGGCAAGTGCACGGGCGATCTCGGTGCGTTGCTGCGAGGCGAGGGCCACCGCCTCGAGGGGGCGTCCCGCCAGCTCGGCGATCCCGAGCGTCGCCATCAACTCGCGTTCGGCCCGCCGGACGCGCGGTCGCAGGAACCTCGTCCCCTCGCGCCCCACGAGGAGGTTCTCGGCCACGGTCAGGTTCGGGAAGAGCTGCGCCTCCTGATGCACGACGGCGACGAGCGAGGCAGCGAGCGACGGCGTCCAAGGGGTGCCGTCGACCGAGACCTCGCCGTCGTCCGCACGCTCCTCGCCGGCGAGGATCTTGATCAGCGTGCTCTTGCCGGCCCCGTTCGGCCCGGCGATGCCGAGAACCTCGCCGGGCCGGGCCTCGAGATCGAGGCCGTCGAGCGCCCTCGTGTCCCCGTAGTACTTGCGCAGGGCGCGAATGGCGACGCCGGATGCAGTGGCGGTGCTGCCGCCGCCGCTCATGCCGCACGCCGGGCGCGCACCCGAATCAGCAGCACGTCGAGCGCGACCGCGGTGATCGTCACGATCCCGAGGAAGAGCTGCTGCGCGTATGGCCCAAGTGAGAGCAACGCGAGTCCCGTGGTGATCTCGGCCAGGAGCAACGCACCCCCGATCGTCCCGATCACGGTTCCCCGGCCGCCGGACAGGCTGGCGCCGCCGATGATCACCGCGGCGAACACCGGGAACGTCGAGGACAGCCCGATGTCCGGCTGCACGGTGCCGATGAACGAGAAGTCGAGGATCCCGGCGGCCGCGGCGAGGACGCCGGCGAGGACGAAGGCGAGGATCTTGTAGCGGCGGACCGGCAGCCGCGCGAGGCGGGCAGCCGCAGGATTACCGCCGATCGCCATCAGCCGGAATCCGAACAGCGTGCGGTGCAGCAGGAACGCGACGAGCAGTGCCAGCCCGACCATCCAGAAGATCTCGATCGAGAAGTTGTGGCTGCCGAGCTGCTTGGTCAGGCTCGTGAAGAAGTCGAGCTGCCCCTGCGAGACAGTGTGGCCTTCGGGCGGGTAGGCCGGGTTGAACGTCGAGGTGTTGGAGACGTACAGCGAGAAGCCGTAGAGCAGGTTGTAGGTGCCGAGCGTGACGATGAAGGAGGGGATGCCGAGCGCCGTCGTGAGGACGCCGTTGAAGAGCCCCACGATCCCGCCGATGCCCAGCGCCAGGAAGATCGCCAGGTACACGGGAACACCGCCCAGGATCCACATGGCGGCCAGCGAGTTGGCGGCAATGCCGTACACCGCACCGACGGAGAGATCGATCTCCCCGACGACGATCACCAGGGTCAGCCCCAGCGCCATGATCGCGATCGACGCCATCGAGCGGAGCAGCGAGATCAGCACGTCGGTGGTCAGGAAGGCATGGTTCGGAGTCGTCAGCGTGAAGATCAACCCCACGACCAGGATGGCCAAGAACAGCCCACCTAGGCGGAGCGCGAGATCCGCCGACGCCCGCCGCGCGAGCGCCCAGCGGGAAGGCGGCGGTACGGCGATGTCGTTCATGTCGGCACTCGTCATTCGTTCCGCCGCAGGCCAGTCGGAAGACTCTCCGGGGCCGGCCTGCAGGGCCGGCCCCGGAGAACGAACGAGCCAGGTTGCGTTCTACCCCTTGCCGAGGACCTTCTCGAGGTCGGCTCGCGCCTTCTTCGTCTTGTCCTTGGTGATCGGGTTGAGCACCTGGGTATTGGGCAGGATCTTGCCGGTCTTGAGGAACGTGGCACAGGCACGGCCGCCGAAGGCTGCCTGCTCGGCCCAGCGCTGATCGAGCGCCGCCACCTGGATGCCGGCGTCGATGCCGTCGAGCTGCGCCTTGGAGACGTTCCAGCCGATGGTGAAGATCTTCCCCTTCTTGCCGAGGTCGACGATTGCCTTGTTCGCGTGCTCGGCGCCGATGTCGACGTTCTCGATGAACTGCAGGTCCGGGTGCGCCGAGATGAAGTTCTTGTAGGCGTCGTAGGTCTTCCCGGGGTCATAGGACGTGCTCAGCCCGTTCTTCTCTGTGTTGATGAACTTCGCGTCCGGGATCGCCTTCTTGATCGTCTGCACGAAGGACTTCATGCGGCCCTGCGCCCAGAACTGCGTGGGGTCGCCGCCGGAGACGGCGAACACCTTCAGCTTCTTCCCGGTCTTCTTCATCCAGGTCAGCACCGTGCGGGCCGCGAGCGCACCCTCCTTCATCGGGACCTGGGTGAAGTTCGTGAACTCGTGACCGTTCGAGGTCACTCCCACGGTGAAGACCGGGATGCCCTTGTCCATCAACTGGTTGGCGATCTTCGTGAAGCCGTCCGAGGTCGCGGGCTGGATCGACATGCAGTCGATTGCGCCGGCCGCGAGCTTCGTCTGGATCTGCGAGAGCTGCTGGTTGAGGTCTGTCTGTACCGGTGCGATCGACGAGCAGTTGAGCTTGAGGATCTTGCTGCCGGCGGCGCAACCCTCCTTGTAGCCCTGCGCGTACTGCTGGGAGAAGAGGGGGATCCCTGATGCCTGATACGAGAAGACGTAGTTGATCGCCTCGCCCTTGGCGAGCTTGTCCGCGATCTTCTGGTTGAGCTTGAACGTGCCCCACTTCGTCTTCACCACGTAGGGCGGCTTGTTCGGGTTGGCGGCCACAGCCGTGATCGCGGCGATCGCCGCGATGAGCGCAACCGCGGCTGCGAGCGCCACTACGCGGGTGGATCTGGTCATGCGTCCTCCCTTTTCCTCGAGAGCTGGACGACCGTTCGCACGGACGTGGAACGGGTAAGCGGAAGCGAGTATGAAGCCTCCGGTTTGCGACGTCAACCGATTCTGGAAACGTTTTTACCTGCCAAGCACCTTCTCGCTGCGGAACCCCTCGACGACGTCCTCCTGCACGTCGATGCCCAGGCCCGGGCCGGCCGGCGGGTACACCCAGCCGTCCACGTGGTCGAACGGCACCGGCACCAGATCGTGCTGCATCGGGTTGCGCAGCGGTTTGAACTCGAACAGCCTGCAGGCAGGTGAGCTGAACGAGACGGCCAGGCTGGCCGCGGTGACGATGGCCGATGACCAGGCATGGGCATTGGCCTGGCGTTGGAAGTACTCGACGCGGTCACAGACCTTCTTGAACCCCGTGATCCCCTCGCCGCGACCGGGATCGACGCCGACCACGTCGACGGCCCCGGTGGCCAGCACCCGCTCGAACCCCTCCACCGTCCATTCCTTCTCGCCGAAAGCAAGCCGCGTCCTCGTCTTGGAGCGCAGATTGGCGTACCCCTCGGGGTCCCAGGCACCGAGTGGCTCCTCGATCCACGTCAGGTCGTACTCCTCCATGGCCTGCACGCGCCGGATCGCCTCGTTGACCTCCCAGCGAACGGCGATCCCGCAGTCCACCATCAGCGACTTGTCGGCGCCGATCCCCTCGCGCATGGCCCGCACGTACTCCACGTCGCGGTCGTGCTCGTACCCGAGCCTCGCGTTGCCACGCTTGCCGAAGCCGACCTTGACACCCTGCAGACCGGTGGAGAGCCACTCCTGAGCCTCCTCGACCATGGCCGGGATCTCCTCGTAGTGCGCGTGGCAAGAGGCGATCCCGGGCAGGCGCTCGTGGACCGGGCCGCCGAGCAGGTCGAGCACAGAGGCGCCGAGTGCCTTGCCCTTCAGATCCCAGAGCGCGATGTCGATCGCCGCCACGGCGTACGAGTGGATCCCGCCGCCGTAGCCGTACCACCAGCCCTGGAACTTGTTCTGGCGCCACAGGGCCTCGGTGTGCACCGGGTCCTTGCCGACCAGATTCGGCGCAAGGCCGTCGATGATCGCCTTGACGGCGAAGCTGGCCTCGGGAAACTGCGTGATCGACTCTCCCCATCCGACCTGGCCGTCGTCCGCGGTGATCTTGCACAGGCAGAGGTGACGGAGCGCGTCGAAGTCGTTGGGCTCCGGGTACGAGACCGGGATCGCCTCGATCGAGTGGATGCGCATGCTGGGATCTCCTTCGGCTCGGATGACGGTGAGTGGACTTTCGGCGGGCTCACGGGTCCGACACGGCGACGCCACCGCCTGCGCGGCCGGGGACGGCAGGCCCCGGTGCGCGCGGCCGGCGAAGACGTGTCGGTCGGCGAAGCGCGACAACGGTCATGACGCGAACACCTGCGCGGTGAGCTCGAGCGCCTGAGCGACGAGCAACTCGCCCGTCTCCTCAGCAAAGGGAACGGGACGCCCGAAGTGCCGGTGGGAGACCGTCGGCTCGTACCCACCGAAGGGGTACTCGCGGCGAGTCGCGACATAGCCGACGAGGTCGTTGGAGTAGCCGAGCGTGATCGGGAAGGGCGCCTGCGAACGCTCCCTCACCTCGAGCCCGAGCTCGCAGAACGGCTCGCACGGCCACGCCGTGAGACAGATCCCGCCGATCCGGATCGCCTGGACGGGGGCGAGCACCGTGCCCGGCAGGCCGGCCTCGAGCGCCGCGGCCATCTCCCCGGCCCAGTGACTGTGCAGCAGGACCGGGTTCCAGGCGGTGCGCGCGGCGCCCTCCGCCTGCAGGGCGTCGGCGCGGCTGCGGAGCTCGCCTTGCAGCTCGTGCATCTGCCCCGCGGTGGGCAGCGCCTGCAGCGGCAGGGACACCTCGCGCTCGACGGCCCGGATCGTGTGATCGACGGGCTCCCCTGACGGGACGTGCCGCCAGATCGCCATGGGCACCGCGGACGCGAACGGCACCTGCTCGGGTCGGGTCGGCTCGAGCGGTGCCGCCGCCCACGCGCCGAGGGCCGCCGCCGCCAGCCGGTCGGCGAACCGCAACTCCGGCCCCGGCCTGTCCCAGAACGCCTCGAACGGCAGGATGTTGCCGGCACAGCACTGCAGGAAGATGCACTCCCCCCCGGTCCACGCGCGGACGCGAGCGCGCAGCCCGCCGACGAAGTCGGAAGAGATCTCGGGCACGTCGGGTCCGACCACGACGGGGTGGCAGGCGAAAGCGACGAGCGTGGCGATCGCCCCACCCTCGGCCCGGTCGACCCTCACCACCGCCACGTCGCGGTCGCAGATCTCGTCCGGGTTCCACCCGAGGATCGTCCCGCCCTCATGGCGCTGGCGCCGGTTCACGGAGATCCCTTCGACTGTCGTCCGGGCGGCGCCGATGCGCGCTGGGGCTAGCGCCTCGGCCGCCGCCCCTGCGACCGAGGCCAGGAGGTCGGGCAGCGAGTCGGCATAGCGCCGTTCCCGTTCGTTCCACTCGTAGTCGCCACCGGCCTTCATCCAGCCGGGCACCGGCGGTGCTGCGTGGGTGTGTTGGGCGTTGACGAGCACGTGCGCCACGGGGCAGTCGCAGGCCCGCGCGATCTCGGCGCGCACCCGCTGCCCCCAGACGCCGACGATCGCGGCGATGTCGACACCGACGACGACGACACGCTCCCCGTCGTGCTCGAGCACGACCGCGTTCGCCTCGAGCGGCTGGCCGTACCCGCGCGCGGGCTCCGACCGCCGCAGATATCCCATCAGGTCGACGCCAAGAGGTGGCGGTATCGGAACGGTGGCAGCTCCGGCTCTCAGTTCTCCCGCTCCTGTCATGCGCCGCCGATTCTCGTACCCATCGCTCGTCCCGTCAAGAAACGGTTCCAGCCGCCCGCTAACGTACGCAGCCCACAGACCAGAAGGAGGAGCCATGCGCGAGGCCGTCAGCGCCCCCGAGGTACACGTCTTCCCAGCCCCGTATTCGGGCGCGCTTCGCGACGGGGGCGTCCTGTTCGTGGCCGGAACCGTGGCAGTCGACGAGCACGGCGACCTGGTCGGCGAGGGCGACCTGGTAGCCCAGACGCGTCAGGTCCTGCTCAACATCCAGCGGCTGCTCGAGGCGGCCGGGGCGGGTTACGAGCACGTTGCCAGGATGACCTACTACGTGACCGACATCTCGCGCTGGGCGGAGACAGCGCCCGTGCGCCGCGAGTTCCTGCGTGAGCCGTACCCGGCGGCAACGGCGGTCGAGGTCTCGCGGCTCGTGAAACCCGAGTGGCTGATCGAGATCGAGGCGGTCGCCATCCTCCCGGCCTGAACCGGCAGGGGCGGGCGACGGCGCCGCTCAGCCGACGGCACCCGTGAAGAGCGGCATGCCGAGGACTCCGGCGTCGAAGCGAACCAGGCGGCCACCCATCGGCGCCCCGCCGCTCGTGTCGGTCGTGCCGAAGTCGCAGACATACAGTGTCGAGCCGCCGAAGGCGCAATTCAGCGGCACGCCCCCGGTCTCCACGAAGCGGAGGTAGGAGCCGTCGTGGCCGATCACGTCGAGCCCTCCGGCCCCGAAGACGGTGATCCAGAAGTTGCCGTCGGTGTCGATCTTCAAGCCATCCGGGATATGCCCTTCCGGCAATGTGCAGAGCACGGACTTCGTGCCGTCAGGTCGCCGCCGGATCACGTGCCGCGTGTAGGACTCGACCCACACGACGGAGCCGTCTGGCTCGGCGACGATCCCGTTGGGATAGGTCGGCGTCAACTCCTCCAAGATGTGGGCCGTCCCGTCGTGCTCGAGCACGACGATGTAGCCGGGGTCCGGCTTGGTTTCCGCGTCCCAGTCTCCGGAGTCCGTGAAGTACAGACGGCCGTCGGGTCCGAAGGTGAGGTCGTTCGGCGCGTTGAAGCGGATGCCGTCGGCATCGGTGGCGACGATCTCGACCTTGCCGTCGGGCGACGAGCGCTGGATCGAGGGCGGTCGCGACTCGGGGGCCACCCATTTGCCCACCGTGGGGCACTGGGTGGAGTAGACCCAACCGTCGGAGCCCAGCATGCAGGCGTTCGGCCCTCCGCCGACGTAGGCGTAGGTCGAACCGCCCTTCCCCTCTTCCCACACGCCGATCTCGCTGGCATACGTGTTCGCGTACACAACACGTCCGTCGGGCAGGACGCACGGTCCCTCCGGGTGGCCGAGCCCCTCGACCAGTACCTCCACCTTCGTGCTCAACACCGGCTCCTCTCGTCGCTCGTCGTCACCAGGTCACCATCCCACCGGTGAAGTTCACGGCCTGCCCCGTCATGTACGCGGCCTCGTCGGAGAGCAGGAACGCGATCACCCCGGCACACTCGTCGGACGACGACGACCTCCCGAGCGGCACGAGCCTCGTGCGCCCGCTCTCGAGCTCGGCCACGGTCGTCTGGCGCAGAGCCGCCACGTCCGCCAGCACGCGATCCTGCATCGGCGTGTCGACGATGCCCGGGCAGATCGCGTTCACACGGACTGGACGTGACGCCAGCGCGGACGCGAACGAGCGGGTGATCGAGAGCACCGCCGCCTTGGACGCCGCGTAGACGGCCGCCTCCGGTGTCGGCGACCACTTCGCCGAGGAGGAGGAGACGTTGACGATGGCACCGCCCGGGCGGAGGGTCGGCCCGATCCCCTGGCAGAGGAAGAACACCGCCTCGGCGTTGACGGCGAAGATCGTCCGCCAATCGTCGAGGTCGAGATCGGGCAGGGCGCGCAGGCGGATGACACCGGCTGCGTTGACGAGCCAGTCCGCCCCGGCTCCCGCGGCGATCACCTCCGCCCTGGCCGCGTGGTCTCCGAGGTCGCAGACGAGGCTCTCCGCTCCCGCCGCGACCAGCGGGCCGAGGCCGGCGGCGTCGCGGTCGACGGCGAGCACGTGCCCGCCGTCGGCGAGGAGCCGGTGTGCGACGGCCTGCCCGATTCCGCTCGCGGCGCCCGTGACAATCGCCCTCCTCGTCTCGTCCCTGCCCATCCGCACCTCACCGGAGTGCAATCGTTTCCACGGACTGTGGGCCGATCTTCGCAGCGGCCGGAGCGGCCGTCAACCCGCGCCGTGACCCGAGGAGATGCTCCCGGGATGAGGCGGAGGGGCTCCGGTCGGGGCTCCACGCCCTTCGCCTGCCCCGTCAGCCAGCGTGTCGACGACGTCGGCCCATGGGAACCGACTGGGAGACTCTCCGCCGGATCGAAACAGGCGGCGAGCGTTGCGCGCGCGGTTCAGGCGACGTCCCGCCGCGTCCGGCGAAGCTCGTCCCAGAACACCGCCACCAGCAGCACCGCGCCCTTGACGACCTGCTGCCAGTAGCTCTGCACGTCGATCAGGATGAGGCCGTTGTTGAGAATGGCGATCAGGAGCAGGCCGAGGAAGGTGCCGAAGAGCCGCCCCCGTCCACCGTTGAGGCTTGTCCCGCCAAGGATCACGGCCGTGATCACGTCGAGCTCGGCGCCGAGATTCGCAGTCGGCGTCGCGCTACCGACCCGAGCCACCGCCACGACGCCGGCCAGGGCGGCGAGCGTGCCGCACGTGACGTAGAACGCGATCCGCCAGCGCTCCACGCGCACACCGGCGAGCTTCGCCGCGCGCGCGTTCGACCCGATCGCGTAGACATAGCGGCCGAAGAGGGTGCGCGGCATCACCAGCCCGAAGACGGCGAAGCAGGCGAGCATCACGAGCACGATCACCGGCACCCCGACGAGCTTGGCGGTCCCGAGCTCGAGAAACGCGTCGTCGCGGACGATCTCCTCTTGCCCTCCGGAGATCACGAAGCCCAGGCCGCGAACGATGCCGAGCGTGGCGAGCGTGGCTATGAGCGAATTGATGCGGGCGTAGGAGACGATCGCGCCGTTCACGAGACCGACCAGCGCCCCGAGGAGGAGAGCCGCGACGATGGCGGGCGCTATCGCCCACCCCGCACCGAGAAGGTAGCCCACGAGCATCCCGGCAGCCGCCATCGTGGAGCCGACCGAGAGGTCGAAGCCACCCGAGATCATGACGATCGTCTGGCCGACCGCCACGATCCCGACGATCGCCATGGCGCGTCCGATGTTGGTGATGTTGACCTGGTCGAAGAAGAACGGCGACTTGAGGCCGAAGAACAGGAGCTCGACGGCGAGTGCCAGCAGGAGCCCTGCCCCGACGGCGCCCAACGAGCGGACGCCGTCGCCGGCACGGACGACGACCGCGTTCACGCCGCGGCGCCGGTCATCAGCTCGTGCATGCGCGCCATCGCCTTGTCGACCGGCAGGTCGCCCGGCGCGATCTCACCTGCGATGCGGCCCTGGCGCAGGACGAGCACGCGATCGCACACGTGCAGGATGTCGGTGAAGCGGTGGCTCACGAGCAGGATCGCGACACCCCTCCGGCGCAGTTCGACCACGAGCTGGAGAAGGACACGGATCTTCTCGGCCGAGAGCGCAGCCGTGGGCTCGTCGAGCAGCAGGATGCGCGGCTTGAACTGCAACGCCCGCGCCACGGCCACGAGTTGGCGCTCGCCGCCCGAGAGCGCGGCTGTGGTGCGGCGAGACGGTAGGTTCGAGCCGAGCTCGAGCATGGCCTCCGTGGCCTCGGTGGCCATCCGCCTGCGATCGAGTAGGCGGAACGGCCCGATCCGGCGGCGCAGCTCCCGACCGAGGAAGACGTTGGCCGCGATGTCGAGGTCGTCGCAGAGCGCGAGGTCCTGGTAGATCATCTCGATCCCGGCCTCTCGGGCATGGATGGGGCTCGAGAACGTGACCTCCTGTCCGTCGAGCAGCATGCGGCCGCCAGACGCCGGGAAGACGCCGCTCAGGATCTTGACGAGCGTCGACTTCCCGGCGCCGTTATCGCCGATCAGCCCGATCGCCTCGGAGGCACCGAGGGTGAAACTCACGTCGGCGAGCGCTTCGATCGGGCCGAAGCGCCGCGCGATACCCTCGAGCTCGAGCAGGCTGTTCACGCAGTTCCGGGCTAGGGATAGAGCGTGGTCACGTTGTCCTGGTTGAGGAACTGGTGGGCCACGTGCACCTCCTGCGGCACCGGCTTGCCCTCGAGCACGTCGAGCGCGATCGTGACCAGGTAGTCGGGGTACTTCTCCGGCGTGTAGGCGACGCAGCCGAAGTACCGGGTCTCGTCGAGCGGCCCGTCCTTGAGAGCCGAGACGCCGATGTCGTCGCACCCCGGCCCGACGGCATAGCCGTCACGCTCGCTCTGCACGAAGGCTTTGGCCATCCCGGAGGCGCGCGCATCGTCGATCGAAGTGGCGAAGATGTGCTTCGCGTCGGGGTTGGCGGTCAGCCAGTCTGTCGTCCTGGTGATCGCCTGGTCGGCGGTGCCGGCGTCGAGCAGGATCCGGCCGATGCGGTCTTCCGGCAGCTTGCCGCAGATCTCCTGGATGGCATCGATGAAGCCCGTCCCGCGGAGGTTTGCCACCTCGCCCTCGCCAGGGTTCTCGCCGTACAGGACCCAGACGTCCTTGCAGTCGAACTCGGCCTTGGCGTACTCGCCGGCGGGGACGCCGCCGAGCTTGCCGGACTCGTAGTTGTTGGCGCCGAAGAAGATCCCGTTCGGATGCCAGACGTCGATGTTGGCGACCGGGATCCTGGCCTCGTTCCAGATCTTCATGACCGCGTCGGCGGCGCCCGCCTGGAAGTTCGACTCGATCGCGAAGTCGGGCTTCTTGACGACCTGTTGCTCTGCACACGAGATCGCCTTCTCGAGCTTGAACTGCTCGTCGCAGTACGTGATGGTGATGCCGTACTCCTTGCCGATCTCCTCGAGGCGATCTTTGATCGCGACCGTGAAGGGGATGCCGCCGAACCCGTCGTTGTACGCGATCGTGATCGGCTCGGCAGGCTTGCGCAGATTGGGCTCGTACGGCTGGCCGGCATCGCCGTCGGCCTCGACGTAGGCACCGCTCTGGGTGTCGTACGTCCAGAGTTTGAGCTCGCTGGGTAGCAGACCGCCTTTGACCCCGGCGGGTGCCTCGGCCACGAACGGCTCACCCGTCCCTTCGGATGTGCCGTCGGACCCGCCGCATCCAGCAGCGACCGCGAGCACCAGGACGAGCGCTCCCGCGAGGAGCGCCGATCGCAGTTTCGTGACGCGCATTACCGTCCTCCTCCCTCCTCCGTGCTGGGAACCATCCCGGCATCGATTCAGGCTAGTCTAGTAAGCGGAGACGTACGATGCGAACCCCTTCACGAGGCGGAGGAGTCAGATGAGCGCACGCATCGGCGTCGTCGGCAGCGGCTGGTGGGCGACCCAGGCGCATCTGCCGTCGCTCCAGGCCAACCCCGACGCGACCATCGCCGGGATCGCCGACACCGACACCGTTCGCCGGGAGACGGCAGCGAGAGCGTTCGGCGACCCACCGACGTTCCCCACTCTCGAGGGACTGCTCGAGTGCGAGCTGGATGGCGTCGTGATCTCGACACCGCATGCGTCCCACCACCCGCTCGCCGCCCTCGCGCTCGACCACGGCTTGCATGTGCTCCTCGAGAAGCCCATGACGATCGAGCCGGCCGACGCCCACGACCTCGTCCGCCGGGCCGAGGACGCCGGCGTCGAACTGATCGTCGGCTACCCGTACCACTTCAACCGCCAGTCGCTCGCGCTGCGCGAGACGATCGCCCGCGGCACGATCGGCAGGCTCGAGCACGTTGCCTGCCTCTTCGCCTCGATCGTTCGCGAGTTCTATCGCGGCAATCCCCACAGCTATGCCGACACGTTCGGCATCACCGTGCAGGTACCGGACGCTGCAACGTACTCGACGCCTGCACTGGCCGGAGGCGGGCAGGGCCAAACGCAGGTCACACACTCGGCGGCGCTCTTGCTCTGGCTGACGGGCCTCACTATCGAGTCGCTCGCGGCGTTCACCGCCGACTTCGACCTGCAGGTCGATCTCGCAGACGCCGTCGCCGTGCGCTTCGTGGGCGGCGCAGTCGGGACACTCGCCTCGACAGGCGGGGTGGCGGCACGACAACCGGAGTTGCTCGAGTACCGCATCTTCGGGGACGAAGGCGATGTGCTCTTCGAACCCAACGAGGGGCTCGCGCGCATCCGCACGGCTGACGGCGCGGTCGAGCACCTCCCGGTCCTGGAGCCGCGAGCACGCTACCCGGAGCGCGCTCCCGCGCAGAACCTCGTCGACGTCGCGCTCGGCCGGGCCCCCAACGGCTCCCCGCCGGGCATCGCCGTCGCGACCGTCGAGCTGATCGACGCCATCTACCGCTCCGCCCGGGACGGCACCGTCACGAGACCCGGAGCGGAAATCACGGCGAGTGGGGAGAGAGTGGGTTGACCGAGCGGGTAGGCATCGTGTTTCGCGTCAAGCCGGGCAAGGCAGCGGAGTACGATCGACGCCACGCGACGATCTGGCCGGAGCTGGCGAAGGAGATGGCCGACGCAGGGCTCGAGCGTTACGTCATCTACCGCTGGGGCGAGGTGCTGATCGGGCATCTCGAGGTCGGCGACTACGCGGCCTTCTCCGCGACGATGGCGGCGAGCGAGGTGGCCCGGCGATGGGACCTGGAGATGGACGACCTGATCGAGTGCCCGAACGCCGATCCGGTGACCGGCTGGCCGGAACGCATGCACGAGGTCTGGTCGCAGGGGTATGACTGACCGAGCGCCGCAGTTCACCTCGGAGCGAGAAGATCAGGTCACGCCGAGCAGCTGCAAGCCGTCCCGGGTGGCGAGAGTCTCGGTGATCACGTCGAGCTCGTCACAGCGCCACTGCCGCATCGGCACGTATTCGATGCAGAACGCGCCCTCGTAACCCGCCGCGCGCAGCACCTCGAGCAGCGACGAGAAGTCCGTCTCGTTCTGCGCCCAGGGCACCTGGATCGCCCCCGGCTTGGCCGCCCGCACGTGGACGTGGCCCGTGTGCTCGGCCAGCGGGTGCCAGCGTGGCGCCGCCACGGATTGCAGCTCGAAGTGGGAGACGTCGAGAGTGAGACGAAGCCCCGGCACGGCGCCGACGAGCTCGAGCGCGGACTCCGGCAGGGCGGCGATCGCGCCCGCGTGCGCCTCGACCCGGAGCTCGATGCCGCAGCCCGCCGCGAGCTCGACGCGGCGGCGCAGGCCGTCCACGCAACGCA
The DNA here is from genome assembly GCA_046160185.1 of Gaiella sp. Classification (GTDB taxonomy): domain Bacteria; phylum Actinomycetota; class Thermoleophilia; order Gaiellales; family Gaiellaceae; genus Gaiella. Next base: position 4,591 of record JBJXGY010000012.1, on the reverse strand, counting down.
CCCAGGATCCCGGATCGCCGGGCCAGACGACACCCGGCAGGATGGTGATGCCGGGGGCCCCGATGGCCGCAGTCACACGAGCAGCGGCGGAGAAGGCCTCGAGTCGCCGTGCGGCGAGCTCGCTGTCCGGCGGGTTGAGCGCGATCTCCTCGAAGGTGGAGCCGACCGCGAAGAAGAGGTCGGCCGCGCTCAGGCCTGCCGCCCGCAGACCGGACGAGAGGCTGTCCGCCACCGCCTGCTCGTCTGCGAGCAGGCGCCCGTCGTCTTCGAGCATGAGCCCCACGTCGCAGAGCGTGAATCCGAGCGCGGCCACGATGCCGATGCGGCGCTCCTGCTCTGAGACGGCCGGGAACGAGAACTCGCTGCAGGAGAGCCGCGTCATGCGGGGTTCTGGGCCGGAAGCGCAGCCGGCGACTGTCCGCTGACCACCCGGGACCCCTGTCGGATGCCGTTCACTGCCGTCGATCCGTGTGCATTGGCGTTGACATCGTCCCGTGTCGGGGATTATCGTCGGAACCGATTCCGGTACCGATGCGAATGGAGGATACACCGGTGGCGTTGACCATCGCCAAGATCGAGACGTTCCCGATCCGGGTCCCGCTCGGCCGAACCTACTCCGGCAGCCACTACCGGATGACCCACCGCTCGACGATCGTCACCCGGATCCATACCGAGGAGGGCATCGTCGGCGAGGCCTACGCGGGTGACGAGGACGGGGGCCTCGAGGAGATCGACGCGATCATCCACCGTGAGATCGCGCCGCTCCTGATCGGCGAGGACGCCTTCGCCACGGAGCGCTGCTGGGAGATTGCGCGGCCCGCCACCTGGAACATCCTGCGCGACCGGCGGCTCGGTCTGGTCGCGTGCGCGTGTGTCGACACCGCGATCTGGGACGCCGTCGGCAAGGCGCTGGAGCAGCCGCTGTGGCGGCTCTGGGGCGGATACCGCAACACGATCCCGGTGCTCACGATCGGCGGCTACTACGGCTCGGACATCGAAGCCGAGATCGACGAGCTCCGCGCCCAGGGTCTCGCCGGCATGAAGTTCAAGGTCGGTGGTCTCACCCCCGAGGAGGACGCGACGCGGTTCAAGCTCGCCAGGCGCTCCGCCGGCGACGACTGGGTCCTCCTCGCCGACGCCAACCAGGGCTGGTCGCCACGACAGGCGATCGCCTTCGCCAGGCTCGTGGCCGACGACCGCCTCACCTGGTTCGAGGAGCCGTGCCAGTGGCACAACGACAGGCGTGCGATGCGCGACGTCCGCCACTCCGGCGGTGTCGCGGTATGCGCGGGACAGAGCGAGTTCTCAGCAGGCGGATGCCGCGACCTGATGGTCGAGGGGGCGATCGACTATTGCAACTTCGACGCGTCGTGGTCGGGCGGGCCGACGGAGTGGCGGCGGGTAGCCGGCATGGCCACGACCTTCGACGTGCAGATGGCCCACCACGAAGAGCCTCAGGTGGCGAGTCACCTGCTCGCCTCGATCCCGAACGGCACCTTCCTGGAGATATTCCACCCCGACCGCGACCCGATCTGGTGGAACCTCGTCGCCAACCGGCCCGAGCTGGTGGACGGCCGGATCACCCTGGACGACGCCCCCGGTCTCGGCTGGGAGCTCGACTGGGACTATGTCGAGCGGCACCTACTGCGGTTCGACCACGCCCCCTTGGAGCGCTGATGGCCGGCCAGCACGGGTGGTTCTCCAGCAGCCCCGAGCCACCCCCGACCGTCCTCACCTGGTCTCACGACCTCGGCAAGCGGGTGCGTGAAGGCGACTGGTCGCAGCAGGCCGTCTCCACCGTCGAGCTGATCGAGCGCTGCATCGCCGACGGCCAGTTCGAGCCGGCCGCACAGCTGGTCGACTACTTCATGGAGGAAGCCAAGGTCGTCTACGTCATCTACGCCGTCTGGTCGGAGGGCTTCGCCCGCTTCCTCTCCGAGCGGGGTGTGCCGGAGACGGAGATGGAGGCGGAGCTCGCCCGGTTGCGAGAGCTGCTCGCCTTCCCCGACGGAGAGCCGTTCCTCCCCGGCGCGCGCTGGCGGGCGCTCGCAGAGCGGGCCGGAGTGCTCGGCCACCGCCTGCGGGCGCTCGAGCTCGAGCAGCCCGAGGCGCTGCGCGACCTCGACGACGTCCGTGAGCGCTGGCGGCAGCTGCACGACCGGTACGCGGACTGGCAGGCAGGGCTGCTCACCTTCGTCGCCGCCCGCTTCGGTGAGGAGGCACTCGAGGACTGCTTCCGCGACGTCCTCGCGCCGTACCTGCAGGAGCGCTACCAGGTCTTCGACGTGCGCGAGCGCCCGTACGAGCAGACCGTCTTCCGCAACGCCTACCTCAGCTTCGAGGCCATGCGGGGGCACCTGTGCGGCCCGGGGCGGCGAGGCGACCTGACGATGACGGAAGACGCGGATCGCCTCGTGGTCTCGTTCGACCCGTGCGGGTCGGGCGGGCGCCAGCAGCGCGGCGACACGGTCGAGGGGACACCCTCGCGGGCGGAGGCGCCCTACAACTTCGGCGTGACTGAGGGCAGGCACGACTGGGCCTGGAACGAGCAGGGCGTCTGTTACTACTGCGCGCACTGCTGCTTCGCACTCGAGTACTGGCCCGCGCAGCAGTGGGGCCACCCGGTGCGCGTCGTCGATCCGCCCCTCTACCCGCACGACACCGCGGGCCAGGCCCCGAAGCAGTGCACGTGGACGGTCTACAAGCGGCTCGACGCGATCCCGGCGGAGGCGTACGAGCGAATCGGGAGGAGGAAGCCGGCATGACGTTCGAGATCGGGGCGGGGCTGGAAGGGAAAGGAGTGGTGGTCACCGGCGCAGCAGGAGGCATCGGACGCGAGGTGGCGATCGCCTTCGCCGCGGCGGGCGCGCGGGTGCTGGCGGTGGACATCGACGGGACGTCGCTCGCGTCGGTGATGGCGGAGCTCGAGGGCGGCCCACATCTGAGTCAGGACGCCGACCTGCGCGACCTCGCCGGGCACGAGCCCCTCCTGCGCCGAGCCCTGGACGGGTTCGGACGATTCGACGTGCTTGCCCACGTGGCGGCCGTGCTCGTCCGACGCAACGACGTGGACGAGGTGACCGAGGAGGACTGGGACTTCCAGCACGACGTCAACCTCAAGGCGACGTTCTTCCTCGATCGCGCCGCTGCGCGGCTGATGCGCGAGCAGGGACGGGGCGGCCGCATCATCAACTTCAGCTCCCAGGGCTGGTGGACCGGCGGCTTCGGCGGATCCGTCGTGTACTCGGCCACCAAGGGCGGGATCGTCTCCATGTGCCGAGGCTTCGCGCGGACGTACGCCCGCGACGGGATCACGGTGAACACGGTCTCGCCCGGCGGCGTGGACACACCCATGCTGCGCGGCGGCCTCACGGACGAGCAGCTCCAGAGCCACATCGACCAGATCCCCATGGGGTACCTGGCCGCCCCGGCGGACCTGGCGGGCACGGTGCTCTTCCTGGCCTCGGATCACGCGTCGTACATCACCGGCGCCACCATCAACGTCAGCGGCGGCTGGCTGATGTACTGATGGACGGGCTGCGCGTCGCCATCTACGGCGCCGGCCTCGTCGCCGGCAATCTCGCGCGCGTGCTCGCGACACGACCGTCGATTGCGGTGCATGGGCCGTACGGCCGCTCCGAGCGCAGCGCCGCGCTGGGCTCGGGAGCCGACGTCGTGGTGATCGCCACCACCTCGTTCCTGGCCGCCGTCGCGGACGACGTACGGGAGGCGATCGAGGCGGGATCGAACGTGATCACGACCGCGGAGGAGGCAGCCTTTCCATGGGCTAACGACGCGGCGATCGCCGACCGGCTGGACGCGCTCGCCCGCAGCCGTGGCGTGACCGTGCTGGGGGCGGGGCTCAACCCGGGGTACGCGTTCGACGCCCTCGTGGTCACGGCCTGCGGATACGCCTGGTCGGTGGACGCGCTTGAGGTCGTTCGCGTCGTGGATCTCTCCGGTTTCGGGGCGACGGTGATGGGGCGGCTCGGCATCGGGTACTCACCCGAGGGCTTCAGGGCCGGCGTCGAGGCCGGGACGATCTTCGGCCACATCGGGTTCCCGCAATCGATGCACGTGGTGGCCGGCAAGCTCGGGGTCGAGATCGAGCGGATCGAGCGTTCGATGGAGCCGATCTTTGCCAGAGATGCCCTTGCCTGCCGCGAGCTGACCGTGGAGCCCGGTACGTCTGCCGGCTTCGAGCAGCGGTACGTCGCCCATGCAGCGGGCAAGCCCTGGTTCGAGGCGATCTTCACGGGCCACGTGGGGCTGCACGAGATCGGGCTCGAGCCTCGCGACGAGATCCACGTGCTCGGGGAGACACCGCTGCACCTGACCGTGTCGCCCGGCATGAACCCGCAGATCGGATCCGCCGCCGTACTCGCCAACTCGCTCCGCCGCGTCGTGGCCGCACCGCCCGGCTGGACGACCGTCGCCGACCTCCCCCCGGCCGCACCGGTCTAGTGCGGCGTCTCACAACGATTCACAGGGAATAATCGTCGTTGTGAGCCGCCGCACCAGATGCTTGCTGCACGTTGTCGGCCGCAATGCGTCCGACAACGTGATCCTGAAGAGGGCGCACTCCCTCACC
>JBJXGY010000011.1:0-24634 GCA_046160185.1 Gaiella sp. | reverse complement strand
GGAGCAATCTGCGGACGCGGTCCGCATCACCCGCACGCGCCGCCGCGATCAGCTCACGACTTCGTAGCGTCTCGTCCGCTACCGAACCGCCGCCACACCCGGCCGCACCCAGACCGAGGACGGCCGCTATCGCAACCGCGCGTTCGACAACAATCCGACGCCGCACGACGGCAGTATCCTCGCCGTGGCCGGCTCGGGGCTGGAATACGGTAGATCTCGCTTGTGGTCATCGCGTCCTTCATTCCTTTAGCGTTGGGAGACCGCTAGACTCCAGCGTCCCGCTGGCATGGCTTCCGGGCAGCCGCCTGGCGCCACTTCGAAGGAGCGTGCGAGTGATCGAACCAGGCTCAGAGACGCTCGACCCTTTAACCAAGACTCGACTCAGGGTTGTGGAGAGCGACGCGAACGGCTTCGTGGTCGAAGCGCACTGTCCACCTGGCGCCGGCCCCTGGGTCCTCGAGCAACATCCATACCGGATGGACCGAGACGTTCGAGATCGTGTCCGGCAAGGCGACATACAAGCTGAGCGGCGCTGAGCACCCGGTCGCCGAAGGCGAGACGGTCGAGCTGCCAGCGAGGGAAAAGCACGTGCACCCGTGGAACGCCGGTGATGGCGAGCTCGTCTGCCGACAGACCAGTAGGTTCGAGGCGCCGAGCCCGAGTGCTGCGCATGACGTGCTCGGCGTGTTCTTCACGATCCACGGTCTCGCACGCGAAGGCAAGATCGGCAAGCGCGGCCTACCCAAGAACCCGCTCCAGTTTGCCGCCACGCTCAGGACGCTGACGAAACACGGAGGCTACGACGCAACCGTGCCCATACCGGCGCAGAAGCTCCTCGCCGCGACCCTGGGCAAGGTCGCGGAGCTCGCCGGCTACCGAGGGGTCTATCCGCGCTATGTCGAGAGCGGCTCAGCACGCAACGAGGCGCCACTGAGCTGAAGCGCACGCTCCGTGCCCATTCCGGCCAGGGGCGTCGAAAGCTGCCGATCGGGTCTCAGCCCCCGCCGGCGCGAGGTCAGGCCGCTGGGCAAGCAGGCCTTCCCCGAAAGGGTGTCTGTTGACACGAACGGTGGCCCGTGCGACGATCGAGAAAATCGTTTGCTCTGGGGGCGCCGTCCGATGATCGAGCGCGGTTGCGTGTGTAGGGTGCGGGATGTTCGCGGCTTGTCTCGTCCCAGACGGGGACGGCTGACCGCCACGTGGATCAACACCTTCGCTTCGCGGGCCGTGAGGTCGCGTGTGAACGCCGCGTGAGCGGAGCCGAGCTGGGGGCGGCTGCACGCCTCGCCTGCGAGCTTGTTGCCGCCCCCACGCCGAACCCGCCCGGTGACGAGCGCGCCGCGGCGGCAGTGATCGTTCGTGCTCTCCATGAGCTGGGCATCCGGGACGTCGAGCTCGTCGGCGAGTCCCCGCAGCGGCCGAACGTCATTGCGCGGGTGCGCGGGCGCGGCGGGGGGCGGTCGCTCATTCTCAACGGCCACACCGACACCAAGCCACCAGGCGATCTCGACGCGTGGGAGACGCCTCCGTGGGAGCCGGTTGTCCGCGACGGACACCTCTTCGGTCTCGGTTCCGCCGACATGAAGGGGGCCGTGGCAGCGATGGTGCACGCGGCTGCGGAGGTCGCGCAGGCTGAGGTCGCGGGCGATCTCGTCCTCGCGTTCACGGTCGACGAGGAACTGGGCGGGACGGGGGCGCGCTGGCTCGCCGAGCACGGGTTTCTCGAGGCGGACGCGGCGATCATCGGCGAGCCCGCCGGGATCAGCCGAGACTGGGAGACGCTCTGCCTGATCTCGCGTGGCGTGTTCCTCTTCGATGTCTCCGTATCGGGGACCTCGATGCATTCGAGTCTCTCCGATCGCCTGCCCTCGGTGAACGCCAATGTCTTCATGAGCCGGCTCATCGGGCGGCTCGAGGATGAAGCGCCGGGGCTGCTGCGGTATCCCGTCCATCCGGTGGTTGCGACCGCGCCGACCGTGAACCCCGCGTTGGTCGTCACGGGTGGCGTGGGCAACGGTGTTCTCCCGGGCGCCGCCTCCTTCCTGTCCGACATCAGAGCCGTTCCCGGGATGACCTGCGAGGAGATCCGCGACGACATCGAGGCGTTTCTCGAGCGGGAGGCGGAGAACGAACCGAGACTCGAGGCCACGCTCACCGTCCGGCACTGGCACCCGCCATGCGAGATCGACGCATCGCATCCCATCGTGGATGCCCTGCTGGCATCCGCAGCGGATGTTCTCGGCGAGGCGCCGGCTCTTGGCGCGTTTCCCGGCGGGACGGACGCACCGTTTCTTGCTCTGATCGCCGGCACGCCGACAGTACCCTCGTTCGGGCCCGGCCTCCTCACCGCCGCCCATCGTCCGAACGAGGCGATCTCGTTGAAGAGCATCGAGGACGCGGTGGCGATCTACGCCGGCGCGGCGGTGAGGTTCCTCGATGCGTGACGGAACGGGTGGCCCGGTGACGCTTACCGGCGTACGTGGTTCTCTGACCCTCGACCCGTCGCGCCGCCTCGCCCGGGCGCGCACGCGGTAGCACGGCTCGAAGGAGAATCATCCATGGCGGGTCCCCCGATCGGCATTCCCCAGAAGATCGTCTGTGTCGGTCTCAACTACCGCGACCACGCGGAGGAGGGCGGCATGGAGATCCCTGCCCGACCGATGCTGTTCGCGAAGTGGCCGAACACCCTCATCGGTCCGGGCGAGGAGATACGGATCCCGGCGATCTCGGAGTTCGTCGACTACGAAGCCGAGCTGGGTGTGGTGATCGGTCGGCCCATGTGCCGCGTCCCGGTCGCTGATGCCCTCGGTCACGTCTGTGGCTACGTCGCCGCCAACGACGTCTCCGCCCGCGATCTGCAGATGGCGGACGGTCAGTGGGTCAGAGGGAAATCGCTCGACACGTTTCTGCCCGTGAGCGAGATGGCGCCCGCCGAGGCGATCGCCGACCCTCAAGACCTCCGAATCCGCACCATCCTCAACGGAGAGGTGATGCAGGACTCCCACACGTCGAACATGATCTTCCCCGTGGCGGGGATCCTCTCGTTCCTGTCGCAGGCGATCACACTCGTGCCGGGTGACCTGATCCTCACGGGAACGCCGGCGGGAGTCGGGGTGTTCCGGAAGCCCCAGATCAGGCTCGCGCCCGGCGACGTGGTCACGATCGAGATCGACGGCGTCGGTGAGACCACGAACACCGTTGTCGGAGGTGCGCCGGCATCGTGAGCCGTCTTGAGCCTAGACCGCACCGCATCGACCCCATCCCCCCTTACGAACGAGGAGGCCTCCAAGGTGACTCTTGACCCCCAGGCACAGGCATTGCTGGCAAAGCTCGACCAGGTCGGTGCCCCCCGGTACGGCGAGCAGCCCACCGACGTCGCGCGCCGCGCGATGGAGGACGGGGCTGCGGCGCTCTTCGGACCGCTCGAGCCCGTGCCGTTCGAGGATCGAGAGGTGCCCGGTCCCGGCGGCGCGATTCCGGTGCGGATCTACCATCCACCCGGTGCCACAGGGGCAGCGCTGGTGTTCTTCCACGGCGGAGGGTGGGTGCTCGGAGGTATCGAGACCGCCCATCGCCCGTGTGCGACCCTTGCCCGGGAGTCCGGGTGCACCGTGATCTCGGTCGACTATCGCCTTGCCCCCGAGCACCGGTTCCCTGCTGCTGTCGAGGACGCGTGGGCTGCCACGACGTGGGTGTCGGCGCATGGACAGGAGATCGGCGCAACCGGGCCTCTGGCGGTCGGAGGCGACAGCGCCGGAGGCAACCTCGCGGCGGTCGTGGCGATTCGCGCCCGAGACGCGGGCCTTCCTCTCGCGTTCCAGCTTCTCGTGTACCCGGTCACCGATGCCGGCCTTGACACGGGTTCCTATGTCGACAACGCGGAGGGCTACTGGCTCACACGCGACGGGATGGAATGGTTCTGGGATCAGTACGTTCCCGAGGGCGACCGTTTTCACCCGGACGCATCGCCCCTCCGCGCGGATGACCTCAGCGGAGTTGCCCCGGCCCTCGTCATCACTGCCGAATACGATCCGCTCCGCGACGAGGGCGAGGCGTACGCACGCCGTCTCGAGGAGGCAGGCGTTCCTGTGACCGTCAGCCGCTACGCGGGCATGATCCACGGGTTCTTCCGGACTCCGGCCGAGATCGATCGCTCGCGGGACGCACTGGCGGAAGCCGGGAGAGCTCTTCGACTCGCCACCAGCTGATCCGGTCTCGGCCGTGACCGTCTGCCGTCACGCACGCCGTGGACGGCACCCGGAGCCAGGTCGAGCGGAACAGGGAGCGCCGACCGGAAGGAGGCGACGCGTTTTCGAAGACACCTGGGTGGTTCGGGGAGAGCGGGACGGCGGCGTCTCCCCTCGCTCTTCGCAGGATGACGGCAATCGTTCGAATGGAGGTCCGCTTTGATCAAGCTCATCGGCACCGCCTACAAGAGAGATGATTTCTCCTCAGAGGAGTTCATCCGCTACTGGAACGACGTGCACGCTCCGATCTCCGGGAAGGTCCCGGGCCTCAGGGGCTATGTCGTGTCGGAGGTCGTCCAGAAGCTCCAGGGTTCGCTCGACGCAGACGCGTTCGTCGAGCTCTGGTGGGACGACATCGAGTCCTTCGAGAAGGCCGGGGCGTCTCCCGAGCAGGCTGCCGCCTGGGCGGACGTCGGCAACTACGCCAAGACGACGGGGTCGTTCTGGCTCGTGCGCGAGCACGTGCAGATCGTTCCGCGGATTCCCGGGCCAGGTCGGCTCGAGTGACCGGGTTCCGATTCATGAGACCACCGCCCTCAGGCGTGCCATTGTGCCGCACGATCACGACACGGACGGAAGGGATTCGACATGAAGTCGGGTAGGTTCGTAGGGAGGAAGGCGCTCGTGACCGGCGCGGGCGCAGGCTTCGGGAGAGCGACGGCTGTCGCCCTTGCGCGCGAGGGTGCGTCGCATGTGGCCCTGCTCGAGCGCAGGCCGGACCGCCTCGACTCGGTGTGCGCAGAGGTCGAGGCGCTGGGGGCCCAGGCCGTGCCGATAGCCGCCGACCTGGCAAGCGCCGAGACCGCCTCGTCGGTCGTCGAGGCGACGGTCGAAGGCGCCGGCGGCATCGACATCCTGATCTCGAACCACATCTACATGGCGCCCGAGTCGCCGTTCGTGGACCTCGAGGTGGGGCAGTGGGAGAGGGAGATCGCGGTCAACCTGACCAGCCACTACGTGATCGCGCGCGACACAGCCCGGGCGATGCGCGACGCGGGCAAGGGCGGATCGATCGCCTTCACGGCGTCGGTCGATTCGCTCGGTGCAGAGCACGGGTTCACGGGCTACTGCGTGACGAAGTCGGGCCTCGTGGCGATGGCACGGGTGATGGCGATCGAGCTGGCGCCGCACCGCATCCGGGTCAACTGCGTCAGTCCCGGGCCCGGGGACACGCAAGGCTCGGTCGAGCTGATGGGGGAGGACGTCATGCAGCACTTCCGGGAGCACGGATTCGAGGGCGTCCCGCTCAACCGCCTTGCCCACGTCGATGACATTGCCGAGGCATTCCTGTACCTCTCCAGTGACGCCGCCTCGTATGTCACGGGTCATAACCTCGTCGTCGACGGAGGCCTGACGGTGTATGCCTATCGGGTTCCGGAGACGGGTTAGGAGAGGCCGAGATGCCGCAGCTGGCACCCCACGTCCTGACGACCCCTCATTCCGGGATCCGTCGCATGGTGGACATCGCACTACAGACGCGCGACCCGATCATGCTCCTCTCGGGCGACCCGAACTTCACGACTCCGAGCCACATCATCGACGCCGCCGCAGACGCGGCGCGTGGCGGTGCCACAGGCTATGCGACGGGCATCGGAGTGCCCGCGCTGCGCGACGCGATCGTGGAGAAGCTCAGCGACCGCAACGGGATGCGGGTGGACGTCGATCAGATCTGCGTCACGACGGGCGGGTGCGGCGGGCTGTTCACGAGCCTGATGCTGATCCTCGAGCCTGGTGACGAGGTCCTCGTCCCCGATCCGGGCTGGTCGAACTACCCTGCGATGGCGCACACACTCAACGCGCGCGCTGTCGGCTATCCGCTCGATCCGGCGGCGTCGCTCTCGCTCGACCCCGCCGGCATCGCGGCCCGAGTCACCCCCCGAACGCGCGCGATCATCGTCAACTCGCCGGGGAACCCCACCGGGACCGTCGAAACCGCTGATCGGCTCGAGGCGCTCCTCGAGATCGCCGAGCGCAACGATCTCTGGGTGCTGTCGGACGAGTGCTACGAAGAGCTGGTCTTCGAGGGTCGGCACGTCTCGACCGCCACCGTGCGCCAGACCGACCGTGTGCTCTCGGTGTTCACGTTCTCGAAGTCGTACGCGATGACGGGATGGAGGGTGGGGTACGTCGTCGGCCAGCCGTTCTTCATCGAGCAACTCGGGCTTCATCAGGAGCCCGTTGTCTCCTGCGCGTCGACGATCTCGCAACACGCCGCCCTCGCCGCCCTGCGAGGGCCTCAGGACTGCGTATTCGAGATGAGAGACGCTTATCGTGAGCGCCGCGACCTGGCCGCCGCAGAGCTCGACGGGCAAGGTGTTCCCTACGTTCGTCCGCGTGGCAGCTTCTTCATGATGGCGGACATCTCGGATACGCAACTCGATTCATGGACGTTCTGCCACCGCCTGCTCGAAGAGGAGAACGTCGCCGTCGTGCCGGGGGCCGCATTCGGCGAGAACGGTGAGGGTTTCGTGCGGATCTCGCTGGCCGCAGCCACTGACAAGGTCACGGTCGGGACGCGAAAGCTCGCGGAGTTCGTCGCAGCGGTCCGCGCCCAGACGTAGGGGCCTCAGCTTGGATCGAAGCTCAGGTCGGAGGCGGGCCGGCCGAACCACGTTCCATGAGCACGGGCGGCGTCGTGATCAGCACGTCACCGGTCGCCGGGCCTCCGCGGACGACGTCGAGGAGTCGGTCGACGGCGCGTCCGGTGAGCTCGTCGATGGGCATCCGCACGACGGTCACCGGCGGGCTGAGGTAGGCGGCGGTCGCTGCATCGTTGATCGCCACGAGCGACAGGTCGCGAGGCACGGAAAGGCCTTCGTGGCGAACTGCATGCAACGCGCCGGCCGCGTCACCGACCGTCCAGAGGACGACGGCGGTCGGTCGGGGCACGAGACGCAGAAGTCGTGTCATGGCGTGGGCCGGGCCTTCCTCCGGGTCGGCGCTCGACGAGACGACGTAGTCGGCTCTCAGATCGAGCCCCGCAGAGGCGATCGCCTGCTGGAACCCCTCGAGCCGCCGCCCCACCGTGTCCGATGCTCCGGGACCCGTGATGTAGGCGATCCGGTGATGTCCGAGCCGGAGCAGATGATCGACCGCGAGTCGCAGACCCTCCGTCTCGTCCGCGGCCACACCCGGGGCGAGCCAGGGGATGCGCCGGCTCACGAGGACGAGGGGCAGTCTCTCGCGCGCGAGTGGAGCGAGGTCGTCGGTCGTCGGCAAGAGCGTTCCGACGAGGAGCCCGTCGATCCGCCGCTCGCGCAGGAGGTGCGTGTAGATCTCCTTACGACCGACGAACGCGTTCGCGTCGGCGATCAGGACCGGACAGTCCATATCGGTGCAGTGGCGTCGCGTCGCGGCGACGACCTCCGCGTTCTCCGGATAGCGGAGGTTGACCACAAGAGCGAGTGAAGGGCGCTGCGGATCCGTTAGGACCGTGTGGCCGGCGCGCCCGCGTACTCGGGAATCGAGACTCGGGCGGCAGCGGTACACGTGCCGCTGAACCACCGTCCGATGCGGGTGGGCGGCTCTCACGCCGGGTTATGGGGGAGGTGCCGAGGTCGATTGGCGGACGATCAGCTCGGGCCTGGTCGCAACGACCACGTCACGTGCCTCCGCCCCGGCGATGAGCTCGACGACCTGGTCGACAGCCCTCTCGGTCATCTCCTGCACCGGCATCCAGACGGTGGTCAGCGGCGGGTCGACGTACGACGCCAGCGGCGCGTCTTCGAGGGCGACGAGGGAGATGTCGCTCGGAGCAGACAGGCCCGCGGCGCGGATAGCTGCGACCGCCCCGATCGCCTGAGCGACACCGGCCGCGACCAGGGCTGTCGGACGGTGCCGACGTCCGAGGAGTGCTGTCGCCGCCTGGAAACCGCCCTCCTCCGTCTGGTCGGCCTGGAGCGGCCGGCCACGGCCAACGTTCCGGAGGGCGAAAGCGCGGGTCACAGCCTCCTCGTCTCGCGAGGTGACGATCGCACCGATACGGGTGTGCCCGAGCCCGGCCAGGTGATCGACGGCGAGCAAAGCAGCGGTGTCGTCATCCGCGGTGACACTGAGCGCTCTGGCTGAACGCCGACCGAACACCACGAGCGGTATCTGCTGGTCACTGAGAACGCCGATCAGCCGATCGTCCGCCGTCGCGCCGGAAACGACGAGCCCGTCGACCCGGCGCTGGAGCACGATGTGCCGGTAGGCATCTCCGCTGCGCGCGAAATCGTCGAGGTCGGCCAGAAGGATCACCCGGCCATGGTGCGCCGCCCGCCGCTCGGCGTGCTGCGCCAGTTGCCAACTGCCGGTAACCGACATGGCGGGGAGAACGAGCGCAAGGGTTCCGGTCTGCTGCAGCTTGAGACCGCGAGCAAACGCGTTCGGTGTGTACCCGAGCCGCCGCGCAGCGTCGCGCACGCGGGATCGCGTCTCGGGTCGAGCCGACAGCGTGGGGTCGTCGTTGAGAACTCGCGACGCGATCGATGGATTGACCCCGGCCGCGTCCGCGACGTCACGGAGGCGAACCGGATTCCTTGTCGCCGGCTTGCTCACCGAGCGATGGTCCACCGGTGTAATGCGGCGCCAGACACACCCAAAGACTACTGCACGAGTTCGAACTCGAATCAAAATGAAGCCTGGGTCGCCGGAGCACGCTGGGCACGCACGCTGCGGCGTCCTCAGTCGCGCCAATACGTCACGTATTGGCGCTCCCTGCGTCCTTGCATCGCACGCACCCATCGCACCCCGGCGAGAAGCGTCATTCTGATTCGAGTTCGGCGCCGGCGGCTTCGTCGATGCTCGCGAACGGGAGAACACCGGTTGAGAAAAACGATTCCTTGTGAAGGATGTCGGTCGCCTGGGGTATCATCCGAGGACGGCGGTGCTCGCGACTGGACCCACAGGTGCTTCGGCCGGCGACTGCACGCCGCGCTACGAGGGAGCGCTGACATGAAGCTGACGGACGACGTGCACCTCGTCGGGGGAGGAGACTACGGTTTCGGCCTCACCCATCGCCTCGACTGCCACACCTACTTGATCGACGGAGGTTCGGAGCTCGCTCTGATCGACACCGGCTTCGCCGCCGACGGGAGGGAGATCCTGGAGCTGATCAGGGCCGACGGGTTCGATCCCGGGAACATCGGGACGATCGTCGTCACCCACTACCACGCTGACCACGCCGGCGGCGCCGCCGCGCTGCGCAGCGCCACCGGTGGAAGGGTCTGGGCCGGCGTCGAGGCCGCACCCTACATCCGCGTCGCCGACGCCGACCAGATCGGCCTCACGTGGGCGAAGCAGTTCGGCTTCTACCCGGACGACTACGAGTGGCAGCCGTGCGAGGTCGACGGCGAGTTCGAGGACGGGACGCGGATTCAGGTCGGGAATCTTGAGCTCGAGCTCATCGCGACCCCGGGTCACTGCATGGGGCACTACTGCGTACGGGTGGCCGGACGGGACCGCACCTACCTGTTCTCCTCGGACTGCGTCTTCTGGGGAGGGGCGATACTCCTCCAGAACGTCAAGGACTCGAACGTCCAGGAATACGCGGCTTCGTGCAACCGGCTCGTGGAGCTGGAGTGGGAGGCGCTGCTGCCCGGCCATCATCTGATCTCTCTCCGCAACGGCCACCGGCATGCCGAGACGGCTGCGAACGAGTTCAACCGGATCGGGCTGCCCAAGGATCTCCTGCGGTGACGCTGCGTCCGACGAAGTCTGTGGGCGCTTGCGCGCCCGAGGCGGCGGCGGTGGCGGCGTGCGTGCCCGGTGCGTTCCGGCGACTCGGTCTTCACTTCGATTCCCGTTCGATACCGGCTGCCGCAGCGCCCATGCCTGCCGGCGGATCGGCAGGAGATCCCTACAGGTAGGTCGGTGGACCCGGCCCACGAATCCCCAGGAGGTACAGGCATGGACGGGCTCGAAAAGCTACTCGCGACGAAGGAGATCGAGAGCCTGATCACTCGTTGTTGCATGCTGTGCGACGACGAGGACTGGGCCACCTTCGCGACGCTCTGGGCGGAGGACGCGGAGTTCGGCGTCGAGGACGGGCCGACCTTTGCGGGGAAGCAGACGATGCTCGAGTTCGTCACGACATGTCTGACCCCCGGCTACGTCGGCAAGCACATCTGCTCGGGCACCGTGGTCGAGTTCGGCCCGGACGGGACGACGGCTGAGGCAAAGACCGACGTTGTCTGGATCGCGGCGAACTTCGAGAACACGATCCTTTCGCGGTACAACGACACCTTCGTCAAGCAGGATGGCCGCTGGCTCTTCCGCCGCCGCTTCGAGACGCCGACGGCGTTTGTGCCCGGACCGCCCCAGATGTCGGACGTCCTGGTCTCGGGCTTCGAGGGGACGACGAAGCAGTAGGCGCATGAACCCGACCTCGTGGCACCCCACCCCCAGCCTTCACGAGCTGATCGACCTCTCGGGACGGGTTGCACTCGTGACGGGAGGCGCACGGGGTCTCGGCCACGGGTGCGCGCGCCGGCTCGCCGAGGCGGGCGCGGCCGTCGTGATCCTCGGGCGAGACGAGGAACGCACCGAGAGCGCGGCCGCGCGTCTGCGCGATGCGGGCGCGAGCTCGATCGCCGTCGTCGGCGACGTGACCGGCGACGGTGACGCCGACCGCGCCGTCGAGGCGGCCGTCCGCCACTTTGGCCGGCTCGATGTGCTCGTGAACAACGCAGGGATCTTCTCGAACCACCCGCTTGCGGAGCTCCGGCCGGAGGAGTTCCACCGCGTGCTGGCCGTCAACGTCGAGGGCGCGCATCGCTGCACTCGAGCCGCCGTCGCCCGGATGCGCGAACAGGGGAGCGGCGGGTCGATCGTGATGATGACGTCGATCGACGCCGTCCATCCCACCTCGATCGGGCTCTCGCACTACACGACGTCCAAGCACGCGCTGTGGGGCTACACGAAGGCGATGGCGCGAGAGCTCGGTCCCGACGGGATCCGGGTCAACGCCCTTGCGCCCGGGCCTTCGATCACCGAGGGCATCATCGAGTACCTCCAGGACTTCGGGGACGAGGAGGTCGACGTCGAGGCGCAGTGGGCCACCGCGGCGGAGCGCGTCCCGCTCCGGCGGTGGGTCGACCCGGACGAGGTCGGGCGGGTTTGTGTCTTCCTGGCTTCGGAGCTCGCCTCCTACGTCACCGGCGCGCAGATCGTGGTCGACGGCGGCTATCTCGTCGGGTAGGGCGCGAGCCGCGAGGAACCGCAACGTGCCGGAGCGCAGCCGCCGGTCATCGCTTGCTTTCTGTGGCGGCCGGTCGTCTACCTGGGCGTCCCAGGGACGACGGCGGCGCGACCGATGACGATGCCTGCGGCGAGGTCGGCGAGCGCGCGGTCGATCTCCGCGAGCGGATAGAGGGTCACGGGCGCGTGGATCGCGCCCTGCCGTGCGAGCCTCGCGACGTCGTGCAGGTCGGCGATGGTGCCTGCCACGACCGTCGTCAGGGACGCCTCCGGTGCGAGCGACTCGAAGGAGAACCGGAACGACCCGCCGGCCAGCCCGAGCAGGGCGACGATCCCCCGCCGGCCGACGACGCCGGCTGCGAGCGCGAGTGTCTCGTCCGTGCCGACGAGGTCGATCACGGCCGCGGCACCGTCACCGCCTGTCAGCTCTCTGATGTGGGCCGGGGCCTGGGCGTCAGCCAGGATGGCGGTGGCACCGAGCGCCTGGGCCTGCGCCAGCCGCTCCGGATTGCTGTCCACCGCGATGACACGGCCCCCTGTGAGGGCCGGCACGAGCTGCACGGCGAAGCCGCCCAGGCCGCCGATGCCGATCACGACGACCGCCGCGCCGGGAAGCACCGCGGGCGCTACGCGCCGGACGGCGGCGAAGGCGGAGAGCGCCGCGCAACCGAGCGGCGTCGCCTGAAGCGGGTCGAGCCCGTCGAGCGACACGAGATGCCGGCGGTGGGGAACAAGCACGTACTCCGCGAAGCCACCGTCGCGAGTCGCACCCGCCTCGTTCCCGTCAGGGCAAATCTGCTCGCGCCCCGAGACGCAGGTCCGGCAGTGGCCGCAGCCCCAGCCTGCCATGACCGCAACGTGTTCGTCGAGTGGCACGGCACCGGCGTACGGCCCGGCTGCTGCGACCCGTCCGACGATCTCGTGGCCCATCGTCACCGGGAGCTGCATCGTGTCGCGGAAGGCGCCGTCGAGAATGTGCAGGTCGGACCGGCAGACACCGCAGGCAATCACCTCGACGAGCACTTCTGTGCCCACCGGCTCGGGCGTGGAGACGTCCTCGAGCGACAGTGTCGATCTGCCCGGATGGAGTCGGGCAGCCAGCATCAATCGAGGCGAGCCCGCTCGTATCGGGGGTAGAGATCCTCCGGGTAGGGCTCGAAGCCCTGTAGCCGCGGGCTATGCACCCAGATGTCGGTCGGGCTGACGAGCGGCACGATCGGCAGCTCGGCCGCGGCAATCCGCTGCACATCGCTCGCGGCGGCCTGCAGTTCCTCTGGGGTGGCCGCGCGCAGCCACGTCTCGTAGGCCTCGTCGAGCGCAGGGATCGACGAGTGCTGCCAGTTTGGGGAGCCGAGGCAACGCGTGGTGAGGAAGCCGAGGGACGCGTCGACGCCGTCCGGCCACAGCCACTTCGAGAGGACCGCCGGTGGGTGCGCGTCGGCGGCGTCGTAGAAGGGCGCGAAGGGCTTCACGAAGCGGAGCTCGAGCTCGATGCCGACCTCCCGCAGTTGCGCCGCGACGAGGCGGCCGACCGCGCCGATCTGCGCGTCGTCCTGGACGACGCATTCGCAGCGGATCGGCTCGGCGCCCCGGGCGGCCGCCAGCAGTTCGCGCGCTCGCGCCACGTCCGGGCGCCGGCCGGCGTCGACCGAGGCGTCGTAGTGCTCGTCACCCGGCGGGATCGGCCCCCAGGTCGCCTGCGCGTGGCCGTGGTAGGCCTCCCGCACGATCGCCTCGCGATCGACGGCGAGTGAGACAGCCTCCCGCACCCGCCTGTCGCCGAAGCCGAGGTCGGTGCGCCGCCAGTCGAGCCCCAGGTACAGGCTCGCCGGCTGCGGGTGCTCGACGACGACCAGGCGGCCTTCCTCCCGGAGGGCGTCGACTGCCTCGAGCGGTGGGCCGTGCAGCACGTGGACGTCACCGCGCTCGAGGGCGGCCAGCCGCTCGTGCGGGTCGAGGATTGCGTGCCACTCGATCCGCTCGAGCAGCGGCGCCCTGCCGTCGTAGTCGCGGAACCGCTCGGCGACGACCAGCTCCGGCGACCACGAGACGAAGCGGAACGGACCGGTTCCATCGGCTGAGGTGAAGCCGAAGCCGTCAGGGTCGGCGCTGCGGGCCGCCTCGTTGGAGATCGTCGAGTGCGTCCCCCACAACAGCGACGGGAGCCGCACGTATGGATACCGCGTGCGGAAGGCGACGGTGTGCTCGCCCTCGGCCCAGAGGCTCTCGACCGGGTCCCAGTACCAGAGCGGGCCGCTGTTGAACGAGTCGCGGAGCGTCTCGAGCGGCGCGACCGTGGCGGCTGCCGTGCACGGCGTCCCGGAATGGAAGCGCGCAGCCGGGCGCAGATGGAACCGCCACTCGAGGCCGTCGTCCGACACCTCCCAGGCGTGCGCAAGCCCCGGCAATGGCTGGTGGCCACGACCGCGGACGACGAGCGTCTCGTAGATGGCGATGTGGCACGGATCGATGTGCGGGCCGGTCGGCGAGACCTGCGAGCACTCGTAGTCGAACGCCTCGCGCAGGATCATCGGAGCGCCGGCCCGATCTGGCGTCGTCGCGAATTCGGGGCTCCGATCGTGCGAGGGATGTGCAGAATACGGCGCATGGCGGATAGATATCAAAGGAAAAACGTTTTCGTAACGGCCGCCGGTGCGGGCATCGGCCAGGCGACGGCAGTCGGGTTCGCCCGCGAGGGAGCCGCGACAGTCTGCGTCGTCGAAAAGCTCGCCGACCGGCTCGAGCGAGTGGCCACGGCGATCGAGGAGCACGGCGCCCGCGCCGTTCCGATCCTCGCCGACCTCGGTGACGTCGCAGGCTGTGAGGAAGCGCTCGCACAGGCCCAGCAGGCGTGCGGCCGTCTCGACGTCGTCGTCCTCAACCATGCGGCGATGTCCTGGGAGACGCCGTTTCTCGAGCTGACCGACGAGGCCTGGGACCTCGACATACAGGTCAACCTGACGAGCTACTTCGTGCTCGCCCAGCGGGCGGCCCGCCACATGGTCGAGCAGGGTGGCGGCGCGATCCTGATGACCTCCTCCGTCAACTCGCTCGGCGCCGGCGCCGGGTTCGCACCCTACTGCGTGACGAAGGCCGGGCTCGTGCTGCTTGCGAAGGTGATGGCGGTCGAGCTCGCGCAGCAGGGCATCCGCGTGAACTGCGTCGGCCCGGGGCCGGCGGACACGCAACGGTCGGTTGACCTCGTCGGCGAGGAGGCGATGGAGAAGTTCCGGGCCTCCTTCCCGGGCGTTCCGATGAACCGGCTTGCCTCGCCGGAGGACATCGCCGAGGCGTTCCTCTACCTCGGCTCGGACGCCGCCACCTACGTCACCGGTCAGAACCTCGTGGTCGACGGCGGGCTCAGCTCCCAGGTCTACCACCTGCCACCCGAGCGCTGAGAGGAGCGGGCACCCGATGAGGCTGACCGACGACGTCGTGCTGGTCGGGGGCGGCTCGTTCACCGGCTTCGGCGTGTCCGCCGACTTCGACGCTCACTGCTACCTGCTGGACGGCGGCGAGGAGCTCGCGCTCGTCGACTGCGGCACGGGCACGGAGGCCGCGATGACGAAGCTGCTTGCGAACGTCGAGCAGGCCGGCTGCGATTCCGCCCGGATCTCTCGGCTGTACCTGACCCACTTCCACACGGATCACGCCGGCGGCGCGGCGCGCTACCGCGAGCGGCTCGGGTTCGAGGTCGCGATCTCGGCGGAGGCCGCGGACGCGCTCGAGGCGGGCGATCACGAGGCGACGAGCTTCGCGCCCGGCCGCCGCACGGGCCTTTTCCCAGCCGACTTCGACTACCCGCCGTGCCTGGTCGCCGACCGCCTCGCCGACGGCGACGTGCGGCGCGTCGGGCGGCTCGAGCTCCGCTTCCTTTCGACGCCCGGCCACTGCGCCGGGCACGGCTCGTACCTCGTCACGGGCGGCGAGCGTACGTATCTGCTCGCCGGCGACGCGGTCTTCGCGTGGGGCAAGGTCGCCGTGCTCGCAACGGCCGACTGCGATCTGCAGGCGCTCCTCGACTCGGTCCGCCGCCTGGCCGGCGAGGACTTCGACGCTCTGCTTCCCGGGCACCGGGAGCTCGTGATGGAGGACGGCAAGGCGCACGTGCTCCAGGCGAAGGCGGCGATCGACAACCTGGACGTCCCCGGCAACTGGTTCGCGTAGCTCGAGGAGGTTCCGATGATCAAGGTGATCGGCACGGCCTACAAGCGCGACGACTTCGCGACCGACGAGTTCTTCCGCTACTGGCACGACGTGCACGCCCCGCTCTCCGCGAGGGCGCCCGGCCTGCGCGGCTACGTGGTCACCGAGGTCATCCGCCGCCTGGACGGGGGCACGATCGAGGCCGACGCCTTCGTCGAGCAGTGGTTCGACGACGAGGAGGCGATGGCGCGCGCGGACGCCTCTCCCGAGCTCGAGGCTGCCTGGGCGGATGTGCCCAAGTACGCGAAGACGACCGGCACGTGGTGGGTCACGAAGGAGCACATCTACATCCCGCCGCCGATCACGGGCCCGGGCCGGCTCAGCAACCAGGCGTGGATCGCACCGGCTGCGGGCAGCTGATGCCGCCCGGCGGGTGCGCGATCGAGCTCTAAGCCGGCGCTCGCAGCGTCAGCCGGGGTCGAGAACCAGCTTGCCGAAGTGGGCGCCGGCCTCCATCCGCTCGTGTGCGGCGGCCGCCTCGCCGAGCGGGTGGACGCTGTCGATCGCCGGCCGCCAGCTTCCCGCGTCGATCGCCTCGAGGAGCGCGCCGAACTCGCGGGGACTGCCCATCGTCGTCCCGAGGATCGAGAGCTGCCCGAGGTAGACCGGGCGCGCCTGCAGCTCGACCGCCGCGCCCGCAGTGGCGCCGAAGACGACCAGGCGGCCGCCCCGCCGCAGGCAGCGCAGCGACTCCGGCCAGGTCGCGCCGACCGAGTCGACCACGACGTCGACGCCGCGTCCGCCGGTCAGCGCGAGCACCTCGGCGGCCCAGTCGCCGGCCGTGTAGTCAAAGCCGGCGTCAGCGCCCAGCTCGGCGGCGCGGTCGATCTTGTCGCGGCTCGACGACGTCACGAGCACTCGAGCGCCCGCCTGGTGCGCCAGCGAGACTACGAACGTCGACACGCCGCTGCCCGCCCCGAGTACGAGCACGGTGTCGCCGGCGCGCAGCCGGCCGCGGGTGAACAGCGCCCGGTACGCCGTCAGTCCGGCGAGCGGGAACGCCGCAGCCTCCTGCCAGGAGAGCCGTCGCGGCCTGGGGAGAAGGTTTTCCTCGGGCACTGCGATCAGCTCGGCGTAGGTTCCGGGGTCGGGTCCGCCGAGGATCCGGAAACCGTCGGCGGGCGCGTCCTCCTCGTCGCCCCACGCGAGCGACGGCAGGATCACCACCTCCTCGCCGCTGTCGCGGCGCACGCCCGCCCCGTCCGATCCGAGGATCAGCGGGAGCGGCAACTCGCCACCCGCGCCCTTGCGGATGCCGGTGTCGCGGCGATTGACCGCCGCAGCGCGCAGCTCGACGAGCACCTCGCCGGGACGAGGCGTGGGGTCCGGGACATCCTCCGACAAGAGAACTGAGGGTGGCCCGTACGCATGGATCACGACTGCCTGCAACGCGGTCCCTTCTGTGCTCGGGCGGTGGCCGTCATTCGAGGCCGGTGGCCGTCTGACGGGCAGCCCGGAGCCCGGACTCGATCGCGCCGTCCATGAAGCCCGGCGAGGCGATCGCGGTGTCCGAGCCGGCGAAGAGGAGCCGCCCTTCCGGGTGGTGGAGGGCGGACTGGAAGCGAGACAGCTGTCCCGGGCGGAACGCGGCCCACGTCCCGCGCGAGAACTCGTCCGCAGTCCAGTCGTGGCCGTCGGCGGCCAGCACCTGCGCCTCCGGGGCGAACACCCGTAAGCGCGCCTCGACCTGCTCGCGATCGGAAGGATCGAGTCGCTCGCGGGACGAGCCGATCCCGACGAGCAGGCGGCCCTCCGGCAGGGCGAACTCCTCGCTGACCCAGTCGAGGCCGTCGCAGCCGACGCCGGCCATCCCCTCGGGAACGCCAACCGCGAGCGCCCAGACCTTGACGGCCCGGCCGGCATGTCCCAGCGCTGCGACCTGCCGCTTCGGCTCGGCGAGCGCCGGCCGGAACTCGATGTCCTGCCAGGTGTTGAGCGGCGTCGCGAGGACGGCGAGCTCGGCGAGCTCCGCTGTGCCGTCGCGCATCTCGACCCGCACGCCGCCGTTCTCCTGGACGACCGCCGCGACCGGTGCGCGGAGGCGGATGTCGGCAGCGGAGTCGGCCGCGAGCGCGTCGACGAGCGACACGGTGCCGTCGACGAGCTTCTCGGCCGGCACGTCGTCCCAGGCCCACGTGCTGTTCCCGAAGCTCGCCACCCACTGCAGGACGTGGAGCGCCGACACCTCGTCCGCACCGCAGCCGAACGAGAAGCCCGCCCACCACGACGCGATGTGGTCTGCCGTCGCACGCGGGAGCGCGAGAGGCGCGAGGAACTCGTCGAGCGAGACGTCGAGGTCGTCGACCGCCTGGGTGTCGAGCGGACGGCGGGGATCGACGCGGTGGGACGCCTCGCGGATGTGGTCATAGGCCCGGGCGAGGTCGGACGCCTCTGCGGGCGGTACGGGGACACGGCCGCTTCTTCGCTCGCCGT
Source organism: Gaiella sp. (assembly GCA_046160185.1). Lineage (GTDB taxonomy): Bacteria > Actinomycetota > Thermoleophilia > Gaiellales > Gaiellaceae > Gaiella. The sequence continues at coordinate 6,569 of JBJXGY010000011.1, read as the reverse complement.
CGACGAACGACCGGAACTCGGCCGGCAGCGGGCTCTGGGTGACGGCCAGCCCGTACCGGTCGATCTCGGCTGCGAGAGAGGCGTGCGCCTCGCGCGAGAACCATGTGCCGCCGACCTCGACGCGCTTTTCCGTGCCGTTGAACGGCCGGTACCACGTCCTCCCACCGAGGCGATCTCGTGCCTCGAGCACCAGCACGCGGCCTCCCCCGCGTGCGAGCTCCCGGGCAGTCGTCAGCCCGGCGAGACCGCCGCCCACCACGATCACGTCGTACCGCAACCGAACCCCCTCCGTCTGCTTGACACCGGCGCAGGGATCACCGAAGATACCGTGCCAGTCTAGAGAAAACGATTTTCTGACATCGCACGCCGATCGAGGCACCGGTCGCGAGAAGGAGGGCCCATGGCGGAGGACAGGATCGACTCGGTCGACAACCTAATCGACCACTTCACCGCGAGGCGCATCAACCGCCGCGAGTTCTTCAAGCGGGCGGCAGCACTAGGCATCGGCGTGAGCGCCGCCGGCACGCTGCTCGCCGCGTGCACGGGCGATGACGAGGCCGGCTCCGGCGACGACGGCAAGCCTGTCAAGGGCGGCCAGCTCATCGAGGGCTACGATCGCGACTTCGCGAAGATGGACCCCGTGCTCACATCGTGGGACGACCCCTCCTTCGTCGCGTTGTACGAGTTCCCGGTGATCCGCGACGCAGACGGCCTCTACCTACCGGCCTTCTTCGACTCGTGGACAGTGTCGGAGGATCTGCTGACCTGGACGTTCAAGATGCGCGAGGGGCTCACCTTCCATTCGGGCGCCGCTGTCGACGCGCAGGTCGTCGCGGACAACTTCAACGCGTTCCGCGACCTGGACGGCAAGCTCGGAGGGCCCGGGCAGAACGCGATCTTCTGGCCGTCGGTCAAGGATGTGAAAGCGTCCGACGCGACGACGGTGGTCGCGACGATGAGCTCCCCGTTCGCGGCGTTCCCGGAGACACTCGCAACCGAGAACTCGATGATCACCAACCTCGTGTTCCGGAAGGAGAAGGGCGAGGACTACGGCTCCGCAGCGGCCGACGGAACCGGGCCCTTCCAGTACTCGACGTACAAGCCGGGCACCGAGGTCGTCGTCACACGCTGGGACGACTACCCGGGCAACAACATCCCGTACGTGGTGAACAAGGGCGCCGCCCACCTCGACTCGGTGAAGTGGGTTCCGATCCTCGAGGCCGGCCAGCGGGCCAACGAGATCGAGGCCGGCACCGCTCACGTGGTCAAGAACCCGGCAGGGCAGGACATCGAGCGCCTCAAGGGCAACAAAGACCTCACGACCATCTCTTACCCCGGGCTGTCCGGCTACTACCTCGGTCTCAACAATCAGCAGACGAAGTACGGCTTCGACGATGTCAAGGTGCGCCAGGCGATCTCGCACGCGATCGACCGGCAGTCGCTGGTCGATGCGCTCTTCTTCGGCCAGGCCGTGCCGGACTACGGGCCGATCGCCTCGAACTACAAGTGGTACGAACCGGAGGTCGAGCAGTTCAACCAGTTCGATCTCGAGAAGGCGAAAGCGCTGCTCGACGAGGCCGGCTGGACTGCCGGCTCTGACGGGATCCGCGAAAAGGGGGGTCAGAAGCTCTCCTTTACGGCGCTGAGCAGCAAGCTGTACCAGCCCACCACGGGCGGGATCGACGAAGCGATCGTGCCGATGCTGGCGGAGATCGGAGTCGAGATGAAGCTCGACCCCCCGGACGAGGCGGACTTCTTCGCGAAGGTGGGCGAGGCCGGCACTCCGGAGAAGGCGCTCAATGTCGCTGCCTACAGCTTCGAGTGGTTGTGGTCGTCGCCCGTCGACGTGCTCGTCTTCTTCCAGGCCTTCCCGAGCGCAGCGTTCACGGGCGATCACGTCGCCGCTGCCGTCAAGAAGTGGCAGACGGCCGGCGACGAGGCGACGCTGGAGGAGGGGGCGCGCGAGATGCAGCTGGCCTGGGCGGAGCAGCTGCCCAAGATCCCGATCCTCACCCGCAACGACACCTGGGTGCACAAGAACGAGGTCAAGGGTTACACCCCCCTGCAGTCGATGTTGTACCCGCTCTACAACGACGTGTGGCTCGCAACCTGAGCCCACACACGCGTCCAGACCTGAGGGCGGCCTGACGGCCGCCCTCCTTCTCTCCTGATGGTCAAGTTCGCCCTACGTCGTTTCGCCTACTCGCTGCTGCTGCTGCTGATCACCTCCGGGCTGATCTTCTACGGACTGCGGGTGGCGCCGGGCGACGTGACCGGCGTGATTGTCAGCCCGACCGGAAGCCAGGTGCTCGTCAGCCGCGTCAGGGAGCAGCTTGGCCTCAACGACCCGCTGCCGGCGCAGTACTTCGTGTTCATGAAGAACGTGCTGTCCGGCGATCCCGGCAACTCGCTCGTCAACGGCGCCAAGATCACCGACCTGATCGCGGACGCCGGGCTGCAGACGTTGAAGCTTGGAGGCTCGGCGCTTCTGCTCGTCTACGTCCTCGCGATTCCGCTCGGGCTGATCGCAGCGAAGAGGCGCAACCAGCCGTTCGACCAGGGGGCGCGCCTGCTGGCGGTGCTCGGAATGGGCATCCCGAACTTCTTCCTCGCGGTGCTGCTGATCCAGCTGTTCGCGGTGAAGCTCGGCTGGCTGCCGCCCGCCGGACCAGGCGGTTTCAAGCACCTCGTGCTTCCTGCAGCCGTGCTCGCGATGGAGTCGATGGCCGTGAACCTGCGCCTGATGCGCTCCTCCACGCTGGAGGAGCTTTCCAAGGACTACGTGCGCACCCTGAAGGCGCGGGGGCTGCAGGGCGCGCGGATCCTGTGGGTCCACGCGCTGCGCAATGCTCTCGTGCCGGTGGTAGCCCTCGCTGGGGTCACGATCCCGTTCGTGCTCGGATACTCCCTGATCGTCGAGGTGATCTTCCGTTACGAGGGTCTCGGATTCCAGTTCGTCCAGGCGATCCAGAAGCGCGACTACGCGCTCGCTCAGACCCTCGCGCTGCTCTTTACTGCGATCGTGATCTTCTCCAACTACCTCGCCGACGTCGCTCATCAGCTGATCGACCCGCGGGTCCGCGATCGAACGAGAGCCGCCTGATGTCGGCGACGGAGCCGGTTCTCGGCCTCGGAGGCGCCGATGCGGCGCCGAGCTGGGAAGAGGGACGTCTGCGAGACGCCTTCGCACTGCTCAGGGCGAACAGGATCGCGCTTGTCGGCCTCATGCTCACGATTCTGTTCCTCCTCGTCGGCCTCGCCGGGGCGGTGATCCTGCTGACGCCGGGCCTTCACCACCTCTGGCAGGAGCAAGGTCTCGCCGCAGCGCTCGACCCTCCGAGCAGCTCGCATCCGCTGGGAACCGACCAGTACGGCCGCGACCTGATGTGGCGAACGATCGGTGGAGTCGGGATCGCGATGCTGATCGGGGTCGGCGTCACGTTCCTCGTGATCGTGATCGGCCTTACGCTCGGCTCGATCGCCGGCTACTTCGGAGGCAAACGGGACACGGTGATCAGCGGACTGATCGATCTGACCTGGGGCTTCCCGTTGCTGCTCGTCGCGGTGATCATCGCCGGCATGATCGGCAAGGGGCTCAAGGGCGTCATCATCGCGGTCGTCGTCATCCTGTGGGCCGGCTTCGCACGGATCGTGCGGGCACAGGTGAAGACCCTTGCGGAGCGCGAGTTCGTCGAGGCCGCACGGATGCTCGGAGTTTCAGAGTGGCGGATCGTGATGCGCCACATGTTTCCGAACGTGGCCGGCACGGCCCTCGTGATGGCCTCGTACTACGTGGCCTGGACCGTGATCGCCGAGGCAGGTTTCTCGTTCATCAACCTCGGCGCTCAGCCTCCGACCCCGAGCCTCGGTGCGATGGTGGCCGAGGGCCGCAACTTCTGGACCGTGTCCGTCTGGCCGGCCGTCGTGCCCGGGACGACGATCGCGCTGATCGTCCTCGGCCTCAACTCGCTCGGGGACGGCCTCCGCGACATTTTCGATCCCAGGCTGCGGCGGTACTGATGGACGGCGACAGCAGCGACGGTCGCCAGTCGAGCGCCCTGTCGACGACCGGCGTGCCGACGGCGTCGGATCTGCTCGTCGTCGAGCGGCTCACGACCGAGATCCGGCGCAGGCGCGGATCGTTCGCGGCTGTCGACCGGGTCTCGTTCACGGTGGGCCGCGGCGAGATCATGGCACTCGTGGGCGAGAGCGGCTGTGGCAAGACGATGACGATGCTCAGCGTGATGCGGCTGCTCCCTGCGGCCGCGACGATCACGTCGGGCCGCGTGCTGCTGGACGGCGAGGATCTCGCCGCGCTCCCCGAGAGCGCGATGCGGCGCGTGCGCGGCAAGGACATTGCGATGGTCTTCCAGGAGCCGATGACGAGCCTCGACCCGTCATTCACGATCGGCCGCCAGATGACGGAGACGATCGTCGCGCACCGGGCCGCGTCCCGGAGGGAGGCGAGGCAGCGCTCGATCGACATGCTCGAGCGGGTCGGGATTCCACGGGCCGCCACTCGCTTCGACGACTACCCACACCAGTTCTCGGGCGGCATGCGCCAGCGCGTGATGATCGCGACCGCGCTGCTGCTCGAGCCGAAGCTGCTCGTCGCCGACGAGCCGACGACGGCGCTCGACGTCACGATCCAGGCGCAGATCCTCGATCTGCTCGCGGGGCTTCGGGACGACCTCGGGATGAGCGTGATCCTGATCACGCACAACCTCGGCGTCGTCTACGAGATCGCCGATCGGGTCGCTGTCATGTACGCGGGGGAGGTCGTCGAGTGCGACAGCGTCTCCTCCGTGTTCGACAATCCGTGTCACCCGTACACGCAGGGGCTGCTGCGCAGCATGCCCGACCTGACCGAGCCAGGCACGCGGCTCCCGGTGATCGCCGGCCGCGTGCCCGAGCTGACAGCGCTGCCGCGCGGCTGCCGTTTCGCTCCCCGCTGCGCGAACAGGATCGCTCGCTGCGACGAGCAGCACCCCGAACTGGAGCTGCTCGACGGCGGGCGGGCCCTCCGCTGCTTCAACCCGACTCCCTTCGATGCCACAGCCTGCTGAGACACTGCTCGAGGTTCGCGGGCTCACGAAGCGCTTCCCGGTGGCGCGCGACTTCTGGGGGCGGGTGACGAGCCGCCTCCACGCGGTCGAGGGCGTCGACCTGGACGTCGGCGAGGGCGAGACCGTCGCGCTGGTGGGTGAGAGCGGCTGCGGCAAGAGCACGCTCGCTCGCCTGGCGCTGAATCTGATCCGCCCCGACGAGGGCAGCGTGCGCTTCCGCGGCGTCGACGTCCTCGGGGCCTCCAGTGATGAGCTGCGCGCTTTCCGCCGCGAGGCCCAGCTCGTCTTCCAGGACCCGTACGGATCGCTCGATCCGCGCATGAAGGTCGACGCGATCGTCGCGGAGGGAGTCGCGCACCGCCTGGCCAAGGCCGAGTGCGCCGATCGGGTGCGCGAGGTTCTCGACCTCGTCGAGCTTCCGCCCGACGCGGCCGACCGCTTTCCGCACGAGTTCTCGGGCGGGCAGCGACAGCGCATCTCGATCGCGCGTGCGCTCGCCGTCGAGCCCAGGCTTCTGATCGCCGACGAGCCCGTCAGCTCGCTCGACGTCTCGGTCCAGAGCGTGATCCTCAACCTGCTCGCCGACCTGCAGGAACGGCTCGGACTCACCTATCTGTTCATCTCGCACGACATGACGGTCGTGCGCCATGTCGCCGACCGCGTGGCGGTGATGTACCTGGGCAAGGTCGTCGAGACGGCCCCCAGCCAGGAGATCTTCGAGAACCCGCTCCACCCCTACACGCAGGCGCTGCTTTCCTCGGTACCGGCGCTCCAGCGGCGCCGCTTCACTCGGCGCATCGTGCTCCAGGGTGACGTCCCGAGCGCCGTCGACCCGCCGCAGGCCTGCCGCTTCGCGAGCCGCTGCTTCCGCGCGATCGATCGCTGCCGCAGCGAGGAACCGGCCCTCGAACCGGTCGCCGGCACCCCGGGCCACGCGCTTGCCTGCTTCAACTACGCACCCATCGGCGACGGGGGCGACTGAGACCCAGCCAGCGAGAGGAGCAGGAGAGATGATCAAGGTGATCGGCACGGCCTACAAGCGCGACGATTTCTCGACGGAGGAGTTCTTCCGGTACTGGCGCGATGTGCATGCGCCGATCTCGGGTGCAGCGCCCGGCCTGCGCGGGTACGTCGTCACGGAGGTCACGAGCAAGCTCGCGGGCGATCTCGAAGCGGACGCGTTCGTGGAGCTGTGGTGGGACGACGAGGAGTCGATGCAGCGCGGCATGGAGTCCGACGCCGTCAAGGCCGGTTGGGAGGACGTGGCGAACTACGCCAAGACGACGGGAACGTTCTGGGTGGCACGGGAGCACGTGTACATCCCGCCGCCGATCACCGGGCCCGGCTCGCTCAGCCGGCAGGTCTGGCTCGCCTAATGCGGCGTCTCACAACGATTCACAGGGAATAATCGTCGTTGTGAGCCGCCGCACCAGATGCTTGCTGCACGTTGTCGGCCGCAATGCGTCCGACAACGTGATCCTGAAGAGGGCGCACTCCCTCACC
>JBJXGY010000010.1:0-6558 GCA_046160185.1 Gaiella sp. | reverse complement strand
GTGCCAGGCTTAAGCCTGGCACCAACACAGTTTCCACCGCTCTCTGCGTCCTAGCCTGGCTCGGTTCTCACGACCCGCATCCCCAACAACGTTGCCTGACAGTCCACTGCCCCGACGGCTGCCCGAGGTGGAAGCGAGCGATCAGGTCTCCGCCGGCTCCCGCAACCCGCCGGAGAGCCGTGCTTTGAGGCGCAACACCGCCTTCGTGTGAAGCTGCGAGACCCGGGACTCGGTGACGCCGAGCACCTCGCCGATCTCGCGGAGTGTGAGCTCCTCGTAGTAGTAGAGAGTGACGACGAGCTTCTCGCGCTCGGGGAGTCTGGCGATCGCCTCCCCGAGGGCTTCGCGCATCTCGGTTTGCTCGAGCGTGAACTCCGGGTCGGGGCCTGTCGTGTCCTCGATCGTGTCGATGAGCGCGACCTGGTCGCCACCGCCCTGCGGCGTCCACAGCTCGTCGAGCGCAGCCATCGACGATCGCGAGATCTCCGCGAGCGAGTCCTCGAGCTCCGTGGTCGAGCAGCCGAGCTTCGCGGCGATCTCCTCGTCGGTCGGCACCCGCATCAGCGTCCGTTCCAGCTCGGCGATCGCGCGCTCGATCTCGCGCGCCCGTGTGCGGACGGAGCGCGGCACCCAGTCGAGCGAGCGGAGCTCGTCGATGATCGCGCCCTTGATCCGCGCGATCGCGTACGTCTCGAACTTGATCTCGCGGTCGGGGTCGAACCGCTCGATGGCGCCGATCAGGCCAAGGAGGCCGTAGGAGGCGAGATCCTGCTCGTCCACGTGCTGTGGCAGGCCCGCTCCGAGACGTCCCGCTACGAACTTGACGAGTGGCGCGTACGTCAAGATCAGCCGGTCCCGCACCGCGGGGTCGCGCGCGGCGCGGTACTCCAGCCAGAGAGCCCGGATTTCCCCCCCAGGTTTCGACACGAGAAGAGAATACGCCCGCCGGACGCGGTTCCCTCTCTGCTTGCCGTAGAGCAAGCCTTTCGGACAGGCGGCAGGCGATCTGCTGGCAGCATGTGCATGATGGCGCAGCGTCGGGCCCTTACCCTCTTGTTCGCGGTGATCGCCGCGGCGCTGGCGTCGATCGCGGTGGGAAGCGCGCTCGACGGCGGACGCGCCTGGATCGTGGCGTTCACGGCGGGCGCGCTGGCCGTCTGGATGGCCGATCTTGCCCGCCGTGCGTGGCCGCGGCGCTGAACGACCCGGTTGCGGAGCTCTCAGCTTGGATCCACCGATATGCGTGACCGCGGGGCGTTCGGCTGGGCCGTCAGGACGCGGCGCAGCGGTGACGGGCGGGCCGAGGCCCGTCCGTTGCCGCTGTGACGTGGAGCGCACCGGCCGGGTGCAGGCCCCGCAAGGGGCCGAAGCCCCGGACGGGAAGCGGCCTGGCGAGCCCAGACGGACGCAACCGCCCGCGCAGATCGGTGGATCCAAGCTCAGCAGGGGAGACAGGACTCGAACCTGCAACCTTCGGCTTTGGAGGCCGCTGCTCTACCATTGAGCTACTCCCCTAGGGGGACCACCGAGTCTAGATGAGTAGCGGCTCAGGTTCGGGTCGTGCTCATCGCCGACTAGACTGCTCACCGGTGCGCCGGGAAGACTGGTCGGCAACACGTTTATGCATGCCTTCGAGGACTTCTTTCCCGGCCTCGCCGTCGTTTCGGCGCTGATTCTTGCGGCCCTGGCCGGGTCGGTGGTCTGCCGCCGGGTCGGCCTTCCCGCCCCGACCGCGTTCCTGGCGGTGGGGGTCGTGGCCGGCCTCCTCGAGCTCGGCCCGGCCGACGACCTGTCGCCACTCGAGCTCCAGCAGATCGGCGTGCTGGCGCTGTACGCGATCCTCTTCCAGGGCGGGGCAGCAACGGGGTTCACAGCCTGGCGGCGCGAGGCACGGCCGATTCTCGGGCTGGGGCTCGCCGGTACGGCGGCGACCGCCGGCCTGCTTGCGATCGTGGCCAACGTCGCGCTCGGCCTCGACTGGGAAGTCGCGCTCCTCATCGGCATCGCTCTCGCGCCGACCGACCCCGCGGCGGTCTACGCCGCGCTCCGCTCCCGGTCAGGAATGGCCCGGACCCGCACGATTCTCGAGGGAGAATCAGGGTTCAACGATCCGGTCGCGATCTCCCTGATGGTCGTCGCGGTGAGCGCGCTTGCGGAGGACTCCGCCTCTGCAGGCGACGTTGGACGGCGCATGGCGCAGGAGCTTCTGATCGGAACGGCCGGCGGCTTGCTCGCCGGGGGGATGCTGATCCTGCTGATGCGTCAGTTGCCACGGCTCGAGGACGGATTCGTGTCCGTCGCTCTGCTCACCGCGGCCGTTCTGGCTGGTGCCCTCACGGCGTGGCTCCACGGCAGCGGCTTTCTGGCGGTGTACCTGGCAGGCCTGCTGGTCTCCGACCAGTGGGCAAAGCGATCCGGCCATCATCATGCGACCCCGGAGGCGGTCGCGGGCGGGGCCGAGGTGCTGCTCTTCGCCCTCCTGGGCAGTGCGCTCGTCACCAGCGTCGAAGGCGGCGACGTCTGGCGCGGGGCTCTCATCGGCGTACTCCTGATCGCGTTCGTACGGCCTCTTGTGGTCTGGATGACGACGTTCGGCTCTCAGCTCACGCGCAATGAGCTCGTCGTCTCCTCTCTCGGTGGCCTCAAGGGGGCGGTGCCGCTCCTGCTTGCGGTGTACCCCGCGCTCGAGCAGCTCGATGGTTCCGAGAGGGTTCAAGCGATCGTGCTCGTCGCGACCGCGCTGTCGCTGGTCGTCCAGGGAGGCGGCCTCACCCTGGCTGTCTCCCACAGCTCACGCCGGGCGTGATCGCACCTGCATCCGGATGCGCGAACGGCGTATTGCAGCGGCGCCTCGGGCAGTCAGCTGCGGCTCACGCCGAGCGTGATCGACCCGATGTAGCCGGCGCCTCTGCGGCGTAGCTTCAGCATCGAACGCGAACCGCCATTGCGGAAGATGCTGTCGCCGGCGTTTCGCGGGTCGCGGTTCGGCCGAGCCGCGTAGGGCGCCCGCTTGTAGACCTCATCGGTGAGCTTGTCCGGAAAGAACACCTGACCCGTGTGAATGACGTTGCCGCCGAGGTAGGCCCGCAGGTGAATGTGTACGGCACGGCCGGGATACCAGCCGGGGTAGATCGTCCTGAACACGGCCAGGCCCGACGCGGTCGTGCGCTGAATGCCTCGCAGAAAGGACTCGCCTTCCGTCCCCAGCTGCTCCGCGCCGGAGTAGACGCCGGCGGCGTCGCAGTGCCAGATGTCGACGCGGGCGCCACGGATCGGCTTGCAGGTCGAGGCATCGACGACCGTCAGCCGCAGGTCGAGCACCGTGCCCGGCTTGCCCCCGCGGACGTCGCTGCGAACCGGGTCGCCCGGGAAGAAGAACGGCCCCTCCGTCATCTCGGGCGAGAGCACGCACGAGACCACCCCGCGCGCGACGCCCGCCGGGCCGCCGCTCGCCTGGTCGGCCGCCACGCCACCCGCTGCGGCGGCAGCAACGACGCCACCGAGCTTGGCCAGCGAGGCGCGGCGCGTGAGACGACTCTCGGACACGCGCGCAGTATCCCGCAGGCGATGTTGCGCGACGGCTACATCAATCGCCCGGGACGACGAGCGGCTAGATGATTGATCGGCAGTTCCGGCACGTCCAGATGACGCCCACGACACGGCGCATCGCGCGGCGCTCAGCTGTGACCCATACAACTCCGGTACTGGCCCCAGCCGATCACCGCACGCTGCTTGGTCGTGAACGCCCCCGACCGCACCCCGATTACCGATCAATCATCTAGCGGTCGGCGCCGTCCGGCTTCCCGTTGCCGTTGAGATCGCTCTTCTTCTTGTCGAGGAAACCGGTGCCGGCAAAGACGAGTCTGATCCGCGTCGTGCCGACAGACACGTTCCTCCCAGCTCGCACGCAGAAGCGACGGACGGGGAAGACCACCGTCTTGCCGGCACGGTTGTCGAAGTCGAGTGTCCTGACCGACCGCATCCGGACGTTGACGACGCCTGATGCCGACGTGGCTCCGGCCGGGTCGCATTTCCCGGCGCAGCTGACGTCTGTCGCGTTGGGTGCCTCGAACACGATGTCCGAGCCGGCCGGCTTGCCCAGCTTGAGCAGCCCGGCACACTCCCCGTCGCCCTGCGAGCAGCTCATGATCCAGCGCAGCTTCAGCTTGAGCGTCGTCGGCCCCGTCTCCACCTGCTTGGACGAGTAGTTCGAGGCCGTCACGGTCAGCTTCTCGCATTCGCACGGCGGAGGCGGGGGCGGAGGCGGCGGCGGCTGGGTGGGCGGCAACGTCGCCGTTCCGAACACATCCGATCCCGGCTGGCAGGTGGCGGAGTAGCGGATCTCTGCGTTGGTGGCAACAGCGCGAGCCACAGGCGCGCCACGGCTTCGCACCGCAGTCGCGGGAATCGGGACGTTCGTCTTGAAATCGGCGGTGACCGTCGCGCCCGGTGCGACGACCGGGTTGCCCTGCATGTGGACGAGGCCCTTGCCCTCGAACACGCCCACCCGTGTGAGCACGCCGCTCGGCCCGGAGGCCGACAACGGCTGCACACCGTTGAGCAGGAGGCCGAAGCACAGGATGGGCTCGGTACCCGTGTTCCTCACCGACAGCCGGTAGCTCGTCCCGGACCCGGTGACCTGTGCGGTCGCGCTCACGGTCGTCGTCCCACCGTTCGCCAGCCCTGCCCCGAGCAGCGCCAGGCCCACCGCGATCACGATCGCCAGCCGAGCGATCATGGCTTCACCCCCGTTCGCTTGCCAACAGGTGCCTTCTGCGCAACAGTTACCGCACGACGAAGGAGGCACAAGTGGCCGTTTGGCGTATCTCGTCCACCGCCGACAGCTGCGAGACGTGACAGCGGTTCTCCGCAGCGGCGACCTCGCCCACGCGCTCGAGCTCGTCCGCAGGGTCAACGACGCCACCGACCCCGACGACTTCGCCGAGGCCGCGACCGCCGGGCTGAGGGAGCTGATCGCGTGCGACTTCGCGGCGTACTCCGAGATCAACCTCCGAGCCGGACGGACGATCGTGTTCACCGACCCACGCGACGTGAAGCGCGTGGACGCAGACGAGGCATTTGCCAGGAACGTCCACGAACACCCTGTCGCCGTCTACTACGCCACACACAACGGTGGGCCGGCGCTACGCATGTCCGATCTCATCTCGACCCGCGCCTTTCGCCGGACAGCGCTCTTCGACGAGCTCTTCCGGCCGGTCTCAGGCAACTACCTCCTCACCTGCCCCCTCCCCGTGCCGCGGGGGCTCGTCGTCGGGTTCGCCCTGTTGCGCACCAGGCGCGACTTCACCGAAGGAGAGCGGGCGCTCCTCGACCTGATGACACCGCACCTCGCACACGCCTACCAGGACTCGTTCGCCCGCTCGGCTCTGGAGGCCGCCGCCGGCCCCGGCGAGGCGCCCCTGCTCGTGCTCGATCGCAGCCGGGCCCTGCTCTATGCGACACCGACGGCCACCGAGATCCTGGAACGAGTGCTCTCCTTCACCGTCGACGGGTCGGGTGCGCTCCCGACGATCATCCGTGACTGGATGAATGGTCGCGCTCCGCAGAGATTGGTGGTGGTCGCCAACGGCCGACGCCTGAACGTCAACGCGCTCGGCACCCGCCCGGCGGCGCTGTTGCTCAGCGACTCGCCGGCCACTCCGACGGCCACCGAGCTGCGGGCACTCGGGCTCACGCCGCGCGAGGGACAGGTGCTCGCGCTCCTCAGCGAAGGACTGACGAACGCCGGGATCGCCGGCGCACTGGTGATCAGCCCGCGCACGGTGAAGAAGCACCTGGAGAACGTGTACGGCAAGCTCGGCGTCTCCACCCGTGCGGCTGCTGTCTCAGCGGCGCTCAGCGCGCACTAGATGATTGATCGGCAATTGGGGTGCGGTCGGGGGCGTTCACGACCAAGCAGCGTGCGGTGATCGGCTGGGGCCAGTACCGGAGTTGTACGGGTCACAGACGAGCGCCGCGCGATGCGCCGTGTCGTGGTCGTCATCCGGACGTGCCGGAATTGTCGATCAATCATCTAGCCCACCCTGCGGACCGCGGTAGCCTTGAACGAGGCGACCACGATCTCACCCGCCGCCAGCGCGAGGCGGTCGAGCGAGGCGCGGGAGATCTCCGCGGTCAGAGGCCCGCAGCGTACGCGAGCGCGATTGCCGACCGTCACCACCGAGCTCACCGGCAACGACAGGTGGTTCGCCGTCGATCCCTTCCCCGCCTGCCGGGCTAGATCGATCTCCCAGGGATAGAGGGCGACCGCCACCGGCCCCGAGGCCGCGTCGGTCATCACGAGCTGCGCACCGCCGTCCAGCAGCACCTGTGTGAGCCCTGACGAGTCGGGCTTGGCGACGCCGCGGAGCACGTTGGCGCCGGTGAAGCTCGCCACGAACGGGTCCCGCGGGGCGCCGAGCAGCTCGGCCGCCGATCCCAGCTGCCGGATCTCGCCCGCGGCGAGCACCCCGATGCGATCGGCGAGCGCCGCCGCGTCCTCGAAGTCGTGCGTGACGAGCAGCGTCGGCAGCTCGAGCCCGCCGAGGAGGTCGTGGA
>JBJXGY010000009.1:0-23535 GCA_046160185.1 Gaiella sp. | reverse complement strand
GGACCCCATCATTACGAGTGATGTGCTCTACCAGCTGAGCTACGTCGGCGCTCTCGTCATGGTAGCGCCCGTACGGACGATGCTCAGGACGGTCTGAACGCAGCTGAAGGGGCGATCCACGGGAGTGCGTCGCCGCAGAACAGCGGTGCTGCCGCCTCCTCCCCGCACCGCTCCGCCACAGCCTCGAAGGCTTTGTCCAGCGTGGGCGGCCGGTGGGCGCGATGACCGTCCGAAGCGACGAGGGAGACGATTCCGTCCTCCAGCATCGCCCAGGCCGACCCTTCGGCTTCGCCACCGTCGTCACCGGTCAGCGAGGAGCCGTTGAGGCAGAGCAGCCAGCCCTCGCGCGCGAAGCGGCGCGCGGTGTGCAGGTCGCCGGCGAAAGCCGGTGAGCGCTCGGGGTGCGCGACCACAGGGACGAGCCCCGCCTCGACGATCGCCCGGCAGGCGCTCTCGGTGTCTTCGACAGCGGTGCGCTGGTCGACCCACCAGCCCGGGCATTCGACGAGCACGCCGCGCGTTCCGCCGAGCACGAAGTCGTGCGGGTCGGACGCGCGGAGAACCGTCGGGTAGACCTCGCAGCCGCGACGCAGGTCGAGCCCGATAGCGGCCGCCTGCTCGCGGAGCACGGGGAGAGATTCGTCGTATGTCGCCAAGCGCCGCTTCGTCAGTGGGTAGGTGCCCCACTCGGCATGCGCGTGGGGTGTCGCGAACAGCACCCGTGTGCCCGTCTCGACGGCCAGCCGGCACAGGGCCAGGCCCTCCTCGATCGAGCGGGCGCCGTCGTCGAGCGAAGGCACCACGTGCGAATGGACGTCGACGAATCCGCGCAGGGTCACGCTGCAACCCTGCCAGCGCGCGGGGCGCCGCGCGGCGCTTCGGCCGGACCGAGTCGCGGCCCCCGGCGAGCGTCGGGGGCCGCGCTGCTGTGGCGGCTCTCAGTTTGTTGAGAGCTCCTGTGGTGAGCCCCTAAAGGGGCCCACCAGGGGGGCCACGCTGCGGTGACACCCCTGGTCCGTCGGCTACGCGTCGGCAGCCCCGTCCTGGTCGTCGTTCTCGGCAGCCGCCTGCTCGGCGGTCGCGGCGTCGACGAGGACGATGTTCTCGCAACCGAACAGACGCGTGCGCGGCCGCTCGGAGCGCAGGATGTAGATCGTGTCGTTGCCGGCGCCGCAGTGCGCGAAGTCGGCGTTGCCGTCCGGCGCGAGGACATGGAGGACGTCGTCGCCCGGGCCACCGTAGATCGTGTCGCTGCCCGAGCCGCCGAAGACGGAGTCGTTGCCCTCGCCGCCGTTCACAACATCGTTCCCGGAGCCGCCGCCGACACGATCGTCGCCCTGACCGCCCCACACGCCGTCGCCGTCGGAGCCGCCCCACATCCGGTCGTTGCCCGGGGCGCCATGGAGCGAATCGCGACCCTGGCCGCCGTACACCTCGTCGTCACCTTCACCGGCTCGCACGACGTCACCGTCGCGACCCGCGCGCACCAGGTCGCTGCCCTCAAGCGCGTGAATCCAGTCGTGACCTGCGAAGCCGCGGATCTCGTCGTTCTCCGCCGTGCCCTTGAGACGGTCGTTGCCCGGCGTGCCGTTGATCACCGCTGCCATCGCCACCGACGCGAAGACCAGCGCCCCCACTGTCGCGATCGCCGCGACCAGTCGCTTCCGCTTCATGTCCGCTTCCCTCCTTGCCGTGGTTGACGGCCTCATTAGGCCGCGTCGAGTTGAAGGCGACGTGTGCGGACGGAAAACAGTGGGAAAGGCTTTTGTACGGGGTATGTGAACCGGCTGCCGGGGTGCTGGGTCCTCGCCCACCACCGCTGGCGGTCGACCAGGAAGAACAAAGTCGCTGGCGAGCCCCTAGAGGGGCCCGCCGGGCCCGCGGGCTCCCCGCCCGGCCACGCAGGACCGCCGGCACGCTTGATCGCCGGCCGCCTGGAGCAGCCTCAGGGCAGGAACGCTCTGTGCAGGCGGATGAAAAGCGACTCCAGGAAGAGGGAGGCCGTCACGTTGAACTCCTCCGCCACCCGCCACGCCTCCCGCACGATCTCCACCGCGTCCTCGGCGCCGCGCTCGATGCGATGCCCGAGCGCAACGTCCTCCGCCAGCGCCGCCGCCAGGTCGGCGTTGGCGACCGCCGAGGAAGCCCCAACGGAGACCGCGAGCAGGTCGCGGTACCAGAGCCCGAGCTCGTCGAGCGAGGCGAGCAGCTCGTCCTTCTCCGCCCCGCGCGCCGCGCGCCGTACGCGCTGCTCCGCCTCCCGCGAGGTGAGCTCGAAACCCTCGATCGCCGCTTCCTCCATTTCCTTGGCGGCACCCGCCTTCGCCGCGCACGCATGCAGAATCACCGCCGCGGCCCTCCCCGAGTCGAGCTCCTCGCCGCGGTAGACAGAGCGCGCAGCGTCCACCAGCGCCGCCCTGCGCTCGCGGGCTTCCGGGTCGAGCAGGCGCCGCGCGCGGTCGAGGCGCCCCGCCGCCACGCGCGCCAGAGCATCCGCCGTCTCGCCGGGCAGGTCGGGCGCGTGCTCGCCGAGCCAGCTCCGCACGGCTCCGCGCGAGAGCCGGCTGAACGGCACGAGCTGGCAGCGGGAACGGATCGTCTCGGGAATCGGGCCGAGCTCGTCCGCCACGAGCACGATCACGGCATATGACGGCGGCTCCTCCAGATCCTTCAGCAGCGCGTCCGCCGCGTCCTCGTTCAACCGGTGCGCGTCGAGGATGAGATAGACGCGGCGCGACGTCTCGAACGGTCGCATGTGGAGATCGCGGTGCAGCTCGCGGATGCGATCGATGCGGATCATCTCGCCCAGCGCTTCCACCACCACGAGATCGGGATGCGTCCGGCCGCGCACGCGACGCTCGTCCCCGAGCAGCGCACCGGCGAACGCGGTGGCCGCCGTCGTCTTCCCCACGCCTGCCGGACCGTGCAGGAGAAACGCGTGCGCGTGCCCGTCGCCCAGAGCCGACTCGAGCAGGCGCTTTGCCTCCTCCTGCTCGGGCACCGCCTGGAACACGCTCATCGCCGCGCCACGCCGTAGACGAGCACGAGGTGCGAGTCCCCGAGTTCTGGGCCCGTGCCGAAGCGCACGGCCACGTAGAGCCGGGAGGACGCGTGGTCGAAGACCGCCCCTGTCACCAGGTTGCGCGGACTGTCCGCCCAGCCGGGCAATGGGTCGGGCAGGCCCGGGACGCGCACGCGCCAGAAGCGGCGAGGCTGGATCTGCCACTGCTTGCGCAGACCCGAGGCGACGCGCGCGAGGTCCGCCGGGTCGTAGACGAACCACCAGTGCGCTGCATTCTCGGCACGCAGCGTCGAGGCCTCGTACCACGTGCGCCCCACGCCCATCGTGGGCAGGAAGAGAACGCCCTCTACGGCCGGAGTGTCGATCCACACTCCGGCCTGCGCCAGGTAGTCAGTCCAGCTCCAGTAGCCGATGCCGTCCTTCGGGTTCCAGCCGTCGAACTCCGTGCGATAGCCCGGATCGCGGCGGGCTCGGCCCGGCTGCGTGTACGGCTCGGCATTGAACGGGTATCCGACGAGGGCCGTCTGGTCGACGGTGCCACCGTCGGGCTGCAGTGCATCCGGGGAGAACGCGGCGAGCGCAGGCCCCATCGACACCGGGCCGACCGTGGCGATCGAGAAGTACCCGCCGAACCCGGCCGCCAGGCGACGTCCCCGGCACCAGCGGTCGGCGAACGGCTGCGGCACGGACAGCAGGCCGCCGAGACACATCTTCACGCTCCGGCCCCGGAGCCGCCAAGGACCGAGCGCCCGCGCGGTGCCGGCCTTGTCGTCGAGCAGGGATGCGCCAAGGAACGGGTCGCGGGCGGACACGGTGTTGTACCCGTCGCCGTAGGTCCAGTAGAGACGGCGTCCCGGCTCGTCCCAATGCAGGCCGATCACGCCGTTGCCGCGACTCGCGGGCGGGTCGAGCAGGCGGCGGCCGCCGTAGACGTCGCCCCACAGCCGCACGAGCGCGGCCTCGCGATACGGCGGTCTGGCACGGAGTTGCGGTAAAGCGACCTCGTAGAGCTCACCCTTCACGGTCAACGAGAAGAGCCTGATCCGGCCGCCGACGCGCCGTAGCGCCAGCCCATTCCCCCACGCCGCGTCCAGGCCCTTCACGTCGGTGGGCATGCGGAACGCCCCGAGCAGCCGCACGTCGCGCGGGCCGAGCAGGCGCTTCGCGCGCCCGGCGGCAGCGGCCGGTGCGCGCAGCCCGAGCCCGCCGGCCAGCGTGGCCGCCGCGCCCACTCGCACGAATGCGGCACGATCGAGGCCTGCGCTCATCCGAGCTCCAGAGCGCGCCAGACGGCCTTCGCAACCCGCGCCGGAGGCTGCTCCGCATCGACGAGCAGGTAGCGCTCCGCGAAACGTGTGGCGAGCTCTCCGTACGCGCTCGCCGCTGCCTCGCGGAACGAGTCCCCCTCGCGCTCGAGCCGGTCGAGGTCGTCTCCCATGCGCTCTGCCGCCGCGGCAGCCGACAGCTCGAGCAGAACCGTGCGGTCGGGCACGAGGCCACCGACGACGGCCAGGTTGAGGTCGAGCACGGCCTCGAACCCGAGCCCGCGCGCGGCACCCTGGTAGGCCACCGACGAGTCGAGGTAGCGGTCGCAGACGACGAAGGCGCCGCGCGCGAGCGCCGGCCGGATCAACTCCGCCACATGCTGTGCGCGCGAGGCCGCGTACAGCGCGGCCTCGGCCCACGGCGAGACGTCGCCACCGTGCAGCAGCAGGTCGCGCACGGCCTCACCGAGGGGCGTCCCGCCCGGCTCGCGGGTCAAGACGACGTCCCGGCCCTGCTCCCGCAGGCGCTCCGCGAGCAACGCCGCCTGCGTCGACTTGCCCGACCCGTCGATCCCCTCGAACGTCACGAACACCCCGGCAGTATGGTGCAGCGATGCGCGCGGTGGTCACGGGTGGAGCGGGGTTCATCGGCTCGCACCTCGTCGATGCGCTCGTCGCGCGCGGCGACTCGGTGACCGTCGTCGACGACCTTTCGACCGGCCGGCGCGAGCTCGTCAACCCCGGGGCCGACCTCCGCGAGCACGACATCCGGCAGCCGCTCGCGTTCGCAACCGACGTCGTCTTCCACCTCGCGGCGCAGGCCGACGTGGGGACGTCGATGGAGAAACCCGCGTACGACGCCGAGGTGAACGTCGTCGGCACCGTGAACGTGCTGGAGGCGGCACGACAGGCGAACGCCTCCCTCGTGTTCGTCTCCACCGGCGGTGCGATCTACGGCGACGTCGACGCGCCCGCGACGGAGGACACGCCCCGCCGGCCGGTCTCCGCCTACGGCATCGCCAAGCTCGCAGCTGAGGAGTACGTCGCCGGCTGGAGCCGCATCTTCGGGCTGCCCACTGCTGTGGCGCGGCTCGCCAACGTCTACGGGCCGCGGCAATCGAGCGCACTCGAGGGCGGCGTGGTCTCGATCTTCCTGGAGCGCATGGCTAGGGGCGAGGACACGGTGATCTTCGGGGACGGAACGATCACCCGCGACTTCGTCTACGTGGGGGACGTCGTCGACGCGCTGCTCGCCGCGACCGCGGTCGAGGGCAACGGCGAGATCTTCAACGTCGGAACCGGCCGCGAGACCGCAATCGCCGAGCTGCACCGGGTGTGCCGCGAGACGGCCGGGATCACGACGCCGCCCTCCTTCGGCCCGGCGCGGGCCGGCGACGCCGCCCGCAGCGTGCTCGACCCCTCGCGGGCGCGTGCCGGGCTCGGCTGGGAGGCCAGGGTCGACCTCGAGACGGGAATCCGGCTCACCTGGGACTGGATCCCCACGGCGACGTCGTAGGCACGCCGGATGCAGGAGTCGCCGGCCGAGGCCCGAAATCGACCGGGCGATGGATCTGCCGCTTCACCATCCCCGCTCGCGCCCACGCACACGCTCGAGCTTCCCGTGGCGCACCTTCGCCGTGGTCGCCGCACTCGTGGCCGCAGTCGAGCTGATCCTGCTCGTCGTCGCCGGCGGGGCACTGCTGGCGGGCGGCGCAGACACCAAGGGCGACAAGGTGAAGAAGGCTGTGCAGACTACCCCGGCCGCGAAGAAAAAGCCCGTCGCCGTGGTGCCGACGGTGCCTGCCGCGGAGCTCGTCCGCGGACGCGTACGCGTGATGGTGCTGAACGGTAACGGCCGTACAGGAGCGGCGGCCGCCGGAGCATCGCGCGTCAAGGCCAAGGGTTACAAGCTCGGCTTCGTCGGCAACGCCGCCAACCAGGACTATCCCCGCTCGATCGTGATGTACCGCCCGGGCTACGGCGGCGAGGGGAAACGCCTCGCCCGTGACCTGCAGGTGAAGCAACTCGCACCGCTCGACGGCATGCGTGCGAAGGCACTGCGCGGCGCGCACGTCGTGCTCGTCCTCGGGCGCTGAGTCCGTCCGTTCACAGGAGCTCGGAGAGGCGCGCAGTCACCGCCGCGGCCGATTCCTCACGGGCGGACGCCGGATTCGTGCCTGACCACAGCGGAGAGAAATCTCCGCTCCCCAGCGCCTCCGCCGCAGCGCGGAGCGGTGCCATGGCCGCCGCCGCAAGGGGGAACCCCGGCACGTCGTCGGACACGGGGCCGAGCTCCCTCATCAGCCGGTTGACGACACCGCGGGCGAGACGGCCCGTGAAAAGGTTCGTCAGCTGCGTGCTTCGCGCGCCTGCAGACGCAAGCGCGGCGCGATGCACGGGAGTCGTCGTCGCCTCCGGGCAGCGCAGGTATGCGGTGCCGACCTGCACCGCGGCTGCCCCCACGCGGATGAGCCGCGCCACGTGCTTCGCGTCTCCGACGCCGCCGGCCGCGACCACCGGCACGTCGATCGCGGTCAGCACTGCCGGAAGCAGGCGTGCGAGCGGAACCTGAGAGGCGACGTCACCGCACAGGAACATCCCCCGGTGTCCGCCTGCCTCCACCCCCTGTGCGATCACGGCGCCGACACCCCGAGCCGCCAGCCAGCGGGCCTCCGCGACGGTTGTGGCCGACGAGAGAACGAGCGCCCCGGTCGCCCGCACACGATCGAGCAGAACCTCCGCGGGCAGGCCGAAGTGGAAGCTGACCACGGCCGGTCGGAGCGCCTCCACCACCGCCAGGGCCTCCTCGTCGAACGCACGGCGGGCGGGCGCGTCAGGCACGGCCGCAGGATCGAGGTCCAGCTCGGCGTAGTACTTCCGAAGCCGCTCCCGCCACCGTTGTTCCCGGTCGTGGTCGACCGCGGGTGATGCGTGACAGAAGAAGTTGACGTTCACGGGCCGCGCGGTACTGCTTGCGACGGCAGCGAGCTCCCCGCGGAGCGTGTCGGCGTCGAGCATCGCCGCGGGCAAAGACCCGAGGCCGCCGCTCTTGCACACCTCGACCGCCAGCCGACCGAGCTGCGAACCGGCCATCGGCGCCTGGATCAGCGGCACCTCGAGACCCAGTTGCTCGACGAGGGTCAGAGCGGCTCTTCGGTTTGGCAGGCGCCCGCGTTGACGGCGGCGCGAGCCTGGTCGAGCTCACCGCCCACTCGCCAGGTCGTTGCGCGCTGATCCAGCGTGTACGCGTCGTTGAGCGCCTCATAGGCGGAGCACATCCGCCCGAGCTCGAACTCGAAGAAGCCGAGCGCGCGATGGGTGGCCGGATTGCGCGGCTGACGGTCGATGGCGAGCCGGAACAGACGGCGCGCTTCGCCGTCGTCGCCGGCGGCCTCCGCCAGCTCGGCCTGCCTCAGCACAGGCTCCAGCGCGAGCGGATCGAGCACGCGCGCCGACCTGACGAGATCGAGCGCCTGGCCGACCTCGCCCTGCTCGAAGCTGGCGTCCGCCGCGTCGAGCTTGCGCTCCGAGAGCCACGGCGCAACCACGACGAGCGCGACGGCAGCAGCCGCGAACGAGGCGGCCACGACCCCGGACCAGTTCGCGCGGACACGCCGCGCCGGCCGGCCGATCGCAAAGAGCGCGCCCGCCGCGACCAGGGCGGGACCGGTGACGGCGACGAAGTCGAGGTCGTAGTCGACCAGAGAGTGCACGCCGAACGCGGCCAGCAGGCCGAGCAGCACGACCACGCCGTCTTGCTCCGTCGCGGGCACCGCTGCGAACGCCCGCCGCGCCGCCACCACCACCAGTACACCGCCGGCGACCGCGAGCAGCAGGCCGGCCACGCCAAGATCGGCGAGTAGCTGCAACGGAACGCTGTGCGGCTCGGTCACCGGCGTCCCGTCGTCGCGGACCGCCAGGCGCGCGAGCGCAAACGTGCGTGCACCCGTTCCTTGTGGGTGGTCACGAGCGATCTGCAGGGCGTCCTGCCACCAGTCGAGGCGGTTGTTGAAGCACGCCTCCGAGATGCGGCCGGCGTCGTTCGAGCACTCGCCGAGCGAGACTCCCGAGCCGGCGACGGCGACGGCGACGGCAACCACGGCCGCCACGACGAGAGCCGTAATGCCTCGCGCGACCGCCTTCGGTCGCCGGCGAACGAGCCGATCGATCCCTCCCCGCTCGAGCAGGGCGGCGCCTGTCGCCAGCGCCGCGAGCAGGAGCACGGCGAGGATTGCACCATCCCTCGCTCGGTCACCGCGCGTGGCGCCGGCCTCCATCAGCGGCTCGCGCGTCAGCGCCCAGGCCGCGACCACGACGGCCGGGGCGATCGCCGCCAGCAGTCGCGTGCCCGCGAGCAGGCGGGCACCCGACAGCGAGACGGCGAGAACGGCAACCACGACCAGCCCGACAAGGCCCGCGCGCGACTGCGCGAGCACCACGACGACAAGAGCCCACTGCGCCAGAGCCACTCCCCCCACCCGCAACGGTCGCGCGTGATGACGCAACAACCACACGGAGGGCGCGACCGCGGCTCCTGCCAGCAACGCGAGCGCGTTCCAGTAGCCCACAGGCTCGCGAAGTCGGGCGACCCGCTCCGCATCGGGGAAGAGCGCGGGAAAGACGCGGATCACGAGCGCGACGGCAAGCACCGCTGCCAGCAGTGCGGCCAGCAAAGCACCGAGCGAGCGGGCGGCGCGACTACCGAGCCCACCCGCGACCAGAAAGCCCGTGACCGCGAACGCCCCGTACTGCAGGGCCTGCCCGAATCCGCCGTACGACCGGTCGGGCGCGATCGACCAGATCGCGGAGAGGCCGGTCAGCACCGCGAGCGCCGAGCCGACGCCCACGGCCGCAAGGCCGGCGCGGCCCGCCGACGCCACGGGGATCCGGCCGAGTGCGACGCCGGCGGTCAGCAGCAGGGCGAGGCCGACGACGAGCATCGTCAGGCCCGGGGCGGCATCGATCCGCGATCCGTCTCCGAAGAACATGGCCCAGGCAAGAGGCGCCGCGACGGCCGCCACGAGCACGGCCGTGGCTGTCGCCTGTTGGCGGCCCATGTCCGAGCACGGTAGACGATGCGGCGGCGCGCGCGACAGGGTCTTCGAGTACCCTGTCGGGCTGAGCCCGGACCCTGTCGGGCCGCTGCCAGGGCGCCCGGGTGGGTGCCGCACCCGAACCCACACCGACTCGATGCGTCGCCGACTCTCCTCTCTCTCGCTCGTAGTGATCGCCGCTGCGCTGGTGTTCGCGGCCGGTTCCCTGCTGCCCGGAACCGCGGATGCCGCCGCCCGCCCCTGCGTGGCCAAGATCATCGCCGACTGGGACGACAACAAGCCGAGGCTCAAAGGCCGGTACCCCGTGACCTGCTACCGGGAGGCGATCCGGGAGGCGCCGCAGGACATCAAGATCTACACCGATTTCATCGAGGACGTCGAGCGGGCCCGCACGCGTGAGATCCGCCGCCTCGGGATCAAGGACCCGGGCGATTCGACCGACGTCACCGACACCGAGCCGCCCACGGGCACCGACACCACCGGCACCGGAACCGACACCGGACCCGACCCGACCGGCCCCACGCCGACCGACGAGCCACCCGACACCTCCGACCCGACGTCGGTGCCGGTGCCGCTGATCGTGCTCGGCGCGCTGTCGGGCGTGCTCCTTGCACTCGGCGGCGCCGGGTATCTCCGGCGGCGCGGCCGCGAGGACAGCTGGGGGCAGGATCTCGACGAGCCGGACAGCCCGGCCGGGGGCTCGGGCACGGAATCAAGTGGCAGTGACGATCCGTCCTCGTGACGATCAGCACGCTACGTCCTGACTGATCCTTTACCCTTTGCCGACCCGGCGTTCACCTTGGGCGTCGATAGTCGAGATCCCGGACGAACTCGATCGCCTTGACTCCCGCCCGCCGCCCACTGCTTCTGCTCCTGGCTGTAGCCGTGCTCTTCGCGATGCCGGCTGCCGCCGAGGCCGAAAAGGCGGAGGGGTGCGCGAAGGCGATCATCACCGACTGGTTCGACAACAACCGAATCGACAAGATCTACAAGCCGCTCTCCTGTTACCGCGAGGCGATCGCCGCGCTGCCGACGGACGTGAAGGAGTACACCGAGGCCGCCGAGGATATCCGCCGCGCCTGGGCGCTCGCGCGCAAGGGGAAGGAGGACACCGGCCCGACAGACGGCTCTACCGGATCGGACGCAGATCCTGACGATGCCGGCGGCCCCGGCGCCGGCGGCCCCGGCGCCGGCCAGCCGGGGCCGGGCGGGCCGGGAGTTGCGGACGGCGGGCCAGGGACCGCAAACGGCGGCCTAGCACCGGAGCCTGGCGACGACGGCACGGCCGTTCCTGGCAGCGACGGGGTCGCTGATCCGAGCGAGAGCTCGTCAGTGCCGATCCCGCTGATCGTCCTGGCTGCGCTCGCTCTGCTTCTCCTGCTTGCGGGCGGCGCCGGCTACTTGCGCCGGCGCGGCGAGACGGTCGAGGCCGAAGCAAGCCAGGATCCGGCCTAGCTGATCGACCGGTAATCGGGGTGCGGTCGGGGGCGCTCAGACGAGCGCCGCGCGATGCGCCGTGTCGTGGGCGTCATCCGGACGAGCCGGAATTGCCGATCAACCATCTAGATCCGCCGCGCTACAATCAAGGTCAGGAGGCGCGCGGGAGTACAGCCGCAGTCTCCGCCGGAAAAACGCTGTTTTGCAGGGAAGTTGTGGACGCACGTGTCGTCCGGGCGGCTCCCTAGAGTAAGCGACCCCCCACGGGACCGACCCAGCCGGCGCCGCCGCCACGACGAGCCGCCGAGCACATACCGCACAGGATTCGGAGGACGAGATGGCGAGCGCAGGACAGGCGACCGAGACCGCTCAAGGCACGACCGAGGAGATCGTGAACACCGTCGTCGACGCGGAGGCGTCGGTTGCGCCCGGCCGCTTCTTCACGATTCCCGGCCGCGACCCCTTCGACGAGATCGACTGGGAGCTCCGCGACGCGATCATCCCCGGCAAGGGCGGGCCGGCCTTCGAGCAGCGGAACGTCGAGTTCCCCAAGTTCTGGTCGCAGACCGCGACGAACATCGTCGCTCAGAAGTACTTCCGCGGCCGCATGGCCTCCCCCGACCGTGAGCGCTCCGTGAAGGAGATGATCGGCCGCGTCGTGGACACGATCGGCGGCTGGGGCCGCCAGGGCGGCTACTTCGCAGCCGACGAGGAGGCCGAGACCTTCGAGGCGGAGCTGAAGGCGATCCTCGTCAACCAGATCGCCTCGTTCAACTCACCGGTGTGGTTCAACGTGGGGTTCGAGGAGCGCCCTCAGTGCTCGGCGTGCTTCATCCTCTCGATCGAGGACTCGATGGAGTCGATCCTCGACTGGATCCGGCGGGAGGGCGTGATCTTCCGTGGCGGCTCGGGCTCCGGGCTCAACCTCTCCAAGGTGCGCTCCTCGAAGGAGCAGCTCTCCAAGGGCGGGTACGCCTCTGGGCCTGTCTCGTTCATGCGCGGCGCAGACGCCTCCGCCGGAACAATCAAGTCGGGCGGCAAGACGCGGCGTGCGGCGAAGATGGTGGTGCTCGACGTCGACCATCCCGACGTCGACGAGTTCATCTGGTGCAAGGCGAAGGAAGAGCGCAAGGCGCGCGTGCTCGAGGCCGCCGGCTACGACATGTCGCTCGACTCGCCCGACTGGGCGTCGATCCAGTACCAGAACGCGAACAACTCCGTGCGCGTCACGGACGCCTTCATGGAAGCGGCGATCGAGGGCAAGGAGTGGAGCCTCACCGCCCGCACCGACGGGTCCGTGGTGGAGACGGTGGATGCGCGCGACCTGTTGAAGCAGATCGCCGCGGCAGCCTGGGAGTGCGCGGATCCCGGTGTCCAATACGACACCACCATCAACTCGTGGCACACATCGCCAAACACGGGACGCATCAACGCGTCGAATCCCTGTTCCGAGTACATGCACATCGACGATTCAGCGTGCAACCTGTCCTCACTGAACCTGCTCAAGTTCAGGCGCGAGGACGGCGAGTTCGACGTGGCCGCGTTCGAGCATGCGGTCGATGTGATGCTGCTGGCGCAGGAGATCGTCGTCGGCTACTCCTCGTACCCGACGCCCGAGATCGGCGTGAACGCCAAGAGGTACCGCCAGCTCGGTCTCGGCTACGCCAATCTCGGCGCGCTCCTGATGGCCGACGGGCTGCCATACGACTCCGACGAGGGTCGGGCCTACGCGGCGGCGATCACGGCGCTGATGACCGGCCGCGCGTACCGCAAGTCGGCGGAGGTCGCGAGACGGATGGGCCCGCACGAGGGCTATCAGCGAAACGCAGCGGCGATGATCGGCGTGATCGCGAAGCATCGGGCGGCGGTCGGGAACATCCAGCATGCCGACGCGGTGCCGCCGACACTGCTCGCGGCGGCGCGACGAGCCTGGGACGACGCGCTCGACCTCGGCGAGGTCGCCGGGTACCGGAACGCGCAAGCCACCGTGCTCGCACCGACCGGCTGCCTGACGAGCGACAGCCTCGTCACGACCAGCCGCGGATTAGTGCGGCTGCGCTCCCTCGGAGACCCGGTCGGCTCGAAGTGGCAGGACCTCGACATCGAGGTGGCCACTGACGAGGGGCCGCGGCAGGCGACGAAGTTCTACGTCAACGGGTTCGAGCAGGTCGTCTCGATCGAGACCAGCCGTGGGTACCGCATCCAGGGCACGCCCACCCACCGCATCAAGGTGGTCAACGCGGACGGCCTGTGGGAGTGGCGCCGCTTCGCCGAGATCCGCGAGGGCGACCGCGTGCCGCTGCAGCTCGACGGTCTGGTCGGCGAGCCGCAGACGGTCGAGCTCCCCCCGCTGGGCGAGCTGCACTGGGTGGCCGACTTCCGCACCCGCGTTCCGCGCGTGATGACGGCCGAACTGGCCGAGCTCGTGGGGTACTTCATGGGCGACGGGTCGCTGCACGCCAAGGGCTTGCGCTTCTGCGTGGCCGGCGACGACGCAGACGTCGCCGAGCATCTCGGCGACTCGATCGCCGCGCTCTTTGGTCTCGACTGCGAGGTCACGGATAAGGGCGGGTGCACGGAAATCGCGGTCAACTCGGTGCCCCTCACCCTCTGGTGGGAGGCCTGCGGCTTCGCGAAGCTGCCGCCGTCGGCGGAGCACAGCGGCAAGGGCTGGCACGCTCACATCCCGGACTCCGTTCTGCACACCAACGATCGGGACGTGTACGCCGCGTTCATCCGTGGGCTGTTCGAAGCCGACGGCACCACCAACAACGGATACGTGTCGTGGACGACGGTCACCGAAACCTTCAGCCGCGACGTCCAGACGCTGCTGCTCGCACTCGGCTTTGTCACGACCCGCAAAGTGGACGAGCCCGTGGGAAACTGGGGCGGCAACCCGCGCTACGTGCTGCGCCTGCTCAACGTCAGTTCGGCCGACCGCTTCCTCGAGGAGATCGACTTCATCTCCACGCGGAAGCCCGCGTCCCTGTGGAACGGAGATCATCCGCAAGCTGGCAGGCACGACCACGTGCCGGTCACCCGCGAGCTGGTCGACCAGCTCGCACCCGAGAATGACAACCTTCGCAAGACGATGCTGATGGCACTCGCGCGCCACGGCAATGTCTCGCGCCGCTCCGCAACCCAGCTGCTCGAGCGCACCGACAACACCGAGCTGGGACAGCTCCTCGGGTTCTACTACGACACAGTCGCCACGGTCGAGGTGCTGGACGATCAGCCCACGTACGACCTGTCCGTACCGGACAACGTCACCTATGTGGCAAACGGCTTCGTCAGCCACAACACGATCAGCTTCATGATGGATTGCGACACCACCGGTGTGGAGCCCGACTTCTCGCTGGTGAAGTCGAAGAAGCTGGTCGGCGGCGGCGAGATCACGATCGTCAACAAGACGGTCCCGATGGCGCTCAACGAGCTCGGGTACGCGCCGAGCGAGATCGAGGAGATCGTGGCCTACGTCGACGAGCGGAACACCGTGGTCGGCGCGCCGTACCTGAAGAGCGATCACTACCCCGTGTTCGACTGCGCCGTCGGCGACCGCGCCATCTCCTACATGGGTCACGTGAAGATGATGGGCGCCGTCCAGCCGTTCATCTCGGGGGCAATCTCGAAGACCGTCAATTTGCCAGAAGAGACAACGGTCGACGAGGTTTCGCAGCTGCTGATCGAGGCGTGGCGGCTCGGTGTGAAGGCGATCGCCATCTACCGCGACAACTGCAAGGTTGCGCAGCCGCTCTCCGGCCAGAAGGACAAGAGCGGCACGACGACCGCCAGCCTGCTCCCGTTCGTGGGCCAGGGCTCGGTGCCGCAGCGGCGCCGGCTGCCCGAGGACCGGGTCGAGGTCGGTCGCAAGTTCCGCGTCGGCGACTACGAGGGCTACATCCACGTCGGCCTGTACGACGACGGAACGCCGGGCGATATCTTCGTGGACATCGCCAAGGACGGCACCACGATGGCCGGCCTCATGAACTCACTGATGATCGCGGTGTCCATGGGCCTGCAGTACGGCGTGCCGCCCGAGGTGTACGTGTCGAAGCTGTCGCATCTGCGCTTCGAGCCGTCGGGCCTCACGAACGACGCGGACATCCGCAACGCGAAGTCGATCGTCGACTACATCTTCCGCTGGTTCGGCAAGAAGTTCCTCAGCGTCGAGCAGCAGGAAGAGGCCGGCATCCTCAGCCCCGAGGTGAAGGCACGTCTCGCCGCCCAGTACGCGGGCGGCGGCGCCACACAGGGCGAGGGCGGCGTCCCGGTCGAGGCGGCCCCGCCCGGCCAGACCGCGCTCTTCAACCAGTGGGAGGACGCCGTCGAATGCGCCCGCTGCGGCGGTCGCATGGTACGCACCGGCTCCTGCTACACCTGCCGCGACTGCGGAACCAACACCGGCTGCTCGTAGCCGGAGTACCCCCCTTTGGGGGCTACTCCGGCTACGTTGGGCGGGCCCCTTTAGGGGCTCGCCAGCGGCGTTCGGCGATCGTGCCAGCGCGGGCCAAACTACCGCCATGAACGCCGACGACGCTGTAGCCGCCCTCACCACGGCGTTCTCAGCACACCTCAACCCGACAGCCGCGGCGGAGATGTCCGCCTACATGCGAGGCCTCTTCCCCTTCTTCGGCATCCGCTCCCCCCTGCGCCGAGAGCTGCAACGAGCCGCGCTCTCAGCCCTGGTCAAGCCCACCGCCGACGACGTGCTCGACATCGCCGACGCCTGCTGGGCCCGCGACGAGCGGGAGCTCCAGTACGCGGCCGCCGACCTGATCCGCAGACACGACCGCCGGCTCGGCGCGAGCCACCTCCCACGCCTGAAGCGGCTGATCACGACGAAATCCTGGTGGGACACGGTCGACGGGCTCGCCCCGGCGGTCGGCGCTGTGGTCCGGCGAGAGCCCATCGCACGCCAATCCATGAACGAGTGGCTCGAGGCGGACGACATATGGCTGATCCGCGTGGCGATCCTCCACCAGGAGCGATGGAAGGGGGATACCGACGCCGGCTGGCTGTTCGCGGCGTGCGTGCGGCATGCCGGCCACCCGGACTTCTTCATCCGCAAGGCGATCGGGTGGGCGCTGCGCTCGTACGCGCACACCGCCCCCGAAGCGGTTCGCGACTTCCTCCGCTCGGACGGAGCCCACCTCGCGCCCCTCTCACGCCGTGAGGCCGAGAAGGGGATCGCGCGGCACAGCGCATGACCGCAGACGACGCCGCACCGAGCGCCGTCCCCGACGTCCTGGCGCCGGATCTCGACGTGATCTTCGTCGGTATCAACCCCGGCTTCCACTCCGACGCGAAGGCCGCTCACTTCGCGAACCCGCGCAACGACTTCTGGCGGCTGCTGCACGCGGCGTCCTTCACGCCCCGCCTCGTCGACCCGGCTGACCAGTTCGCCGTGCTCGAGCATGGGATCGGGATCACCAACGCCGCCTACCGCACGACCCGCGGCTCGTCGGATCTCCGCAAGGCCGATTTCGCGGGAAGCGCCGACCGCCTCGAACGACTCGCTCGCGAGCTCGAACCGCGATTCCTCGCCTTCGTCGGCAAAGAGGCCTACCGCGGCCCGTTCGGCGGTCGTCCCACCCACGGGCTGCAGGAGCGACGACTCGGGAAGACGCGGCTGTTCGTGCTCCCCTCGACCTCGCCCGCGAACGCTGCCGTCCCCTGGGATGAGCGCTTACGCTGGTTCGAGGAGTTGGCGAAGATGAGCCGTCCGCGACCTACTCGCCGCCGGGCCAGAGCTCGACGCTGAGCTCCTGCATCGGGAAGTCACGGACATTCGCCGTCGCCAGCCGGGCGTTCATACCAAGGGCAGCCGCCGCGACGAGACAGTCGGCCTGGGTGAGCGTCAGCCCACGGGCGGCGTACTCACGGCGCCAGTCGCCGGCTCGCAGGCCGTCGCCCATCCGCAGAGGCGCAAGCGTGAGCCCGGCCAGCAACCTCTCCGCGTGCGGGCGCTCCCCGGGCCGTAGGCCTCGCACCACCTCCTCAGCGTTGATGACCGACGTCATCGCGACATCACCGGCAGCGTGAAGCCCGCGGAGCCGCGCAATCGTCCCGTGACGACCCCGTAGCACGTCGATGAGAACAGTCGTGTCGAGCAGGACTCGCGCCATCAGCCAACGCGGGAGGCGTCAGCGCGCCGCTGTCCCGCGACCCACTCGGCCGGATCGTCGTCCCACACATGTCCCTCGTCGGAGATCGACCCCATGGCCGACTCGACGAGCTCCCAACGGTCGGCGTCATCGAGCGCCTGACGAGCCGCAGTCTCGAGAAACCGACTTCGCCCACGCGGACCGACCCGCTCGTCGAGGCGGCGCAGAACGTCTGGATCGAACTGAACGTGGATACGCACTTTCATACGTTAGCCCATACTATATCCCATTGTATCGCCCATTTCAGCCATGTCCCAAGTGGCCCAAGAAAGCAGACAAAATGGGTGAGGCGCGGCAACCGCGACCCCAGGCGGCCCTGACCGACTACGGTGGAAGGTTCATGTCGGAGCCGGACTCCCCACCCCCCGCTCCGTCTGAAGGAGACCGCGTGGCGCGTCCCGCCCTCGAGGTGCTCTGGCAGGAGGACACCACCGCGCTCGTCTTCACGCGCACTCCCGACGGGAAGATCGGGCCTCCCCCGTCCAGCGCGGGGCGCCCTGCAACGCTCCGACTCGCCGCCGACCAGCCGGGCGTCCCCGTCCGTCGCTTCGAGGCGCACGAGCTGCTCGCGCTGGCCGACTCGCCGCCACTCTCGCTCGACGTGGGCGGCACCGCGGCCGTCGCTTTCGCCGTGCTCGACCGGGCACGTTGCGCCGTCGACGAAGGGCTCGTCCACCCCCAGCTCGAGCCGTCCAGCGAGGGCTGGCACGCCTTCTGGGGCGCGACCCTCGACGTCACCACCGACGGCGAGCTCGCCCAGCTCGCGGACGCCCTGCCGAAGGTCGCGGCGGACGTCTTCGGCGGAGATGCCGACGCGGCCGTGCGCGACCTATACGCCTGCGCCGTGGACACGATCGCCCGCGACCGGCTCGTCGCGAAGCGCATCCGCCTCGGCGGCGATCTGCTCGGCCGCACCTCGGCGGTGACACATCTGTTGACCGCGCTGACGGCGGACGACCCGCAGCTTCCGCAGGCCACGGGCTACACGGGACTCGAGCGGATGCTCACCACATGGGTCGACAGCGGGCTCTCGGCCCGGCCGCGCGCACCGTGGGCGCTCGCACTCCATCTCGACGAGCGGCTCGGCGAGGACGACGACGGGCGGCACACCGTCCTCGAGCTGTGGTTGCAAGCGGCCGACGATCCGACGCTCGGTCTGCCCGCGAGCCTGCTCTGGCAAGGAGGCGCCGACATCTTCACGTTCCTGCGCGCCGGCGATCCGGAGCGTGCGCTCGTCCGCCAGCTGGAGCGGATCGAGCCCGTGCTCGCCGAAGCAGGCGTGGCCTTCGCCGACGCCCGGCCGTTCTCGACCGCGCTCGAGCCCGACCAGGTCGCCGACTTCCTGCGCACCGCCGTCCCGGCGCTCGAGGAGCACGGGGTACCGATCCTGCTTCCGGGCGAGTGGCTGCGCGAGACCAGCCGCCTACGGGTCAACGTTTCCGCCTCGAGCCCGGGCCTCGGCCATTCGAGCGGGCTGCTCGGCACCGCTGCGGTTGCCGCGTTCGAATGGAAACTCGCGATCGGCGACGTCGAGCTCAGCGAGGAGGAGCTCGCCGAGCTCGCCGCCGCGAAAGAGCCGCTGCTTCGCGCCGGCGGCCGCTGGCACATGGTCAGGCGAGACGACATCGAACGGGCACTCGGCTTCATCGCGGCTCGCCAGAACGACAGCGGATCCCTGGTCGACCTCGTGCGCGCCATCTCCGGCGTCGCCGCGTACGAGGCCGGGCTCGAGCTCGGCGCCGTCTCGCTCGATCCCGCACTGTCCTTGCTGCTCGGCGGCGACGAGGACGCGCGTTTCGAGCCGATCCCCGCTCCGGACGGGATGACCGAGCCGCTGTACCCGTTCCAGGAGCGCGGTCACGGCTGGCTGCGCCTGCTCTCCGACCGCGGGATCGGGGCGATCCTGGCCGACGACATGGGACTCGGCAAGACCGTGCAGGCGATCGCCATGTTCGTCTCGGAGCGCGCAGCGGGCGCCGAGGTCGGGCCGACGCTGGTCGTCTGCCCGATGAGCGTCACGCGTCAGTGGGTGCGCGAGCTCGAGCGCTTCGCCCCTGCCCTGCGCACTCACCTCCACCACGGTCCCACCCGCCTGCACGGCGAACGGCTACTGGCCGCGATCGGTGAGAGCGACGTCGTCGTCACGTCCTACGACCTCGCCACACGCGACGTCGAGACGCTCGGGGCGCTCACCTGGCATCGCGTCCTGCTCGACGAGGCGCAGGACGCCAAGAACCCGAACACAAAGCGCGCGCGCGCCCTGCGCCTGATCCCGGCACGCAGCAGGGTGGCCATGACCGGCACCCCGATCGAGAACCGGCTACAGGAGCTGTGGGCGATCATGGATGTGGTCAACCCCGGCCTGCTCGGAACGCGCGACCGGTTCGAGAAGACGTTTGCCAGGCCGATCGAGATCCACGGCGACGCCCGGGCACTCGACCGCCTGCGCACGATGGTGCGGCCGTTCATCCTGCGCCGGGGCAAGGAAGCGCCCGAAGTCGGGCTCGACCTACCGGCGATCACGGTGACCAAGCAGTACTGCACGCTCACGGTCGAGCAGGCCGGGCTCTACCAGGCCACGATCGACCGCTGGCTGCCGCGAATCGCCGAGCACGAGCGCGCCTTCGACCGGCGGGGCGCGGTGCTGGCGATGATCGGCCAGTTGAAGCAGGTGTGCAACCACCCGGAGACGGTGCTCACCACCGGTCGCGCGCTCGGGGGGCGGTCGGGCAAGCTCGACCGCATGGTCGAGCTGATCCGCCAGACCCCGCGCGACGACCGCACCCTGGTCTTCACGCAGTACCCCGGGTTCGGACAGCTCGCTCCGTATCTCGAGGAACGACTGGGTCGCCGCGTCGGGTTCTTCCACGGCGGGCTTCTGGCCCGTGCTCGGGACGAGCTGGTGGCCGCGTTCCACGAACAGGACGGCCCCGAGCTGCTCGTCGTTTCCCTCAAGGCGGGCGGCCGTGGACTCAACCTCCCGGTCGCCAACCACGTCTTCCACTTCGACCGCTGGTGGAACCCCGCCGTCGAACAGCAGGCGACCGACCGCGTGCACAGACTCGGCCAGCAGAAGCCGGTCTTCGTGCACACGCTGATCACCCAGGGCACCGTCGAGGAGCGGATCGACGAGCTGCTCGAAGCGAAGCGCGAGCTCGCCGAGAAGGTCGTCGAGGCACGTCCGGACGACTGGCTCGCGGAGCTCGACCTCGAAGAGCTGCGGGCGGCCGTCTCGCTGGCGGACACCGCCTACGAGGAGGTCGCATGAGACGCCCTGTGTCAACCGATCGTCTTGCGTCTCGGGGTGGCGGCGGGCCGCACCCGCGGCCGCTTCAGGGGTTCTCCCGAGCCGGAAGCCGCGAGAGCGGGCACCGGCTCTGGGGGCAATCATGAACACGGCCCTGCTCGACGACGGCCGGCCGATCTTCGCCCGGTCGAGCGGCACGGGCCCCTGGGCGCGCTGGTTCGCCACCGCCGTCGTGGGAGACGAGAGCTCGTCGCGAGCCGAACGGGGACGCATCCTTGCGCGCTCAGGACACGTGCACAGCGTCGAGATCGGGGCGGGGCATGCCTCGGCGCGCGTGATCGGCAGCGGCGACAACGAGTACACCGTCACCATCGCAGCGGACCCGATTGCCTCCCGCAGCTGGCAGGCCGTCGTCTCGAGCGAGCGCGGCGCGAGCCTGCTTGCCGCCGCGCGCGCAGGCCGTCCGCACGCCGTGCAACTCGAGCACCTGCTCGCAGTCGACTGGGGGGCGCCGCTCGTCCCCAAAGCCCGCGACCTCCGCCGCCGGTGCACCTGCCCCGACGGCGCAGAGCAGGACCGCTGCAAGCATGTCGCCGCTCTCGCCTACGTGCTCGCCGACGGCATCGACCGCGACTTCGACCTGCTGCTCGACTGGCGCGGCTGCGGCGAGATCACCCCCGCCTCGGGGCTCGAGACGGCGGCCGGAGCGCCGGAGCAGGCAACCCGTCCGGCCGACCCCTGGCAGGCGGGAGCAATTCCGCCGCGTCGCTCCGCGCGGCCGCTCCCACCCGGCGCTGTCGTCAAGCGGCTCGGTCGCAGCGGCATCACGCTGGGCGGCGTCGACCTCGCCGACCTGCTGCTGCCGGCGTATCGCGCGCTCTCCGCGGCGCAGGGGGAGATCCGCCGCTGACGGCCCCGTCCGTCACACTGCACTCGTGACGATCGTTGTCATCCTGATCGCCGTCGGGGTCGTTCTCGGCCTCCTGCTCTACCTCTTCAACCGCCTCGTCCGGCTCCGGAACGAAGTCAACACCGGGTGGTCGAACATCGACGTGCAACTGAACCGGCGCAGTGACCTGATTCCGAACCTCGTCGAGGCCGTGAAGGCATACGCCACCCACGAGCGCGAGGTGTTCGAGCGGGTGACGCGCGCCAGAGCCGCCGTGAACGCCGCCGGCTCGCCGGTGGCGGCCGCCGCGGCCACCGACGTCCTCGGGGTCGCACTCGGCGGCCTCTTCGCGCTGGCCGAGGCCTACCCCGAGCTCAAGGCCTCGGAGAACTTCCTGCACCTGCAGGAGGAGCTGGTCGACACGGAGGACAAGATCTCCGCGGCGCGCCGCTACTACAACGCGACGGTGATGGCGTACAACAACGCGGTGCAGACCTTCCCGTCGCTGCTCGTGGCGGCCCCTCTCGGCTTCCGTGTCCGGGAGTTCTTCGAGGCGAGGGACGAGGACCGTCAGGCCGTCGAAGTCTCCTTCGGCCGGGCCGCGACGTGACGCTCCAGCAGCAGATTCGTGCGAACCGGTTTCGCTCGCTCCTCGTCCTGCTGCTCTTCGCCGCGCTGATCGCCGTGCTCGCAGGCGTCCTCGCCGTCGGCGTCGATCGCTCCCTGGGCATCGGTGTGCTGGTGGCCGGCCTCGTCTACACGATCGTCTCGCTGGCCGCGTCGCGGCGGATGGTGACGTCGCTCGCGCACGCCACCCCGGTGGTGGCCAAGGAGGATGACCCGGAGCTGTTCCGGATCGTGGAGAACGTCTCCATCGCGGCCGGTCTCACCAAGCCGCCGCAGATCTGGGTGATCGACGACCCCGCCCCCAACGCGCTCGCGGGTGGCCTGCGGCCGGAGACGAGCCTGGTCGCCGTCACCACCGGCCTCCGGCAGCTGATGAGCCGCCGCGAGCTGGAGGGTGTGATCGCGCACGAGATCGCCCATATCCGCAACCGGGACACGCGACTCATGACGATCGCCGCCGTGCTCGCGGGTGCGGTGGCGATGATCTGCGACATCGCGTTTCGGATGGCGCTCGCGGGCCGCGGACGGCGAGACCAGAGCCCGATCACCGTGATCCCTGTCATCGTCGCGCTCGTGCTCGCACCGATCGCGGCGATGATGCTGCAGCTGGCGCTCAGCCGCCGGCGCGAGTTTCTCGCCGACGCCAGCGCGGCCGCCATCCTTAACGACCCGGAGGCCATGGCGCTGGCCTTGCGCAAGCTGCAGCTCGACCAGCAGACGGTGCACTACGCCGACCACGCGATCGCCCACATGTACATCGAGAGCCCCGTCCACCGCATCCGGGGTGTGGGGGAGTTGCTCGGCAACCTCTTCCAGACCCACCCGCCGCTCGAGGAGCGGATCAGTCGGCTGGAGGAGGCGGGCGGCTTCCGGGTGGAGGGCGCCTGACGGCACGGCACCGGTGTCGGAGCCGTGAGCGTGGTGTCTGACTTCGGTCAGGCACCGGTGTTTCCGGCTCATCGTGCATGCCGTCCGTGCCGATGAGCATCGTTGTCCGCCACCAGGCGGGAGTTCGATGCCCGCACACCCGACCAGGAGGCGCACGATGACCCGCTGGAAACTGCTCACCCTGCTTGCGCTTCTCACCGCAGCGTTGGCGCTCGTTGGGGCGGGCTGCGGAGGTGGCGGATCCGACGAGACAACGGCGATCGAGGAGACCGCTGGATCGGGAATCACCGAATCGACCCCCGAAGAGCCGGAGCCGACCGAGACGGTCGATACGGAGCCGCCAACGGAGACCTCAGGCAGCGGCACGGTCGACTGTGCTGAGATGAGAAGCGCAGAACAGGAGTACGCAAAGGCGATCGCCGGTGCCAGCGGCACCGATCCCGCGAGCATCATCACCGCGTACGAGACGTTCGAGGGGATCGTCGATCGCATGCCCGAAGAGATCCGCGGCGACTTCCAGATTCTGGCCGACGGCTTCAGGGCCTACGCCGACCTGCTGAAATCTGTCGACTTCGCCTCCGGTGAGACGCCCGACGCCGAGACGGTGGCCAAGATCCAGGAGTTGTTCACCGGCGAGCAGGCGACAAAGGCGCAACAGGCACTCGAGCGAATCACCGCCTGGCAGCTTGCGAACTGCGCGCCCTGAGTGTTCCGACACCGGTGTCCGGCTCCAGCCAGACACCGGTTCCCCCAGCTCAGCGTGTATCACGTCCGTGCCGATGAGCATCGTGTCCGTGGACAACACGGAAGATCGGTTTCCGCACAAAACGATCAGGAGGCGAAGATGACCCGCTGGAAACTGCTGACGCTGCTGGCCTTGCTCGTGGCGGCGCTGACGCTCGTCGCGGCCGGCTGCGGCGGCGACAGCAGCTCGACCGATGC
>JBJXGY010000008.1:0-5692 GCA_046160185.1 Gaiella sp. | reverse complement strand
CAGCTGAGCCCCGGGGCTGTCGTGAGCTGCGACAGCGCGCTACGGTGCGGGCCATGAGCACGCGCGAGCGACTCCACGGCCTCGTGGACAGGCTTCCCGATGACGCCCTCCGAGCGGGCGCTTACTGACGCGGTCTGGGGGGCGATCGACGCTCGCGCGCCCGAGGCCCTCGAGCCGGGCGACGCAGAGGCGATTGCCGAGGCTGAGGCTGAGGGAGCCGCGGGTCTGGCCCCGATCCCGGCCAAGGATGTCTACCGAGGGCTCGGGCTCGATCAGTAGATGCCCGTCGAGCACGCGAACCGGGCCGAGCGTGACCTGCGATGGCCCGACTCACGTGCGGAAAACGCGCCGGGCCGCCCGCCGGCAAGCAGCGCCACCGCCCGCCCATCGTGGGCCGCGGCGGCAAGCGCGCCGGCTACGGCGGCGATCATCGCCTCGGGCCCGACCTCGCGAGCGAGCAGGAGCACCTCGACCATGTGGCGGGCGGCCTCAGAGTCCCCGTAACGGGCGGCGAGCGCGGCCCACAGCCGATCCAGGGCCCCGCGCGCGCGCTCCTGGTGCAGCGCCAGCGATCCGGCAAGGGCGCCGGGCCTCTCGCGCAGCAGATCGAGGTAGTGATCAAGCCTCGCCACCACCTGAAGGCGCTCGTAGCTGCGCTGGTGGCGGGCGACCTCGCGGCCGCGGTGGCTGAGGATCACCTCGCGCGCCCTGATCTGGGCCTCGACGCGCAGGCCCACCAGGCCCACCGGCACCGAGCAGCGGCTCTGGCGCACGGTGACGAGCGCCTTGGTGATCGCGTCCTTGACCGGGCAGGGGAACAACGTGCGCCACGCCTGTCGCTTCCTCGCGGTCACCGAGTCCGGCTACTATGCCTGGCGCAGCCGCCCGACCTCGCCGAGGGCGCTTCGGCGCATCTTCCTCGCCGGCGAGATCGTCGATGTCCACCGTGACTCGGCCGGTATCTACGGCGCGCACCGCATCACCGCCGAGCTGCGCTTCGGACGCCAGATCATCGCCGGCCACAACGCGGTGGCCTCGATCATGCGCGAGCTCGGCATCAAGGGCCTGCCCAACCGGCGGATGCCACGGAGCGCCCGCGTCGGCAGGGTCGGCGGCCCTGACCTGGTGCGCCGCGCGTTCGCTCGCGACGCCCCCGATGAGCTGTGGATGACCGACATCACCGAGCACCCCACCCGCGAGGGCAAGGTCTATTGCTGCGTGGTGCTCGATGCCTTCTCGCGCCGGGTGGTCGGATGGTCGATCGACTCGACCCAGACGACGGTGCTCGTGACGAACGCCCTCGGGATGGCTACCCGCCGGCGAGATAGGTCGGTTTCTCGTCTCGGCAAGGAGGCGAATCGCCTGGCCGAGGATACGGAGGTAACCGACGACTGATGCGCCCCGGGTTCCACGCAGTCAGTGGTCTCCGCGAGACCCGGCCCGGCTCAGCGCAGACGTCCGTCTGCCCGGCTACCTTTCGCGCTATGAGCGCCGTCTTTGTTAGCTCGGTCATCTCCGGCTTCGAGAGCTACCGCGATGCGGCTGCGAGAGCGATCGAGGAGTTCGGTTTCCGAACGGTGCGATCGGAGCGCCAGCCCGCTCGGGACATCGACCCCAAACGTGCCCTCACTACCCTTGTCCGCGGGAGCGACATCTTCCTGCTCATCCTGGGTGAGCGCTACGGCGTTCCGGAGGGGGCGACAAGTCCAGTCGAGGATGAATACGCCGCGGCCGTCGCCTCCGACAAGCCCGTCCTGGTCATGGTCCAGACCGGCGTCGACTACGAGCCGGCCCAGGAGCGCTTCATCGCGGCGACGAGCACCGGATGGGATTCCGGGCGCTACCGGGCTCACTTCGCGAACGAGGACCAGCTTGAGAAGGAGATCATTCGGGCGCTCAGGCACTATGAACAGGCGTCGCGAGGAGCCGCGGCGAGCCCTGGAGTGATCGAGTATGCGCGGGCTCTGGCGGCCTCAGGTGTCGAGGAGCGGGGTTACGGCGCACGAGCGGGCGGCGGCGCGCGGGTCGTGATCGCTCCGGTCTCCGTTGAACGCGTCATCGAGCCATGGCAACTCAACGACAGCGCCATTGGCGACGCGCTCGCCGGCAGCATGCGCGCCGAGGGGAGTGTCTCGTCTCTGGCCGGCCTCGAGCTGGCGACCACCAGCGAAGGAGTCCGGCTCGTAGAGGAGGGGCGCTTCGACACCGAGGCTGTCCGAGTGCTTCTCAACACCCGAGGTGCGCTCATCCTCGAGGCCCCCGTCGGTCCTGAGGACCGCATGTGGGGATCCACGGTCATCCTTCCGGAGCGGCTCGCCGAGCGGATCTCCCAGGCGGCAGCCCTCGCCAAGACGATGTGGGAGACGCTGGGCGCGAGCACGATCCAGCAGGCGGTGCTCCTTGTGGCCATTCCCGGCGCCGGCAGTCGAAGCTTTGGAGCACCCCGAGGATCGAGTGCGTCCATGGGAGGGCTCGGGTTCCTCGGGGACATTGTCGCGCCCGCTGATCCACGTCCCGTACCTCTCTCCGGGCTCGGGGACGCGATGAGCATCGAGAGGATCGTGGGGGAGGTCCGTAGGGTTTTCGCCGACGTGGGAGCGGTGAATGACGGCTGATCTCGTCGCTGCCGGCCAGGAGATGGTCGAGCTGCTCAGCCAAGCCAGCGACGCTGGCGCCGTCGATCACCTCAGCCGCTGCGCCGTCAGCTGCGAGAACGACCTCCACGCGGCGATCACCACCTTCACGTCGGGCGAGATGTCGGTCGACACGGTCCGCGAGTTCCTCGATGCCGCACCGGACGACGGGCTGCTCGCACGGGCGCTGCCTTTCGTCGCATACGGCGGCCCGAGGTCGCACCGCGCCGTCGCACGAGCTGTCGCGTTCCAGGGCCGGCGGGCACTCTCGGCAGAGGAGAGCGGTGGCCTTGGCCTTCGTTTCGCCATCGTCGGCAGGCTCACTTGGGCCCTGTGCGCGCAGGCTGTTGCTTCTGAGCGCCTGGATTTCCTAACGAGTATGGCTGCTGCCCATCTGCCAGTTCGCGAGTCGAGCAGTCCGCGGCCCGACGTCACGCGTGACAAGCGGCTGCGGTACTGCGCGGCGGCGACGCCTCAGCAGAGCGGCAACGCTCAGACGACGTTCGAGTACTACCGCGACTGGCTGTCAAGCCGCAGCTGGCTCGATCAGGTGGCCCCGTACTTGGCGGCAGGCATTGATGACGCAGTGGCCGCCGCCGACATCCTCCTGTGTCTGGGTGCGGCTCAGCTCGGGCGCCCCATCTACTCGGCGGGCCTTTCGGTAGTCGCGTCCCAGGGCACCGGGGGGCCGGTTGGTGCCGACAAGGGCGCTATTGAGAACTACCTTGGCATCGCCTCCGTCGAGGGGGATGCGCTGTCCGAGCTGTGGGAGCGAGTTGAGGTCTCGCGAGACCGACTGTTCGACAAGCCCGGAGTAGAATGGCTCCTCGGTTCGACTGTTGCCTGAGCCACCGAGGACGTAAACCCGCCCGGCTCATCCGGGGTGGGAGTGATGGGGCGGATTCCAGTTGACGTCGCAACACCAACGCGTTCTTGGAGGTTGCGATGCGGGAGAGACGACGGACGCCGGCGGGCGGGGTTCAGGCGGAGAAACAGCAGCGGTATGTGCAGCTGATCGCGCAGGGTGTCGGCAACTCGGAGGCATGCCGGCTGATTGGGATCAACCGCAGGACGGGCACGCGTTGGCGATATGGGCGTCTGGTTCGGGATTCCGCTGGGGCGCTTGTGCAGTATCCGCCGGTGAAGATCAACGAAGTCAGGCAGCGTAGCCCGCGGTATCTGTCAGAGCAGGAACGGATCCGGATCGCTGACCTGCTGTCGGCGGGCGTGACGGTGCGTGGGATCGCGGAGCAGTTGGGGCGGGCGGCATCGACGGTCAGTCGGGAGATCGCTCGTAACAGCGACCGGGCGGGCAGGTATCGCCCTCACCATGCTGAGCATGCCGCCAGGCTTCGGGCCTGCAAGCCGCGCAAGCGGCGGGTCGTCGTTGATGCCGTGCTGGCCGAGACTGTCGCGCAGCTTCTGCTCAAGCGGTGGAGTCCGGAGCAGGTCGCGCACGAGCTGCGTGTGTTGTTCGTTGGGCAGCCGTCGCGATGGCTTTGCAAGGAGTCGATCTACCAGGCGATCTATGACCCGGCGGTTGATCTGACGCGCCCGGCGCGCCGTCGTCGCCGCCGGCGACGGCTACGCGGCGTGCAGCGGCGTGGACGGTTGACCGCGATGAGGATGATCGACGAGCGCCCCGCAGACGTCGAGGATCGCGTGCAGCCCGGTCACTGGGAGGGCGATCTGATCATGGGCGCCGGGAACCGCTCGGCGATCGGAACCCTCGTCGAGCGCACCACCCGGTTCTTGATCCTGCTCCCGTTACCCGACGCGATCGCGAGCGCCGATGCCGTCCACTACGCGATCACAACAGCCCTGACGGGGCTGCCGGAGGCTCTGCGCAGGACGCTCACGTGGGATCAAGGCAAAGAGCTCGCAATGCATCAGCAGATCACGACCGCGACTGGCGCCGCCGTGTTCTTCTGCGATGCGCACTCACCGTGGCAGCGGGGAAGCAACGAGAACATGAACGGACTGCTGCGCGATTACTTCCCCAAGGGCACTGACCTCAGCCTCTACACCGCCGAGGCCCTGGCCCTCGTCGCACTGGAGGTCAACGACCGGCCGCGCAAGACGCTCGGCTGGCAACGCCCACACGCACTCCTCAACACCGCGATCGCGACGGCGGCCACCTGAACTCGAAGGGGAGCCGAGACCCGCGCCGCGCCTCGATCTGGGTCGGCCCTCCGGGCCTTCATCAGATCGAGGCGCGGACCTTCATGCTCAATCCGTAGCGACTCCCGCCAGCGGTAGGCTCCAACCCATCTCATCCGTTGCGACGTTCGCTGGCTTTCCCACCATCACTCCGGGGCCAGTGCAAGCCATCGCTCCCACTTCTCAAGGAACTCGGCGAGCACGGCGAGACGGCCGTGCTCGAGGCGTTCTGGCGGTACTACAACGCGGGCCTAGCAGCGAGCCTTGCCGAGCCGATCGTAACTAGTGGTGATGAGACCCTACTCGGCCTCGTGCTCGATGAAATCCTAGATCCAGGGCTTGAAGGGCCCGCGCCTCAAGCGATCGTCCAGGCGATCGACAGGGATCGGCCAGCGCTTGCGACAGCGGACGCAGAGCGGCTAGCCGAGCGCCTACTGAACGCGACGGGGCTTCACCCTTTCTATGAGCCGGCGCGGCCAAGCCTTCTCGGCTGGCTCGTGACGCAGCCCGGCAAGATCGGCGACGAGGCGGCGCTGGAGGTAATCGCCCGTCGCCCCACCGGTTCCGAGCATGACAGCGTCCAGCAGACTGCATACGCGCGCTGCCGGGGGAACCTCCGTCTACTCGGCAGGGCAGCGGCGGTTGCGGCCGGCGAGTTCGAGCGGGCGCCGAGCGTGCAAACCTGGCAGCAAGCGGCCGAGTTTGTCGAGCAGGCGTGCCGGGAGGAGAAGACGACGCCTGAGGCGGTTCGGCCAATCGTTCAGCGGCTCCTCGGGCCATGTCCCATC
Organism: Gaiella sp.; assembly: GCA_046160185.1. Lineage (GTDB taxonomy): Bacteria > Actinomycetota > Thermoleophilia > Gaiellales > Gaiellaceae > Gaiella. The sequence goes on along the minus strand of JBJXGY010000008.1, from coordinate 111 downwards.
GAGTGGTGTAATTCCGGGCGCGTGATCCTCAGCGCGTGAGGGTGATCATCGAGGTTGCCTAGGAGGCGAGCAAGGCGGGCCTCTCCTCGGTGGTCACGAAGGCGGAGCCGG
>JBJXGY010000007.1:0-53728 GCA_046160185.1 Gaiella sp. | reverse complement strand
GAGCAGATCGACATCGCGATCGTGCCGATCGGAGGGCACTACACGATGGATCGATTCGACGCCGTCGTCGCGGCCGAGCTCGTCGGCGCCGGCGTGGTCATTCCGTGCCACTACAACACGTTTCCGCCGATCGAGACCGACGCGGAGGCGTTCAAGGCGGACGTGGAGCGCGCCGGACACGCGTCGGTGGTGGTGCTGGAGCCAGGAGCGAGCTGGGAGCTGTAGCGCGGCCAGAGGGGGCTCAGGGCCGGCCATGATGATTGCAACGCCGCTGGCGAGCCCCTGAAGGGCCCGCCGTCCCGTCGTCCGCCGTCCCGTCGGCCACATCCCGCCGGCCAGATTCCGGCGCTTCGCCGTTCCGCCGGCTACACGTCGACGACGATCTTGCCCATGACGGTGCCGCCCTCCATCAGCTCGAGCGCGGCCTGGGTCTCGGCCAGCGGGTAGGCCGCGGCGACGAGCGGGCGGATCTCGTGCTTGGCGACGAGCTTCAACATGCCCGCGAAATCGGCCGGGCTGCCCATCGCGGTGCCCAGCACGTCGATGTGCTTGAGGAAGAGCGTCGGCAGCACGAGCTCGGGTACCGGCCCGGCGGTGGCGCCGAAGGAGACGATCGTGCCGCCGATGCGGAGGAGTCTCGGGTACTGGCCGAACAGCGGGCCGCCGAGCGAGTCGACGACGACGTCGAGCGGGCCGGCCAGCTCCTTCAGCTGTGCCGGCCAGTCCTCGGCCGTCGTGTTCACGCCGCCGGCCGCCCCCAGTTCCGACACGGCCGCGTCGATCTTGGCGTCGGTGGTCGAGGTCACGAACACCCGCGCGCCACAGGCGACCGCGAACTGCACGCACAGCGTGGCCACGCCGCCGCCGATCCCGGGTACGAGCATCGTCACGCCGGGAGCGGCGCCACCGCGGGCGACCGTCGAGCGAAAGGCCGTGACACCGGCCAGCGGCAGGGCCGCCGCCTCGTGCGCCGAGAGGTGGACGGGAACGGGATGGACGTTCACGGCCGGGATCGCCACCAGCTCCGCGAACGTCCCGCGGTCGGGCACACCGAGAATGCGGATGCCGGAGGGGCCGGGCGCGCGCTCGTCGTCACCCCACCCGAGCGTCGGGTCGATCACCACCGTCGCGCCGACCTCGGCGTGCGCGCCGTCACCGACCGAGATCACCTCGCCGATCGCGTCGGAGCCGAGGACGCAGGGGAGCTTGATGCCCGGGTACATGCCGTAGGTGACGTAGAGATCACGGCGGTTGAGCGCGGCGGCGCTGATCCGCACGACGACCTCGCCCGGGCCGACGACCGGGTCCTCGACGTCCTCGAAGCGCAGCGCTCCGGGACCATTCTTCTCGTGCAACACGATCGCCTTCACGCATCCTCCGTTCGTCGCTCTCGGGCTACCCACCGTGCGGGGACAGTCCCCCTTGCGGAGACTGGGCAGTCCCCGGCCTCGATCCTTCAGCGGTGCTAGGATATCGGCGTCGGCACCGCTGGAGGCGCCGACAATCGGCTCTGTCGCCTCATCTCTCCCAGGAGAGTTGGGGGTCGCCTCATCTCTCCGTAGGAGAGGTGGGGCTTTTTTGTTGGTCCGGCGAGAGGAGCGCAGGCAATGATGAAGGTGGAGGCAGTCGTCGTCCGTGACCGGGTGGAGACGGTCATGGAAGCAGTCGAGGAGCACACGGGACATGTCGGCGTGACCGTCCTCGAGGCAGTCGGTCACGGCCGCGAGCGGGGCATCACCCACGAGTACCGGGGACGCGTGTTCGAGTCGCGTTTCCTCCCGAAGGCGCTGATGACGTTCATCGTGCGCGACGAGCTGGCCCGTGACGTCATCCACGCGATCACCGACGCCGCACGCACGGGGCACGTGAACGGCGACGGCATCTGCTGGGCCAGCCCCGTCCAGGACGTCACCCACAACAGGACCGGGCTCCGGCTCGAGGAGGTCGAGCCCGTATGAACACGAAAGAGCTGGCGATCGTCGCCTCGACGATCTGGGTTGTGGTCGCCGCCGTGCTCGTGCTCTTCATGCAGGCGGGCTTCGCGTTTCTCGAGGCCGGTCTCACGCGCATGAAGAACGTCGGTCACATCGCCGCCAAGAACGTGTTGATCCTGGCCATCGTCTCGATCGTGTACTACGTCGTCGGGTTCGGGATCGCCTTCGGCGACGGCGGAGGCGGCTTCGTCGGCGGCTCCGGCTTCCTGCCGACGATCGACGAGCTGCTCACCGTCGGTGCCGAGCCGTTCTCGTGGTTCGGCGCGATTCCCGGCGCCGCCGGCTACCTGTTCGAGGTGGCGTTCGCGGCCGTCTCGCTCGCGATCGTCTGGGGCGCCATGGCCGAGCGGACGCGGCTCTGGGTGTACTTCACGTTCGGCGCTGCCTTCACGCTCATCTACTCCGTCGTCTCGCACTGGATCTGGAGCCCCGACGGCTGGCTGTTCGCGAAGGGCATGCAGGACTTCGCCGGCTCCACCGTGGTGCACTACCAGGGGGCCCTTGCCGGCCTCGCCGGGGCGCTCCTGCTCGGGCCGCGGATCGGCAAGTACGTCGACGGCAAGCCGCAGCCGATCCCCGGCCACAACATGGCGTTCACGACGCTGGGCGTGATCATTCTCTGGTTCGGATGGTTCGGCTTCAACGCCGGCTCGACGCTCTCGGTCGACTTCGGCGGCGTCGGTTTCTTCGCCTACGTGGCGCTGAACACCAACATCGGCGCCGCCGCAGGTGTGCTCGGGGCCGTCACGGCCTCGTTCCTCGTGATCAAGAAGCCCGACCTTTCGATGATGCTGAACGGCGCCATCGGGGGGCTCGTGGCGATCACCGCGGCCTGCGCCTTCGTGGCACCGTGGGCGGCGATCGTGATCGGCTTCGTCGCCGGCGTGATCGTCGTGCTCGGAGTGCTCGGCGTCGAGAAGCTCGGCATCGACGACCCCATCGGCGCCGCCGCGGCGCACGGCATGTCAGGCGTGTGGGGAACCCTCTCCCTCGGCTTCCTCACCGTGCCGTCGCTGGCGGAGCGGCTCGACACGGGGAGCGGCGGCCTCTTCTACGGCGGCGGGCTCAACCAGCTCGGCATCCAGGCCCTCGGCCTGGCTGCGGTCGGTGCCTTCACCTTCGGCGCCTCGTTCCTCGTGCTCTGGGTGATGAAGGCAACCATCGGCATCCGTGCAGAGCCCGACGTCGAGCAGCTCGGACTGGACGTCTCGGAGCACGGCATGTGGGGCTACCCGGAGTTCTTCATCCCCGTGCCCGGCGGCTACGGCACCGACTATCACGCGCACTTCAACGCACCGGTGCACGTGCCGACGCACGCCGGGGCGAGCGCGACGCCGCACGTGGCGCCGTCCGCGACGAGCTGAAACGAAAGGAACGGGCGGGCCGACTGCGTCTCACATCTGGCGCAGACGGCCCGCTCGAGTCGCGACGCTCACGAGCGCTCAGCGGTGCGCCGGATCGGCAGGCCCGCGAGCCAGCGGTCGACGGCCAGCGCGCACCGGCGCCCCTCCGCGATCGCCCACACCACGAGCGACTGTCCGCGGCGGGCGTCGCCTGCTGCGAAGACACCGTCCACCGAGGTTGCGTACGTGGCCGCGTCGACGTTCCCCCGGCTGTCGAGGCGGACGCCTGCGGGCTCCAGAGGGCCGGGCTCGGGGTGAAGGAAGCCCATGGCCAGCAGCACGAGCTCGGCGGGGCGCTCCTCCTCGGTCCCCGGCACCAGCTCGAAGGGGGGCACGCCTGTGTTCTGCGCCCAATGGATCCGCTCCACGCTCCCGTTCGACCCGGAAAGCCGCGTCGTGGAGATCGCGAAGTCGCGCTCCCCTCCCTCCTTCAGCGCGTACGAGGTGCGGAGCTTCATCGGCCACATGGGCCAGGGCGTCGACTCGTCGGGGCGGGAGACGGGCGGCTCGCCGACGAGCTCGATCTGAGTGACCGAGGCCGCGCCCTCGCGATGGGCCTGCGCGACACAGTCGGCCCCGGTGTCGCCACCGCCGACCACGATCACGTGCTTGCCCGCGGCGGTGATCACATCGTCCCCGGTCGGCGGCAACGGGGCGCCCGGAGGTGACTCATCGAGCTCCCACGCTACCCAGCGGGTGCGCTGGTAAAGGTACTCCATCGCGAAATGCACCCCGCCGAGCTCCCGGCCGGGAACGGGCAGGTCACGAGGCACGCGCGATCCCGTCGCCACCACGATCGCGTCGAATTCCGCCCGCAGCGCATCCAGCGTCACGTCGCGGCCCACCTCGACGCCGTAGCGGAAGACAACGCCCTCGGCAGCGAGCTGACCCAGGCGCCGCTCGACGGTGGCCTTCTCGATCTTGAAGTCCGGCACTCCGAAACGGACCAGGCCACCGCCCGCCTCGTCTCGTTCGAAGACCGTCACCGCGTGACCTGCACGCACCAGCTGCTGCGCGCACGCCAGGCCCGCCGGCCCGGAGCCGACAACAGCCACCGACCGGCCCGTGGCCACCTCGGCCGGTTGCGGTGTGATCCAGCCCTCCTCCCAGGCGCGGTTGACGATCGAGACCTCGATCTGCTTGATGGCGACCGCCTGGCCCTCGTCGATCTCGAGCACGCACGCGGCCTCGCACGGTGCGGGACAGAGGCGCCCGGTGAACTCGGGGAAGTTGTTGGTGCGATGCAGCTGATCGATCGCCTCCCGCCAGCGGTCGCGGTAGACGAGGTCGTTCCAGTCGGGGATGAGGTTCCCGAGCGGGCAGCCGTGGTGGCAGAACGGGACCCCGCATTCCATGCAGCGCGCTCCCTGACCGCGCACCTGGGCCACCGGCAACGGCTTGACGAACTCACGATGGTCGCGTGTCCGCTCCCTTGGATCGCGCTCGAGCGCGTCCACGCGCTCGATCTCCAGAAAGCCGCCGAGCTTGCCCATTATCGCGCTCCCGCCCACCGGACGGCCCCAGGCGTCCGTCGCGCTGCAGGCGCGCGAACCGCGCCCTTCAGGATCACGGATCTGGTTGCGCCGCCGTCAACACGATCCGTGCAGCAAGCAGTCACGCGGCCTCCTCGGACTCGGTCGTGAAGAAGCCCTCGCCACCGGTTGAGACGGCGTGGTCGTCGACCTCCACCTCCAGATCGGCGAGCGCCCGCTTGTAGTCGTGCGGCATCACCTTCACGAAGTGCTCGAGCGCTCCCTCCCACTCGGACAGCAGCCGCTCCGCCACTGCGGACCCGGTCCGCTCGAGATGCTCGCCGACGAGGGCGTGCAGCAGCTCGCGATCGGTGTCCCCGAGCGGATCGAATCCGACAAGCTCGGTGTTGCAGCGGCCACGGAATCCACCGTCCACGTCGAGCACGTAGGCGATGCCGCCGCTCATGCCCGCCGCGAAGTTGCGGCCGGTAGGCCCGAGGACGACGGCGACGCCACCGGTCATGTACTCGCAGCCGTGGTCACCCACGCCCTCGACGACAGTGTGCGCGCCGGAGTTCCGGACGGCGAAGCGCTCACCGGCTCGCCCGCGGAAGAACGCCTTCCCTGCGGTCGCCCCGTAGAGAACGGTATTGCCGACGATCACGTTGTCCTCTGCCGGAAACGTCGCCTCCGGGTGCGGGCGCACCGTGACGACGCCGCCGGAGAGCCCCTTGCCGGTGTAGTCGTTCGCCTCGCCGGACAGCATGAGCTCGATCCCTGGTGCAAGCCACGCACCGAACGACTGCCCGGCCGAGCCGGTCAGCCCGAACCGGATCGTCCCCTCCCGCAGCCCTGCGCGGCCGTGCGCCTTCGTCACATGATGCGAGAGGAGCCCGCCGACCGTTCTGTGCACGTTTCGCACCTCGAACGCTCCGGTTACATCCTCCGCGCGGTCGAGGGCCGGACGCGCAACCTCGATCAGCTGCCAGTCCAGGTTGTCGCCGAGCGGCGACTCCTGTGCCCGGACCCGACGGAGAGGCGTGCCGGGAGGGACATCGGGCAGCGTGAGGATCCGCGAGAGGTCGATCCCGCGGCGCTTCCAGACGTCGATCGCGTCGTCCGCCTCGAGCAGGTCGACACGGCCGACGAGATCCTCGAACCGGCTGATCCCGAGCGAGGCCATGATCCGCCGCGCCTCCTCGGCCACGAAGAAGAAGAAGTTGACGACGTGCTCGGGCTGGCCACGGAACCGCCGGCGCAGCTCGGGATCCTGTGTCGCGATCCCGACCGGACAGGTGTTGAGGTGACAGGCGCGCATCATCACGCAGCCGGTGGCGACGAGCGGCGCCGTGGCGAATCCCATCTCGTCGGCGCCGAGCAGCGCTGCGATCACCACGTCGCGCCCCGTCTTCAGCTGACCGTCCGTCTGCACCCAGATCCGCGAGCGCAGGTCGTTGAGGACGAGCGTCTGCTGGGTCTCGGCGAGCCCGATCTCCCAGGGGACGCCGGCGAAGAGGATGGAGGACAGCGGCGAGGCGCCGGTTCCGCCCTCGTGCCCGGAGATCAGCACATGATCGGCGTTGGCCTTCGCGACCCCGGCTGCGACCGTCCCCACCCCGACCTCGGCCACCAGCTTCACGGAGACGCGTGCGTCGGGATTCGCGCAGCGCAGGTCGTAGATCAGCTGCTTGAGATCCTCGATCGAGTAGATGTCGTGGTGGGGCGGCGGCGAGATCAGGCCGACACCCGGCGTCGTCAGGCGGACGCTCGCGATGTACCGGTCGACCTTGTGCCCGGGCAGCTGTCCGCCCTCGCCGGGCTTCGCGCCCTGCGCCATCTTGATCTGCAGCTCGTCGGCGTTCGTCAGGTAGTCGATGTTGACCCCGAACCGGCCCGATGCCACCTGTTTGATCGCCGAGCGGCGCAGGTCGCCGTTCTCGTCCGGACCGAAGCGCACCGGGTCCTCCCCGCCCTCCCCCGTGTTCGACTTGCCGCCGATCCGGTTCATGGCGATCGCGAGCGTCTCGTGCGCCTCGCGGGAGATGGAGCCGAGCGACATGGCGCCGGTGGCGAAGCGCTTCACGATCTCGGACGCAGGCTCCACCTGCTCGAGGGGGATCGCCGCGCCACCCGCCGGGAGCCGGAAGCGCAGCAAGCCACGGAGCGTCCGCCGGCGCGTCGCGTCAGAGTTGACGGTCGCCGCGTACTGCTCGTATGACTCCCACTTCCCGCCACGGACGGCGTGCTGCAGCTGCGAGATCGACTCGGGGTTCCACTGGTGGTGCTCGCCGTCGCGGCGCCACGCGTAGAGGCCGATGATGGGCAACGGTGTCTCGTCGCCCCCCGGGTACGCGCGCTCGTGTCGCGTCAGCGACATGCGGGCGAGCGTGTCGAGCCCGATCCCGCCGATGCGGGAGGCGGTGCCGGTGAAATGCTTGTCGATCAGCTCCTCGGAGAGCCCGACGGCCTCGAAGATCTGCGCCCCGCAGTAGGAGGGCACCGTCGAGATGCCCATCTTCGAGAGCACCTTGAGGATCCCCTTGGCCACACCCTTGACCGCACGGGCCTGCGCCTGCTCCTTCGTCATCCCGTCGGGCAGCCAGCCGAGATCGACCAGCTCCGAGAGGGTCTCGAGCATCAGATACGGGTTGACGGCACCGGCGCCGTAACCGATCAGCGTGGCCATCGCGGGCACGCTGCGGGGCTCTCCCGACTCCACGACGAGGCCGGCCTGCAGCCGCGTTCCCTGCCGCACGAGGTGGTGATGCACCGCCGAGACCGCGAGCAACGCCGGGATCGGCGCCCGCTTCGGCCCGGTCGCCCGGTCGGACAGGATGAGGATGTTGACGCCGCGGGCGAGCGCCGCGTCCGCCTCCACGAAGAGGCGGCCGAGCGCACGCTCCATGCCGAGTGGGCCCTCGGCAACAGGCCAGGTGGTGTCGAGGGTGTGCGCGAGGAACACGTCGGAGTCGACCTGGCGCAGCTTCTCGAGGTCGGCGTCGAGCAGGATCGGGTTCGGGATCGCCAGCTGCCGCGCGTGCTCCGGCGTCTCGTCGAGCAGGTTCCGCTCTGAGCCCACACTGGCGGACACGCTCATCACGACCGCCTCCCGGATGGAGTCGATGGGAGGATTGGTGACCTGGGCGAAGAGCTGCTTGAAGTAGGAGTAGATGAGCCGCGGGCTCGAGGAGAGGACGGCGAGCGGGGTGTCGTTCCCCATCGAGCTGACCGCCTCCTCGGCGTTCCGCGCGAGGGGCGCCAAGGTCACTTTCATGTCCTCCTGCGTGTACCCGAACGCGATCTGCCGTTGACGGAGCGACTCCACGGCGCGGTGTTGAGGTGCCCGCGCCGGGAGATCGTCGAGATGCACGACGTTCTCCTCGTACCAGCGTGCGTAAGGCCGCTGGGTGGCCACGGCGAGCTTCGCCTCGTCGTTGGGGACGATCCTCCCCTGTTCGAGATCGACCAGGAAGAGCTTGCCGGGCTGCAGACGCCCCTTGCGGAGGACGTTGTCCGGGGCCACCTCGAACGCGCCGGCCTCCGAGGCGAGCGCCACCCAACCGTCCTTGGTCTCCACCCAGCGTCCGGGGCGCAGGCCGTTGCGGTCGAGCGTGGCGCCGATCACGCGCCCGTCGGAGAAGGCGATCGCCGCCGGACCGTCCCAGGCCTCCATCAGACACTGGTGGTACGCGTAGAACCCGCGCACCTCGTCCGGCACGTCATCGCGCCCTTCGACCGCCTCGGGAACCATCATCATCATCGCGTGCGGCAGCGAGCGCCCTGCCAGCACGAGCAGCTCGAGCACATTGTCGAACATGGCCGTGTCGGAGCCGCCGGCCCGCACGATCGGGATCAACTTGCGCACGTCGTCGCCGAAGAGCTCCGACGCGAGCTGCGACTCGCGCGCGCGCATCCAGTTGACGTTCCCGCGCACCGTGTTGATCTCGCCGTTGTGCGCGATCATGCGGTACGGGTGCGCGAGCTCCCAGCTGGGGAAGGTGTTCGTCGAGTAGCGGGAGTGCACAAGCGCAAGAGCCGAGGCCATCCGCTCGTCGGCGAGGTCAGGGTAACAGCCACGGAGCTGCGGAGCCGTGAGCATCCCCTTGTAGACGATCGTGCGCGAGGAGAAGCTCGGGACCACGAGGTCGGGGCCGGCGGCGCTCTCGGCCACCCGGCGGATCACGTAAAGCTTGCGCTCGAACGCGTCCTGGTCGCTTTCGTGCTCCGGCCCGGCGCCCACGAAGAGCTGCCGCACGACGGGCGCCACCGCGCCGGCCGCCTCGCCGACGTGTGCGGGATCGACGGGGACGTCGCGCCAGCCCAGCACGAGCTGCTCCTCGTCCTCCACCACACCCGCCAGCAGCCGTTCGAGGTCGCTGCGGCGAACGGCGTCGCGTGGCAGGAAGCACATCGCCACCCCGTAGCGCCCGGCCGGTGGCAGCTCGAATCCGACGACACCGCGCAGGAAAGCGTCGGGAAGCTGGAGCAGGATGCCGGCGCCGTCACCGGTGAGCGCGTCGGCGCCGGCGGCACCACGGTGCTCGAGATTGGAGAGCGCCTGCAGGCCTCGGTCGACTGTCTCGTGCGTGGGGCTTCCGTCGAGCCGTGCGACGAATGCGACTCCGCAGGAGTCGTGCTCGTAGGCAGGGTCGTACAGCCCGGTCTTCACGGGACGGCTCCACGGCCCGCTTCCTCGGAGCTCACGCACAAGCACCTGTTTCGATCGTGGTTTCGGGGACGCGAAACACCCCCGGTCCCGCACGGCGTCGTGCGGGCGGAGGTCGTGGCCTGAACGGTACCCGACCCGGGGCCACCCCGTGGGGTCAGGTCGAAACCGGTGACCCGGGCGCCCGCGTGGTGCTCTCGGCCTGCAACTGATCGCTCAGCGCGCACCCGAAATTCGGTCATGCTCGCGCCGACAACACGGGCGTGAGCAGTTGCGTTCATCTGAGGGCACCGTGGTCCTGAGGCGCCGCGGCGATCGTGACCGGAAAGCCGAGGGACGTCCACCGGCATTGAGCAGCGACGTGGACCTGGACGGTGCGATCGACGGGTTCGCCGCAGTGCTCCTGCAACTCTCGCGCTCGACCGCGCGGGGTGCAGGTGTCGCGGCTGAGCTCGACGCGTGGGCACGGCACATCCTCCAGCTCTCACCCGCTCCGGGGGGCCACTCGACCGCACCGACCGCGCGCGAGTGGGGCGCCGCGCGGAGTCACGCGATCAGGCACATCCAGGAGGAGCAGCGCGTCACGGGCGAGGCCGTCTCCGATCTTCAATCTGCCATCTGGGGGTTTGCCGAGAACCTCAGCCGCGCGTTGTCGGCCGACATCGACGGCAACAGCCGCGCGACGACGACGCTCGATCGGCTGAAAGCGGCGATCGATGGCTCGCCGGACGAGCTCAAGCGGACGGCCGTGGAGGCTGCGACCGCGCTCGGTGAGCTCCTCGAGGAACGGTCCGCCAGGCAGGACTCGATGGCGAGCGAGCTCGGCCAGCAGATCACCTCACTGGGTTTGGAGCTCGAGCACGCGCGACGCGAGGCCGAGCTCGACGGGCTCACCGAGATCGCCAACCGTCGCTCGTTCGACCGCGAGCTCGAGCGCGCGATCCAGATGCGGACTCTGCTTCGCGACCCCGTCTCGCTGATCCTCGCGGACATCGACGGGTTCAAGCTGATCAACGACCGTCACGGGCACACGGGCGGCGACGAGGCCCTGCGGGCCGTGTCCCGGGAGATGTCCCGTACCTTTCCGCGCAAGAGCGATCTCGTCGCGCGCTTCGGGGGAGACGAATTCGCGGTGATCCTGCGCTATGCGACCGAGAGCGACGCACTCCGGATGGCCGAATCGCTCGGGCAGCGACTGCGGGAGTGCCGGGTGACCGGCCCTTCTGGCTCGCCGATCGAGCTCACGGCCAGCATCGGTGTGACGACGCTCGAGATGGGCGCCACCGTCGGCCTCGTCCTGCAGCAGGCCGATGCAGCGCTCTACGCCGCCAAGGAGGGGGGCCGCGACCGCGCCGTCCTCTACAGCCAGCCCGAGCAGCGGGCGGCCTGACCCGCGACACGTGGCACGGCTCGGCTGGATGCGGGTGCCGCGGGAGCCGCGCTGACACGGTGCCCGCGGGAGCCGCGGTGCCGCGGTGTCGCGCGCGGCGCGGGCTGACACCTGCGGCTGTACGGGGCCAGACGGGCTAGACGCCGAGCTCGGACTCGAGCGCGCCGACGAGACCCATGATGCCGACGGCGTCCACGCCGCTCAGGGCGCTTTCGACGGCTTCCAGCAGCCGAGCCGGGCCTACCGGCTTCTCGAGCACCTCGGAGGCGCCGAGCTGGTACGCGCGTACCTTGTAGCCCTCGCTGTCCGCCCCCGTCATCACGACGACCGGCACGGACTGCAGCATCGCGATGGAGCGGAGCCGCTCGAGAACGGTGATGCCGTCACCGCCGGGCAGCAGGATGTCGAGCAGGACAAGGTCGGGGAGCTCCCGCCGGGCGACTTGCGTGGCGGCGATCGCGTCACCCGCGAACGAGACCAGGTAGCCCTTGCGCTGGAGCACCGTGCCGATCAGCTTGCGAACCAGATCGTCGTCCTCGACGACCAGGACATGTGCGAGAGGCTGCTGCCGGGCCTGTTGCATGGTGCCCCCGTACTCGGCTCAGAGTGCACCGAGTTGAGTGCCGTTCTTCTTGCGCGCCTGCTCGTCGAGCCGCAGCGCCCACACCAGCACCTCCGCCACCGCCTGGTAGAGCGCAGCCGGAATCTCGCGACCGAGCTCGAGCTGCGCCAGGGCCTCGGCAAGGAGGGTGTCCTCGTGGATCGCCACACCGGACTCGCGGGCCACCTCCAGAATGCGCTCCGCGACCTGGTCGCGGCCGCTGGCGACGACCTTCGGCGCTCCCTCCCCGGGATACGCCAGCGCCGTCGCGAGCTTGCGCCGCTGCCTCGTCACGCGTAGCGCTCCATCTCGTCGAGCTCCTGTCGAAGCACCGGCGGAACGGGAGCTGGCCCTCTGCGCTCGACCACGGAGAGGCGGACGCGGGCGTCGAGCGACGCCTCCAGGCTGGAAACGAGACCACGGGCTGCGGACGCTGCCAGCCGCCGTGAGGCACCGGGCTCCGTGGTGACGACCGCGTCGAGCAGCTGCCCGTCGAGGCGCAGGCTCACCTCGAGCGTTCCCAGCGCGGGCGCGAAGAGCGTGAACCGGACAGCCCCGTCCGAAGCCTCCCCTGCCGGCCGCTCGTCCGTCTCCGGCTCGATCGTGGCCAGGCGTCGGCCAGGCAGCTGCAGCGGCCCGCGGGCGAGGCCTGTCGCAACCTTGAGCAGGTCGCCGTCGCCTTGTGTGGCGAGCGCAGCGACGAGACGTGCCGGCACCTTGCTCCGCCCGCGCTTGCCTCTGACCCGCTCGAGCACCACGCTCTCGCCGACCGTCCCCTGCACCGTCAGCGCCAGCTTCTGGCCCTTGCGGACGCCCTTTGGCAGCTTCGCCCGGAAGACGCCCCCGCCGAGCGCGAGCAGCCCGTCCCGGCCGGGCGCCGGAGTCTGCACGACGCGGCCCACCACCTGGCTTCCCTCGCGCAGGTGGACGACCGGCTTCGCCTCGGCCGGGCTGCCGCTCCCTGTGCTTGGTGTCTGCTTGACGTCCATGTCTCAAGAGGCCGGGTGCGGCGCCGATCACGGTGACGGGCTCCTACCCACCCGTCGTAATCGTCCCGTGGATCGCGGTCTCTACATCACAGCCTCCGGCATGCAGGCCGAACTGCTCCGACAGGAGCGGATCGCCAACGACCTGGCGAACGGCAACACGCCCGGCTACAAGCCCGACCTCGCAGGGAACCGCGCGTTCAGCGACATGCTGCTCGTCAACCGGCAGACCGGCGCGCCGATCGGGCCGGCCGGAACCGGGGTGCTGGGGGTCGACGACGGGCTGGATACCCGCCAGGGCGCGCTGCGCGGAACCGACGAGCAGCTCGACGTCGCGCTCGACGGGCCGGGCTGGATCGGGATCCAGACGGAGACCGGCGTCGCCTACACGCGAAACGGACAGTTCCGGCTCGACGCCAAGAGCCAGCTGGTGAACGCCACCGGTGCGCCCGTGCTCGGCGAGGGCTCCAAGCCGATCGTGATCCCGCCGAACGTGCCGGTGGAGATCGACGCGGACGGCCAGATCAGCGCCGGCGGCAAGGTGCTCGGCAAGCTGTTGATCGTCGGCCTCGGCGACCCGGTGCGCACTGGCGACGGGCTGTACACCGGTGAGGTCGGGGAGAGACCGAAGGAGATGGCGGTACGCCAGGGCTACCTCGAGGCGTCGGCCGTGAACCCCTCGGAGTCGATGGTGGCGATGATCGTCTCGCTTCGCGCCTACGAAGCAGGGCAGCGCGTGCTGCATGCGATCGACGAGACGCTGCAGCGCGGGATCTCGTCCGCAGGCGCCGGGCCTGCGTGATCAGAGGCGCCGGGACGGGGACCTAAAGACCCCGTTCGAGGGGACGAATACCCGGCAGTCAAGGAAGCACGAAACGGGCCGGACTGCGAAGCAGGAGCCCGGGAGAGGCGCCGACTGCGCCGCTCCACCAGTCCCCTCCGAACGAGGGAAAGGCGGATCAAGCATGCCGAACGGACTCCACGCTGCGTCATCCGGGGTGATCGCCCAGCAGTTGAAGATGGACGCGATCGCCAACGACATCGCCAACGTCAACACCACCGGGTACAAGCGCACGCGGGTCACCTTCCAGGAGGTCGTGAGCGGCGTCGGTGGAGACGGAACCGGCAGCGGCGTGCGGATCGGCCAGGCTCAGCACGTGTTCGACCAGGGCCTGCTCTTCGCCAACTCGAACCCGATCGCCGTCGGCCTCGACGGCCCCGGCTTCATCCAGGTCAAGCGGGGCGACGGCACGCTCGCGCTGACGCGCGACGGCGACCTCCGCGTCGACTCCAAGGGCGCCCTCACGCTGGCAGGCGGCGAGCGCCTGGAACCGGCGATCACGCTGCCCACCGGCTACGACCTGGCCGACGTGAAGATCTCCGAGGACGGCACCGTCACGCTCGCCGGCAAGAAGCTCGGCCAGCTGACGGTGGTCGCCGTCACCGCACCCGACGGTCTGCTGCACGTCGGCGACAACCTCTTCCAGCTGACGGCCGCCAGCGGCCCCGCCGCGCCGGCCAAGGACGCGGTCGTGCATCAGGGCTTCATCGAGGGCTCGAACGTCGACCTCGCCACGGCGATGGTCGACCTGATCGAGACGCAGCGTGGCTTCGACCTCACGAGCCGCTCGCTCCGCACCCACGACCAGCTGCTCGAGATCGCGAACGCCATCCGCCGCTGATGATCTCGCAGACCACACCCATCTCCCCTGCTGTCCCTCTACCTGCGGACGTCCGCGCCGCCGGGCCCGAGGCGCGCAAGCTGTACGCGGCTGCGGCCGGGTTCGAGCAGCTGCTTCTGCGCCAGCTGGCCTCGGTGCTCACCGAGAGCCAGGGCCTCGGCGGCGACGAGGAAGGGGCGGCGAGCACACTGCTGCGCGAGCAGCTGCCCGAAGCGTTTGCCCAGAGCCTGACGGCTGCGGGCGGCCTCGGTCTGGCGCGCCCCCTCTACGAGAGCCTGCGGCAGGCGCAGAGCCGATGAGCACGCTTCTCGAGCACCTCGACCGCCAGGTGGAATCATCGCGCCGGCTCCTCGGCATCGTGCTGTCGCAGGGCAAGGCGATCCGCGGGCGCGACGTCGAAGGTGTGCTGGCGAAGCTGGCGGAGCTGCAGGCCGAGCTCCTGCAGCGCGCCCAGCTCGAGACGGAGCGCGACGGGATCCTCCGCGACGCCTCCTCTCGCCTCGGCCTGCCGGTGGAGCAGGTCGACCTGGAGGCAGTGCTCGAGCTCGAGCCATCGGTCGAGACGGCAGGCCAGGCGCGCGCACTGTCCGCCGAGCTGAAGGGGCTCGTCGCCGAGACGGGACGCCTGCACGAGCAGAACCGCGTCCTGCTCCGCCAGGAGCTGTCGTTCCTCGATCACCTCATGCGCGTGCTGTCGGGCGTGCCGCAGGCGGGCTACACGCCGAACGGCTTCGGTTCCACGCCACAGCTCGTCAACGCGCTGGACGCGAGGGCCTAGGCGATGGCCATCTCCACGTTCTTCGGGCTGCACACCGCGCTGCGCGGCATTCTCGCGCAGCAGCGCTCCCTCGACGTGACGACCCACAACATCGCGAACGCGAACACTGTCGGGTACTCGCGGCAGGAGGCGCTGCTCGAGTCGTCCCCGGCCTTCATCTACCCCGGCATGAACACGCCGGCCGGGGCCGGTCAGATCGGCACCGGCGTGGATGTGACGCAGTACAGGCGGGTGCGCGACGCGTTCATCGACGTGCAGCTGCGGGCACAGACCATGCGCCACGGGTACTACGAGACGACGCGCGACGGCCTGGAGCAGGTCGAGCTCGCGTTCGCGGAGCCGGGCGACACGGGGCTCAACACCCTGCTCTCCAGGTTCTGGGACGCGTGGCAGGACGTCTCCGACGCACCCGAGAACCTGGCCACGCGCCAGGCGCTCGTGCAGGCGTCCGCGAGCCTGGCCGAGGGCTTCCGCTCCGTCGACGCGCAGCTGACCACGATCGCCGGCCAGTCCGCCGCCGATCTGACGCTGACGATGAACGAGGTCAACTCGATCGGGGCGCAGATCCTCGATCTCAACGTCCAGATCGCCAACGTCCGCGCCATGGGCGACCAGCCCAACGATCTCTTCGACAAGCGCGACGTGCTGATCGACCGGCTTGCGCAGCTCGGCAACGTGACGGTGACCCCCGGTGCGCTCGACGTCGTCGACGTCACCATCGGCGGCGCCACGCTGGTCACGGGCACAACCGGCTCCGCCACTCTGGTCGAAGCGGATCTGACGAGCCTCACCTCCGGCAAGCTCGCGGCGCTCCAGACTCTGCGCGACACGACGCTCCCCGGGTACCGCTCCTCGCTGGACGCGGTCGCGGCCAGCCTCGTGGCGCAGGTGAACGCCGCTCACACCGCGGGCTTCGACCTCGCCGGCGCTACCGGCCAGGCGTTCTTCGCGGCTGGAGGCACCACGGCAGCAACCCTTGCGGTCGACGCCGCCGTGCTCGCCGATCCCCGGCTCGTGGCCGCCTCGGCTGCGGCCGGCCAGCCCGGCAATGCAGACGTGGCGCTGCAGATCGCGGGCTTGCGGGCGAACACGGGGATCGATGTCGCCTATCAGCAGCTCGTCACGCGCCTCGGCTCCGACGGACAGGAGGCGGGACGCGCACTCGCCAACGCGATCCTGCTCACCGATGCGCTCCATGACCGCCGCGACTCCGTGTCCGGCGTCTCCATGGACGAGGAGATGTCCAACCTCGTGCGCTTCCAGCGCGGCTTCCAGGCCTCGGCGCGGGCGTTGAACGCGATGGACGAGATGATCGACCTGCTCATCAACCGCACCGGGAGGGTCGGGCTGTGATGCGCGTTCCTCGGGCGTCGCTCGCGGTACTCGACCGGAGGGCACAGTACGGAAGTACGGGCCCGGAGAGTCGCGTGCCGCGAGCGGCGTCAGGCGACGGCGGAGCCCGGCTCCGCCGGGCGGGAGCCGGCGCCGGCGAGGGGCGCGCATGAGTACCAGGATCACCCAATCCATGATGAGCCGGTCGCTCCTGACCGACCTGCAGGACGTCTCCTCGCGGCTCAGCCGGACGCGCGAGAAGCTCGCCTCGGGGAAGGAGCTGACGCGACCCTCGGACGATCCGTTCGCCGTCAGCCGGGCGCTGCAGTACCGCTCCGAGCTTGCCTCGAACCGTCAGTACCAGCGCTCGATCGGCGAGGCCAACGGCTGGCAGGCGGTGACCGACACCGCGCTCGCCACGATCGGCGACGCGTTGCTCCGGGCGCGCGACCTCACGGTGCAGGCTGCGAACGGCGCCACCTCCAACGACGCGCGAGCCGCGATCAGAACCGAGGTGCGCCAGCTGATCGACCACATCAAGACGACGGCGAATGCGCAGTACGCGGGCCGCTACGTCTTCTCGGGCGCGGCCACCCTCACCGCCCCCTACTCGACGGCGAGCGACACCTACGCGGGCGACACCAACGTGATCCGCCGCGAGATCGGTCCGGGGGTGCAGCTCGACGTCAACGTGGTCGGCCAGAGCGTGATCGGCGACGGCACGAGCGGCATCGTGCAGGCGCTCCGCGACGTGGAGGCCCATCTCACTGCGAACGACACCTCCGCCCTCGGCAGCGACCTGACCGCCCTCGACGCGGCGCACGACCTTCTCGTCGACGCCCGCGCGCAGGTCGGAGCGAGGGTGAACAGGCTCGACTCGGCCGGGGCGCGCCTCACCGAGCTCGAGGAGGCATCGATGACCCTCCTCTCCAAGACCGAGGACGCCGACATCGCCGAGACCCTGGTGCAGGTCTCACAGCAGCAGGCCGTGTACGAGTCCGCCCTGCGGGCCGGCGCGACCATCGTCCAGCAATCACTCCTCGACTTCCTGCGCTAGACGGATTCCCACGAAGGAGGCATGAAACGCATGCAGATCGAGAGCACGAGGTTCGGGAAGGTCGAGGTCCGCGACGACGCGGTCATGTCCTTCCCGGATGGGCTGATCGGGCTGCCGGGGACGCTGTACGCGCTCCTCGCGCAGGATCCCGATTCGCCGTTCATGTGGCTCCACGCGGTGGAGCACCCCGAGGTGGCCGTCCCGGTCATCAACCCGTGGCTGTTCTTCCCGGACTACGAGGTGCGGATGTCGGACGACGACGCCCGCGCGATCGAGCTCGAAGACTCCACGAAGGCGAGCATCCTGTGCGTCGTTCGCGCAGGTGAGGAGCTCGCCGACTTCAAGGTCAATCTGGTCGCACCGATCGTCCTGCACGCGGACGCGCTTCTCGGGCGCCAGATCATCAACGACGTGCGCGGTTACGCTGTCGACCAGCCCCTCTTCAGTGAGGTGCAGCTGAGCGAGATCACGGCCGCGGCGTCTCCCCTTCCGGTGGCGGCATCGGCCGGCTAGAGAGGAGACGCAGATGCTCGTCATCACCCGTAAGGCCGGAGAGTCCGTCTGTCTCGGAGACGACGTGACGATCACGGTGCTGGACATCGTCGGTTCCGCCGTCCGGATCGGCATCGCCGCGCCGGCCGAGATCCCGGTCTACCGCCAGGAGATCTGGGATGCCGTGAAAGCGGAGAACCAGGCGGCGGCTCAGGCGAGCATCACGAAACTGCCCTCGACCCTCAAGCAATCGCAAGACGAGGCGTAAAGACGCGTCTCGGAAACGAGAAAGGATTCTCGAACCCATGTCCCTGCGTATCCAGAACAACGTCGAAGCGTTCAACGCTCACCGCCAGCTCGTCGGCACTTCTCACAAGATGTCCCGCTCGATGGAGAAGCTCGCTTCGGGCTTCCGCATCAACCGGGCAGCCGACGACGCTGCCGGTCTCGCGATCAGCGAGAAGCTGCGCGCCCAGGTGGGCGGCCTCAAGATGGCCCAGCAGAACGGCCTCGACGCGATCTCGCTCGTGCAGACGGCGGAAGGCGCTCTGCAGGAGGTGCACGCCATGCTCCAGCGGGCGCGTGACCTCAAGGTGCAGTACCTGAACGGCACCCTGTCCGCTGCGGACAAGGTCTCGATCGAGGACGAGATCACCCAGCTCGGCTCGGAGATCGGCCGCATCGGCAACGACACCACGTTCAACGGCATCACCCTGCTCAACTCGACGACCACCGTCACCTTCCAGGTGGGCGCCAACGACGGCCAGTCGATCACCGTGAGCGCAACCCAGCTGTACGGGGTCGGTGCCGGTTTCGCCGTCGACTCGGCGATCTTCACGGCGTTCTCGTCCGCCCTGATCGCCGACTTCGACGACGCGATCGCGGCGGTTGCCTCGACCCGCGGCGTGTTCGGCTCGGCACAGAACCGCATCGAGCATGCGCTCGCGAACCTGGCGGCGTACGAGGAGAACCTCTCGGCCTCGGAGAGCCGCATCCGCGACGTGGACATGGCCGCCGAGATGGTCACGTTCACGAAGTACCAGATCCTGCAGCAGGCGGGCACCGCGATGCTCGCCCAGGCGAACTCGGCCCCCCAGGCCGTGCTCAGCCTCCTGCGTGGGTAGTTCGGATGGCGCGTGAGGGGGGCGTAGTCCCCCTCACGCGCCATGCGGCTCACGCGTGAAGGCGTGCCTGACTTCAGTCAGGCGCCACGCCCTCTCGCGGTCGCAGCGTCTGAAGCCAGCGCGGTCGTTCTGGCGACTCCCTGAAGGGACCGCCGGCCGGCGGTACGCGCCAAGGGGCAAGCGCACAGTCACGCCTCACGTTGGCGCCCCCCGTGCCGATCACCCGGGTGTGCCCGTCGCCGATGTCCTCGCGCGCATCAACGAGATCCGGCAGCTTGCGGCGACCTCGCGCGCCCCGCTCGGCGAGCCGTCACCGGCGGAGTTCCAGGCTCATCTCTCCCGAGTGCTGGAGCCCGGTGGTGTCTACTCGCCGGCCGGTGTCGCCCTCAACCAGGGCACTGCCGGTCTGCGGGCCCTCTCGGCCGCGGCCGCGGAGATCGGCGTCGCGGAGGAACAACCCGGCTCGAACGACAGCGCACGGATCGCCGCGTATCGCACGGCAGTCGAAGGGTCGGCGCCCGGTGTGCCGTGGTGTGCCTACTTCGTCTCCTGGGCTGCCGCGCAGGCCGGGGTGCCGATCGGCGAGGAAGGCCAGGGCTACGGCGCGGTCGAGCAGGTACACGACTGGGCCGCACGGACGGGCCGGCTGTTGCCTGCGGGCACGACCCCGCAGCCGGGTGACCTCATCCTCTTCGGCGGCGAGCATATCGGCATCGTCGAGTCGGTCGGCCCGGGTGGGGCTTTGACAACCGTCGAAGGGAACCATCAGGATCGCGTCGCACGAGTTCAGCGCTCCACGGGCGAAGCCACGGGCTTCGTCCGCCTCGCTCCCTGAGCAGCGCCGTCGAAGAATCACCCACGCACGACTCTCAAGCTCCACGGATTTTTTCCGATCACGATTTCCATGGAATCGGTCGAAGATCACGTCGAAGGCCCGGCGGAGCTGTCCGAGGTCGAGCGTGTCCAGTGCTGGCGCTTCGAGATCCTGGTCGAGGCCGGGTACCCCCCGCTGGTCGCGAGCGCGCTGGCGGCGAGCCGCGCCGA
Organism: Gaiella sp.; assembly: GCA_046160185.1. GTDB lineage: Bacteria > Actinomycetota > Thermoleophilia > Gaiellales > Gaiellaceae > Gaiella. The sequence continues at coordinate 33,707 of JBJXGY010000007.1, read as the reverse complement.
CCTGCACCAGGCAGCCCGCATGCTCCTCCAGGGCTGCTCCCCCCGCCTTGCGGCCGACATCCTGCTCTAGGCCGCCCACCCTGCGGGGACAGTCCCCCTTGCGGAAGCGGGACAGTCCCCGGCCGAGGAGAGACGGGAAGCTCAGGTCATCGGCACCTGACGCTGCAGCTTGGCCGTGATCCGGTCGAGGATCTCGGTGAGGCTGTCGCCGGTTGCGGTGATGCCGTGGTTGCGCAGGCCGATCACCGCGTGGGCGGGATCCGGCTCCCTGGCGATCAGCTCGGCCACCGACTCGGCCAGCTCCTGCGTGCCGCACGGGTAGTTGACGTCGGTGGCGGGGCAGCCTTCCATCCACGCGTGCACGTGCAGAATGGCGCCGGCGTCGGGGTGCGCCATGTAGATCATCCAGTGCTCGATCGCGTCCACCGAGACCCGCCGCGGCTCGATGCCCGGTGGCACGCTCAGCCGTATCGTGGCATTCGGCTCGTCGTAGCCGGAGACGAGCAGCATGTCGGTGCCGACGTCGCGCAGGTTCGACTTGTCGACACCGCTCGCGCTCATCCAGAAGCGCGTCGCGTCCTTGCGCTGCGAGAGGTTCCCGTAGGAGAGCCCGCCGACCTGGTAGAGCCGCATCACGTGCCGCAGGTCGCGCTCGTCGAGGAACTCGTGCACCGGGAAGGGCGCGGGGAGCAGGTCGAGCTCGTCCATCCGCTTGCCCGCTGCGGCCAGCTCGACCGTGTGCTCGTCGCCGTCCCACAGCTCGGGCTCCAGGTCCGGCACGAACTCGTTCTCGATCACCAGCTTGGACTTGGCGAGCGGGGCGAGCCGCTCGAACACCTCTTGCGGGTCGTCCGAGATCTTGTAGGTGCCGCGCTCCATCGTCGTGAACCACACGCCCTCTCCCGGCACGTGCAGCACGACGACGTTCGCGAGTGTGCGCACCAGCATCGGGTAGCTCGTCTTGAGCACGTCGTCGGGTGCGGCGTCGAGCTCGTAGAACGACGCGGAGTAGGTCCCTCGCGACGAGCGCCGGAACGCCTTGGGCGCCTCGGCGTCGAACATGTTGAGCACGAAATCGGCCTGCGCATGGTCGGCCACGCGCTCGAACCCGTCGGCCTCGAAACGCGCGCCGATCGACTCGACCCAGGCCTGATGCGAGGGCGAGGTGGCCGTCCCCCAGATCGCGTACCGCGGCATCGGCTCAGTCTACTGCGAAGAGCGGGCGGGTCTCGTCAGCGGAAGAGGTCCCGCTCGCGCGGCATCACGAGCTCGGCGGCGGTGCCGTCGCCGGCGGGAAGATCGACGCCGCGGACGATCGCCGCGGGCACCCGACGGGCCTTGCCGAAGACGAGCTCGGCAGCGCCCGCGATTTCGTCGGCAACTGCGATCACCGTGCCCCGCAGCCGCCGGCCGGAGGCGTCGCGTGTGCCGCGCAGGTCGCGGAGCGGCGCGAACCCGGCCACGCCGAGCGCGACGTCCGTGGTGCCCTGCCGCCACGCGCGACCGAACGAGTCGCTGACCACGACCGCGATCTCGACGGCCGCCAACTCGCCAAGGCGCTCCCGCAGGCGGCGGGCGCTCGCGTCGGGGTCGAGTGGCAGCAGCACGACGACGCCCGGCTCGGGCGCGTTCGACGCATCGACACCGGCCGACGCACACACGAACCCATGCCGGGTCTCGGTGATCACGAGCGGAGGCCGGGAACGCACCACCTCCCGCGCCTCGGACAGGATCACCTCGAGCTGACGCGGGTCGCCCTCGCTGCCTGCCAGCTCCCGCGCCCGCTCCGAGACCTCGACGTCGTCGAGAGAGACGATCCGGCCCTCGACCTTCGACACCGCCTTCTGCGCGACGACGACCACGTCGCCGTCGAGGAACCCTCCGGCTTCGGCCGCCGACTGCACGAGCAGCGCCGCCAGGTCATCGTTCTCCCGCAGCTCCGGCAGCCCCGCGAGTGGGATCACGCGAACATGACCACCCATCTCGGCGTCAGTGCAGGCCGGTGACGCGGATCCCCGCGTGCGCCTTGTAGCGCTTGTTCACGTTGACGATCACCGCGGTCAGTCCCTCCAGCGCGCGCGCGCTCGCAAGCGGACCGGCGTCGAGGGCCCGACCGGCCGTGATGCGCTCCGCGAGCTCGAGTGCAAGCGCCTTTGCGTCCGCGTCGTCGCCGCACACGAGCGCGTCCTCGTCCGGCGCCTCGTCGTCCCCGAGATTCGAGGCGGCGAGGGAGTGGAGTCCGGCCACCACCGGTGCGTCGAGCTCGTCCTGGATGCGCTGGGCGATCGAGGTCGCCTCGGAGGTCGGGAAGACGCCGTTCTTCGCAAACGAGAGCTCTGCCGCCACCGAGAGCACCGGGGTCGCGCCGATGGACGCCCGCAGTTCCCGCGCGGTCGAGATCGCAGCGTCCGCCTTCGTGGCGAGGATCAGGAAATCGGCGTCGCGTGCCACGTCCTCGTTGGTGGCTCCTGCGACGCCGAGCTCGTGCGCACTCGCAGCTGCCCGGGTCGCATCCCGCGAGCCGATGATCACCTCGTATCCCGACTCCTTGAGCCGGACGGCGAGAGCCGTGCCGAAGCTTCCCGTGCCACCGATCAGGCCTACCTTCACGACGCCTCCTGGAGAATGGTTTCGGCGAGGCGGCGAGCCGCCCCACGGTCGGTCATGAGTGTGCCCGTGATCGTGAGCGGCAGCGCGGGTGATCGGCTTGCCGCGTCGGCGTGGTCGATCACGAGCCGGTCGATCAGGCCCTCGTAGCAACCCGCCACGTGGGCCGGCGTGGTGCCGCCGGCGAGTCGCTGCAGCATCCCGGCCGCCGGACCTTTCACGGCCTCGCCGCCGATGAGCGGGCTGACCGCGACGCATGGGGAGTGACGCGCCGCGATCGCCTCGCGGAGACCCGGCACGGCCAGGATCGGGCCGACCGAGACGTACGGGTTGCTCGGAGCCACGATGATCAACTCCGCGCCGCGGAGGGCCTCGAGCACGCCGGGCGCGGGGAGGGTATCGGCTGCGCCCTCGAACTCGACGGCATCCACCGGATCGGCGTGCCTGCGGCCGACGAACCACTCCTGGAAAGAGAAGCGGCCGGCGGTTGTCACGACGTGTGTCCGGAGCGGGCTGTCCGTGGCCGGCAGCAGTGAGAGCCGGAGCCCGGCCCGGACGACGATATCGGCCGTGACCGCCGACAGGGCAGAGCCGGCTCGCAGCGCCCGGGTCCTGACGAGATGCAGGCCGATGTCGAGATCCCCGAGCTGAAACCACGACTCGCCGCCCCAGGCGGTGGCCGAAGCGAGCGCGTTCCAGGTCTCTCCTGCACGGCCCCAGCCGCGCTCGGTGTCGTTGAGGCCGGCGAGCGCGTACAGGATCGAGTCGAGGTCGGGTGACACGGCGAGCCCCAGCACCTCGAGGTCGTCCCCCACGTTGCCGACCACCGTCAACTCGTCGGCGGCGAGCACGTCGTACAGCCCGCAGGCGAGCCGTGCGCCGCCGACCCCTCCGCTCAGGCAGACCACGTTCACGCGTTCACGACCGCGAGCGCCCGGCGGGCTCGCGGGCCAAGGCGCTCGGCGAGCGGCTCGAGGTCCGTGAGCGTGTCCACGTCCGCGACAAGTGCCGGGATCGCCAGTTCGTCGACTTCCAGGCCGCACGCCCACGCATGGCTGATGAACCGGTCGGCGCTCCCCGGCCCGTAGAGCGGCCGGAACGCGGCCGGCGACGGCAGACCGAGGGCGTTCGTCGTTCCGTCGGCGGCCCGTACGAGCGCGAGGTGTCCGGCGAGCGCCGGGCCGGCGAGGGCCAGCAGATCGATGGTGCGGGCCGACGGGAGGTCGGCGTTGACGACGAGCACGACGCCGGTGACGCCGGCGAGTGCGCACTCGACAGCGGCGCCCTGGCCTTCACCCGGGTCCGGCACCACGGTCGCTGCGAGGCTCGCCCCCAGCGCGCCTGCCGCTTCGTCGGACGTGACCACCACCGTCCGTCCGACACCAACCGCGGCCTCGAGCACGTCCCCGAGCATGGCCAGCGCCAGGGGGGCTCGGACGTGCTCGGGTAGACGGCTCTTTCCGCCCGCGCGGAAGGGAACGACGACGGAGACCATCCCGCTGAGCCTAGTGGTCTCTCGAGGCTGTGTGTCAGGCCGCGTGCGACGACGCGCCGGGGCCTGAGGTCGACCACTCGCGCACCTCGTACCAGTGCGTACCGGCCAGCGCTGCGACCACATCGGGGTGCGTGTGGGCTGCGTACACGACGTGATGTTCGACGTCGCAGCAGATCTCGAGCTCGTCGAGCGAGATGCTGGACAGTCGCCCGAGCACTTCGAACGGGAGGTGGGCCTGCCCCACGGTCATGTGCTTGAACTGGAGGTCGGGCGCGATCTCCATCAGCTCGGGCCAGTCGGGGCAGGTCTTGTAGCTCATCGTGTCCCGTCGTTCGCCTCGGTCGACCAGGATCCTCCCAGGCGCACGAGCCCGCGGCCGGACCCGTTCGGGTACACCACGAGCGGCCTCTCTGCCTGCCGCTCGGCCAGCGGCTCGCCGGCCTCCCCGAGCAGCACGGCGCGCACGCGGAAGCGGCCGAAGACGAGTGGCGAAGCGGGAACCTCGAAGCGGGCGATCGTCACCCCGGTCTCCGGCGCCAGCGTTTCCTCGGCGACGAGCAGACCTGCGTCGTCCCGCACCTCGAGCCGTAAGGCGGCCACCGGCTCGTGCCCTGCGAGGTGCACCTCGACGGCGAAGGGCGATCCCGCCAGCAGCTGGTCGATCTCCACTCCGTCGGCCGCCAGGACGCAGACCTTGGAGATCCGCTGCGTACCGTTTTCCGCATGCGGACGGTCGTGGGCCGAGAGGTGGCTGCGATAGCGGGCCAGCGCTTCGTGCACGCCACCGTCGTATGCGACCACACCGTCCCGCAGGACAACGGCCCGGTCACACAACCGCTCCACCGCCGCCGCATCGTGCGACACGAACACGATCGTTCCACCGCTCTCCCTGAACTGCGCGATGCGCCCGAAGCACTTCCGCTGGAACTCCTCGTCACCCACCGCGAACACCTCGTCGAGCAGCAGCGTGTCCGCTTGCAGAAACGCGGCGATCGCGAAGCCGAGCCGCATGTACATCCCCGAGGAATACGTGCGCACCGGACGGTCGATCGCATGCTCGAGCTCCGCGAACGCGACGATCTCGTCAAAGCGCGCGCTGATCTCGGCACGCCGCAGACCCTGGATCGAGCCGTTCAGCAGCACGTTCTCGCGGCCGGTGAAGTCGGGATGGAAGCCGGCGCCGAGCTCGAGCAGGCTGCCGATCCGGCCGGTTGCGGACACGCTGCCGCTCGTCGGCCTGATGATCCCGGCGACGAGCCTGAGGAGCGTCGACTTGCCGGAGCCGTTGCGGCCGACGAGCGCCACGGCTTCGCCCGGCGCGACCTCGAGAGAAACGTCGCGCAGCGCCCACACCTCCTGTGCACCTCCCGAGCGACGATGGATCACCATGTCCTTGAGGGTCTGCGTCTCGCGGGCGCGGACGACGAACCGCCGGGAGACAGAGCTCACGGAGACAGCGCCCGGGTTCACGAGAGGGACTTCGCCATCGAAACGGCCCGTTCCTCGTCGCCGGTGGACTGCCGGTCAACCATGCTCGTTCTCGCCTCCGCTGTGCACGAGTCGCACGAGCCGCGTCAACAGCGCCGGGTCGGTGGCGGGGAACACACCATGGCCGAGGTTGAAGATGTGGCCGGGCCGGCCGCCGGCGCGGCGCAGCACGTCTCGGGTCTCACGCTCGACGACCTCCCAGGGCCCGAGCAGCGCAGCCGGGTCGAGGTTCCCCTGTACCGCTCGATCCGGAACGCGCGCCCAGCCTTCGTCGAGCGGCAGCCGCCAGTCGAGCCCGATCACGTCGCCACCCGCCGCGGCCAGCTCGCCGAGCAGGTGCGGCGCACCCGTGCCGAAGTGAATGGTCGGCACGTCGACCGCAGCCAGGATCCGGCGCGAGTACGGCGCCACGAACTCACGATACTGGGCCGGCGACAGAGCCCCGACCCACGAGTCGAACACCTGGATCACGTCCGCGCCCGCCCGCACCTTGGCCGCGACGTACGTCGAGAAGACGTTCGCCAGACGATCCATGAGCGCGTGCCACACGTCGGGTTGGCCCAGCATGAGCGCGCGGGTCAGCCCGAACTCGCGGCTCGGGCGCCCCTCGACCAGGTAGCCGGCGACGGTGAACGGGCCGCCGCAGAACCCGACAACGGCCTGGTCGTCCCGAAGCGCGCCGCGCACCACCCGGACCGCCTCGAGGACCGGCGCGAACGCCTCCTCGGGATCGGGCGCGAGGAGGCGTTCGACATCCTCCATCGCGTGCACCGGCCGGTCGAGAACCGGTCCCACACCCTCCACGAGCCTGACGTCGAGACCCATCGCCAGCACCGGCGTCATGATGTCGGCGAACATCACCGCGGCGTCGACGTTGTGCCGCCGCACCGGCTGCAACGTCACCTCGGCGCACAACTCCGGGGTGTGCGCGACGTCGAAGAACGCGTGCTTCTCGCGGATCGCGCGGTACTCGGGGAGCGAGCGGCCGGCTTGACGCATGAACCAGACGGGTGTCCTCTCCACTGTCTCGCGTCGCGCGGCGCGGACGAGGAGCGGCGCGGGCATGCCTGCAGAGTAGCCTGCTCGGGATGCGCGGACATCCCCCGCTCCGGCCACGCTGGCTCCACGCGGACGTGGCACCGGCACGAGCGGGAGCGCGCGCAAGAGCGACGGTGGCGGTCGTCAACGACGGCTCGGCGACCTGGCACTCACGCGGCGACCGCGGTCTCCAGCTCTCCTACCACTGGCTGGATCCACTCGGGAACCCCATCGTCTGGGACGGCCCGCGCACGCCGCTGCCACGGCCCGTCGCTCCCGGGCAGACGCTGGAGCTGGATCTCGACCTCCGCGTGCCGCGGCCCCCCGGCGCCTACCGCCTGCGCTTCGACCTGGTCGAGGAGCTCCACTTCTGGCTGGAGGAGATCGGGTGCGACGTGCTCGACGTCCCTGTGCGCGTCGAGCCTCGCATCGCCGGCCGCCGGCTCGCGGTACGGGTGGCCGGTGGACCGCACCCCGCGACCGACGCGGCCCTGGCGGCGCAGTCTGAGCCCGTGACGCTTCAGCTCGAGGGCGCGGATGCGGTGGCGCACCTGGTCGCCGGCGCGATCCCCCCGCCGGACTGGGCAACCCGGATGCTGGACGCCCACGCCGAGGGCCACCCGGCCGTGGGGCCCGCCGTGCGCACCCGGTCGCGCGCACTGAGCAAGCAGCTCGAGCCGTGGCGGGCGGGTGGCCGGAACCCACGCTTCACGCTGCCGCTGCTCTTGCCGTCGCTCGTCGCGGGGCTCAAACCTGGGGAGCACCTCTCGCTGCCGGCGTACGCCGGGGAGGATCGGCTGTTCGAAGGGGGCCTGGTCGTGGAGCTGGACAGCCGTGCCCGCTCGTCTACGCCTCCGCAGCGATCCGGTCGTCGACCGCGGTGAACACCGCGGCGCCCAGCCCGAGGGCCACCACCGTCGCCACTGTCAGGTAGAGCAGATCGAACCACGGCACGGTGCCCGCGAAGAGCGGCTGCCGGAAGGACTCGATCGCGGGTGTGACCGGGTTCGCCCAGTGGATCACGTCGACCAGCCAGGGCCTGGCATCCCCGCCCGGGAGGCGGTCGAGCGCATAGAGCACGGGTGTCAGGAAGAACCACGGGACGAGCGCAGCGGCGATCACGAACTCCACGTCGCGGAGGATGGCGTTCAACGCGGCGACGGCCAGTGAGAGACCGGCCACGAAGAGCACGATCAGCACGGCCACCGGAATCGCCAGCCACGCTGTCGCGCGCGAGCGGTCGAGCACGACCTGCGAGAGCGCGAGGACGACCGCGAGCATCGACGCGAAGGCGACAACCTGGGTGCCGACGATCGAGAGCGGCACCACCTGCCGCGGGAATCGCACCTTGCGAATCAGGTTCGCATTCTCGAGGAGGCTTCGTGACGAGGACTGGAGGGACGAGGCGAAGAACGCCCACGGCGGGAGCCCCGAGAGCAGAAACAGCCAGTAGTGCTCGACGTCCGTGGCCTGTGCCTTCCAGAGCACGTTGAAGACGACCAGGTAGACGAGCATCAGCAGAACCGGAAGCGCCAGCGTCCACCCGAGACCCAGCACGGAGCCTTTGTACTTGGCCCGCAGATCGCGCCGGAAGAGGCTCCCGAAGAGCTCCCGGTACCGCACGAGATCCGTATAGACGCCGATCCCGGCCACCAGAGCCGGAACCCGCTCTCGCGGCTCGCGGCTCGGGACAGACCCCTGAGGATGTCTCATCTCCGGGCCAGTCTACGGGGGGTGCCTGAACTACCCTGTAGCGGATGGACGCTGCGGTCACGCTCGCTGCACTACCCGTCTGCTTTCTCGTGCTCTGGGCGCTGCTGCAACAGCCTGCCCTCGGACGGCGCCTCACGGCGCACCCCTCGGGTGAGCGCTGGCACGAGACCCCGACGCCGCTCTTCGGTGGTGTCGGTGTCGCCGCGGGCGTCGCCGCCGCCCTCGGGCTGGCGGTCGCGGTCGGCGCGGTCGCAGCCGACTGGCGGTTGGCGGGGATCGCCGGCGGCGCCGCCCTCCTCTTCGTCGCGGGTCTGCTCGACGACATCCGCCATCTCGGTCCACTCACCAAGCTCGGCGCGCAGTTCGCGGCTGCCGCGATCGCGATCGTGGCCGGCCTGCGCGTCGACCTGATCGGAAACGACGTCGTCGCGATCGCCGTCGCCGTGCTGTGGCTGGTCGGCATCACCAACGCCTTCAACCTGCTCGACAACATGGACGGCCTGGCGGCGACGCTTGCCACCGTCTCCTGCGCCTACTTCGCCGTGGACGCGGCAACCGTGCACGACAACCGCCTCGTGCTCGTCGTCGCACTTGCGCTCGGGTTCGCCTGCCTCGGGTTCCTGCCGCTCAACCTGCGGCCCGGCCGGAGCGCTGCCGTCTTCATGGGTGACTCCGGGAGCCAGGTGCTGGGCTTCCTGCTCGCCTGCCTCGGTCTCGCCTCGAGCTGGACGACGGCCGGGACGACAGTGGCGACGATGCTGCTGCCGCTCCTCGTGCTTGCGGTACCGCTCCTCGACACCACGCTCGTCACGGTACGGCGGGTACTCGAACGCCGCCCCGTCTCGCAGGGGGGGCGCGACCACACCTCGCACCGGCTCGTGTACTACGGGCTGTCCGAGGCGAAGGCCGTGCTCCTGCTGACGCTGATCGCGCTCGCACTCGGCGCGACCGCGATCGCCTACAACGTGCTCGACGAACCGCGCCTGACGGCGGTCGGTGTCCTGCTCACCTTCGTTCTGCTCGTGCAGTTCGGCGGCTTCCTCGGGGACCTCGACGAGCGGACGCGGCGAGGCCAGGCGGGCGACACCTCGCTGCGGCACGCGCTCACCTTCGAGCCGCGCCGGCTAGCGGAGGTGCTGATCGACTTCGCGATCGTCTGCGGATCGTTCCTGGCGGCGTACCTGCTCGTGGTCGGCGGGGAGGGCTCGGCGGTGCAGCGCGGGGCGTTCCTGGCCGCCTTGCCCGTGGTGTTGGGCGTGCGATACGTCGCGTTCGTGGCGGCGCGTGTCTACCGCCGCGTGTGGCGCTACGCCACCGCGCGGGACGCGCTCGCGCTCGTGCTCGCCTGCTTGCTGGCAGAGGCGGTGGCGTTCGTGATCGTGGTCGCCACCCGGGACCTCGGAGACTTTCCGGCCAGGGTGTTCGTGGTGGACGCGCTGCTCTGTGCGATCCTGGCGGCCGGCGCCCGGCTGGCGCTGAAGCTCGGGCCCGAGCTCGGCCGCAAACCGGGCCGCCGGGTGCTGGTGGTGGGGGCCGGCCGGCACGGACGCAGCATCGTGCGCGAGCTCAAGGAAGAGCGCGCGCGAGTCGTGGGCTTCGTCGACGACAACCCGGCGCTCCGCCGCCGGCGCATTCTCGGTGTGACCGTTCTCGGGTCGGCAGCAGAGATGGCAGCCGTGCTTGCCGGCAACCCCGTGGACGAGGTGCTGGTCACGATTCCCGAAGCCGCGCCCGCCTCGCTCGAGGCGGTGTCGATTGCCTGCGAGGCCGCCGGTGTCCCGTGCCGGCACGTACACCGGCGCACGGAAACGGTGGCGGCGCCGGTCGAGATCTCCGTGGAGCGGCCCGCGTGAGGCAGGTCCGCCGCGCGGCCGCCCGCGTTCGCGCGATCCCGCCGGAGACGGCGCTCCCACTTCTCGCCCTCTATTTCGGTCTCGCCGCGCTGTACCTCTGGCAGGCATGGCGCAAGGAGACACCGTCGCTTTTCACCGACGAGCTCGAGATGACCCAGCTTTCCCGCTCGATTGCCGACACGGGGCACCCGGGACGCCGCGGGGAGAGCTACGGGTTCACGACGCTCGTCCCATGGCTGACGGCGCCGGCCTGGTGGCTCCCGGACGTGTCGACGGCGTACGGGCTGATCAAGTACGCACAGGTGCTGGTGATGGCCGGCGCGGCGTTCCCGACCTATGCGCTGGCGCGGATGATCGTCTCACGGCCGTGGGCGCTCGTTGCCGCGACCGGAGCGATCGCGGCGCCGGCGCTCTCCTACTCGTCGTTCCTCGTCGAGGAGCCCTGGGGATACCCCGCGGCGGCGCTCGCGTTCTGGCTGCTCGTGCGCGCGGCGGTCACACCGACGAGAGCGTCGCTTGCCGCAGCGGGGGCGGCGAGCGTGGTCGCCGCACTCCTTCGCTCGCAGCTGGTCGCGGTCGTGTTCGTCTTCGTGGTGATGCTGCTCGCCCTGGCCTGGCGGACGGAGCGTTTCCGGCGCTTCCGTGCCACCTGGTCGAGGGGCGACTGGATGGGCGCGGCCATGCTCACGATCGGCGCCGTGCTGTTCGTGATGGCCGTGATCGGGCATCTCTCGAACGAATGGGAGTCGGTGATGGCGAGCTTCAAGGACCGCATCGTCACGTACGGAGCCCGCTCGTTCGGCGCCTGGGCGACCGGTGTCGGCTTCCTCCCCGCGATCGCACTCCTCGTTGTGGCCGTCTCGGGCTGGCGTGCACGTCGCGACCCGAAGCTCGCCGCGTTCTGGACGGTTGCCACGGCCGCCACCGTCTTCGTCACGTTCTATGCAGGTCTCAAGGGCGCGTATGTCTCCACCACCTTCTCGAGCGTGGTCGTCGAGCGGAACGTCATCTACCTGACGCCGCTCGCGTTCTGCGCCTTCGCGCTGGTGCTTTCGCGGCTGAGGCCCGCCTGGTGGGCCGTCACGGGTGCGACCGGGGCCGTCGTCGGCCTCGTCGTCGCGGTGCCCGAGGGTCTCTCCTACCCGTACTACGACGCGCATGGGCTGTCGATCCTCGCCTTCGCGAACCGTATTCTCAAATGGCCCGACGCGACGATCGAGACCCGCATGGCGATCATCGCCGCGCTCACCGGGTTGGTGTTGGTGGCGCTGCGGAGCACCAAGGCGGCGGCAGCTCGCTTCGGCCGGTTCGCGGCCGCGCCGCTGGTCGTGCTCGTGCTCGCCTGGAATCTGACCGGGGAGGTCTACGCTGCGCACGGCGAGCACATCGCAGCCGACGACGTTTCCTCGCTGATCCCTGCCGACCGCAGCTGGATCGACGAAGCCGTAGGCGACGAACGGGTCACGCTCGTCGGAAGCTTCTCGAAGAACACCAGCCCGATCTCGTTCTGGGCTACGGAGTTCTGGAACCGGTCGGTCACGGGAATGTGGAACACGAACCCCGCTCACTTCGCACCTGGACCCGGCCGCGTGCAGACGCCCGACCTGGTCTCGGTCGACGGCACCATGCGGCCGTCGCCCGACACCCGGTTCGCGCTCGCCACGCTGGGTGTCCAGCTCCAGGGCGAGGCGGTCGCGGCCCGGGAGCTCGTCGACCGGCCGGCCACGCTCGTGCGCCTGCCGGGCATGCTCCGCCTGGCCGACAACGTGACGGGTGTCGAGGGCGACGGCTGGATCGTCGGTAATCGCGACGACGAGATCCCGATCGCGCGGGGTGCCTACAACCGCTTCGACGTGTCCCAGGACGGGCGCGGATACGCCTCGGTCAAGATCCAGCGGCAGAACTTCTGCCCCTCCGCGGAGAAGCGGGACGTCCCCAGCACGGCCACGGTGACGATCGGCACGCTCGGCATCGGCGAGGACAAGCAGCCGGCGATCGCCTCCGTCACCGATAGGCGGACGATCCGGGTGCCGGTCTGCGAGGCGCGAGGCCTCTTGCTGCGGCCGCCCGCCGGGCCGTGGCGCGTCGAGGTCGAGATCGGGACGTTCTCCCCGCGCGAGATCGACCCGGTGGGGTTTGCGGGCGAGGACCGCCTGCTGGGCGCGGTGCTGAGCTTCGGCTACCAGAAGCTCAGCGGCTGACCCTCACACCTTTACGAGCTGGAGCGGGACGGCGGAGGCGATCGAGTCGAAATCGGTGTCACGGTGGACAAGTGCGGTCCCGGACCGCATGGCGATCGCAGCAATGAGGCAGTCGGCTTGGCGCCTGATTGTGAGCCCGCGTCTCCGGCACTCACGGTAGACGGACGCTGCTAGCTCGTAATCCGAAGGCTCCTCGAGGGGCAGGAACTTCCAGCGCGCAAGGAACCGCCGCAACTGCCCCAGCTGGATCTCGTCCCGGGCGCCGGCGAGGAGCTCCATCGTGACGATCCCCACCGTCGCGAGTGGCTCGTCGGTCTCGACGGCGGCATTCAGCCAGAGGTCGACGCTGCTCCCGGTCGCTCGCTGGTACTCGATCCACGCGGAGGTGTCGACGAGGATCACGCGGTGCGGACGGCTCCCTCGCGCATCTCCGCGAGATCGCCTTCCCAACCCGTACCACGCATCGCGAGCGCCTCGGCCCTCGTCATCGGCTCGACGTCGAGGCGGCGAAGCGCGAGATCGACGGCCGCGCGTTTTGTCGCCAACCCGTACCGGCGCATCACCCGCTTGACGAGTCGGTCGTCAATATCGATGTTTGTGCGTCCCATGTGTAGAGGATACACCCTGAGAGCACATTTCACAATGAAGCCTGAGTTGCCGCGAGAGACGTCATCGCGAAACGTGCTCTACCTCAGGAGGCGGCCACCACAATCGTGAAGCGCCACCGAAGCAGCACCCGCGCGAGAGGGCCAGCGCGTTCGATGAGCCGCAGCAAGGTGCCGACCGGGCCTGGCAGCGCTCGCGTCTGTGGGACGAAGAAGGGCTGCAGGACGACATGTTCCCAGCCCACCGCATGCAAGTCCGCGATGACGTCGGCGACACGGTACTGGCGGGGGTTGAGGTCGAAGACGAGCTTGCGCGTCGTATAGGCGCGCGCGTGTGCGAAGAAGGCGCGGCGGTCGGCCACGTAGTAGAGCGCACGGAACAGCGTCGTCGCCGCCACGGGCTGCGGGGGCACGTACGTGTTGAGATCGCCGGCGTCGACTGTCGCCCTGTTTCCAAGACGCCCGCCGGCTGCTTCGGCCATCTCCGGGGTCAGGTCGACGCCGCGATACGCGAGCCCCCGGCCGAGCAGCACCGCGCCGAGACCGCCGTCCCCGCACGCGAGGTCGAGCACGATGTCGCCGGCGGCGAGCCGCTGACCGAGGCCGATCACGAGATCCGCGCGATGCTCGAGATACCCGCGCCCGTCCGCGTACTCCAGCTCCGACCAGCCGGCGGCCTTGCCGCGGTACTGCTCGAGCTTCTCCTTGCTCACCATCGCAGCAGTGTCTCCGGGTGCTTGCGCACGAAGCGCGCCATGCCACGAAGATGCCAGAGCGTGTGGAGTGTCAGAAAGCGCCGGTCGATGACGGCGGCCCACTCGTGTACCACGCGCGCCTCGGGGACGTACCAGCGCTCCCAGCCCGCGCCGCGGGCGCGGTAGGCGAGGTCGATGTCCTCGACGTAGTGGCGGTAGCCGGCGTCCCAGCCGCCCAGCTCGTCCAGCATCGCGCGCCGCATGAGCACGAAACCGCCGAGCAGCCAGTCCGCCTCGACCGGCTCGACCACGTCCTCGTCGAGCAGGTAGTGGGTGCGCTGGCGTCCGGCCAGGGAACGGAGCAGGCGAAGCGGCGTCCGCCTGACCAGAGTGCCGCCGACGGTGGGAAAGCGCCTGCGGCTAGGCTGCCAGCGGCCGTCGGGCCATTCCAGGCGCGGGCCGGCGAGGCCGCAGCGTGGATGGCTCTCCGCGAACGCGGCAAGCGATGCGACGGCACCCGGCGCGGGACGGGTGTCGGGGTTGGCGAACACGACGAGCGCACCGGTGGTGGCTGCGACTCCGGCGTTGACGTTGGCGGCGAGGCAGCGCGGTGCCTGGTTCTCGAGCACCCGAACCTCCCGTGGTAGTGCGCCCGGCACGGACCCTGGGATGTTGGCCACGAGCACCAGCTCGTCGACCTGCTCCAGTAGCAGCGGCGCGAGCGAGGCGACGTCGGCGGCGTGCCCGTGAGAGACGATCACCCCCGCGGTGCTCATCCGATCGTCTCCGCGTAGACCGCCGCCGTACGCTCTGCGACGGCTCGCCACGAGAACGCTCGAGCCCGCACGAGGCCTGCCTCGCGCAGCCGCCGGCGATCGGCAACGGCGACGCCGATCGCAGCACCAAGCTCATTCTCCCCGGCCACGACAGCGGCTCCGCCGGCGACCTCCACCAGGGCGGGCTCGTCGACCACGACCACGGGCGTGCCGCAGGCCATGGCCTCCACCACGGGCAGCCCGAAGCCCTCGTATCGCGACGCCTGCACCAGGCAGGCTGCGCCGCGGTAGAGCTCGACGAGGCGTTCCTGGGCCACGTACCCCTCGAGCTGCGCGCCACCGTCGCGCAGGCGCGCGGCGAGCGCATCGTCGCGGATAGGCCCGGCAACGACGAGCGGCAACCCTGCCTCGCGCGCAGCAGCGAGAGCCGCCGCCTGGTTCTTGCGCTCCTGCACGGCGCCGACCGCGAGCGCGTATGCACCATCCGCTCCCGCCGGGCCGGGCGAGAAGGCCGGGTCGACGCCGTTGGGTGTGACGACGATCCGGTCGGGCGCGACGCCGTACAGCTCGCGGAGGTCGCGCGCCGAGCGCTCCGAGACGGTGAGCACCCTGGCCGCTCGGCGCGCCGCCCGTGGCACGACCCGCCGGAAGATACGCCTGTCTCCGGGCGGCATCGCGGTGGATCCACGCTCGAACGAGAGGTCGTGGATGGTGACGACGGCAGGGCACGGGCAGCGCAGGGGCACGGCGTACTGCGTATGGACGAGCGCGGGACGGAGCCGCCGCAGGACGCGCGGCAGCGACCACGCCATGCGGACGATCTGCGAGTCCACACCCAGCTCGTACGCCTCGATCCCGGCGGGTACGAGATCGGGGCGGCGCGTGACTGCCGCGATCTCGAGCCCCGCTGCCGCTGCCGGCGCCGGGAGCTCCCGCAGGAGGTTGAGGACGTACGTCTCGTCACCGGTGCGCTCGCGCCCGAGCACGTCGGCATCCACGACCACCAGCCGTCGGTCGCTCACGTCAGCTCTCTCCAGAGCTCGACGACGGCTCCCGCCGCAGCGTCCCAGGTGAACGTGGGCGCCCGCTCGAGCCCACGCGCGACCAGCTCCTCGCGGCGCTCGAGCGCCTCGGCGATACCGGCGGCGATCGATTCCACATCGTGGGGATCGACCAGAACGGCGGCACCGCCCGCGACCTCCTCCGTGGCGCCACCCCGCGAGGTGACGACCGGCACGCCGAGAGCCATCGCCTCAAGCACCGGCAGCCCGAACCCCTCGTACAGCGACGGGTACACCAGACAGGACGCCCCGCGGAAGAGCTCGACGAGCTCGGTGTCGGACGGGTTGCCGACCCAGCCCGAGGTGGTCACACCGCCCCAGCCCGCAGCCCCTGCCACCCGAAGCGGGATTCCGGCATGCTCGGCTGCGGCGACGGCTGCGGCCAGGTTCTTGCGCGGCTCGAGCGTGGCGACCGTCAGCGCATACCGCCGCTCGCCGGGGGGCGAGGCGCTTCGCGCGCCGCCGGAAAACGCGGGATCGAGACCGTTCGGTACCACCCGGATCCGCTCAGGGGGGACGCCGGTCAGGTCGATCAGCTCCCGCTTCGTGAACTCGGACACCGCGACGACCGCGTCCGCCCGCCGCACCCCCGCGGTGAGCGCCCGGCGCCCGGTGACGCGATGCCAGAGCGGGAACGCGTCGGGCATCCGGAGGAGCGCGGCATCGTGGACCGTGACCACGAGCGGTGCTCCCGGTCGCCGCGGGCTGCGAAAGGTCGGGCAGTGGAGCACGTCGGCACCCTTCCCGCTCAACCGGAACGGGTACCACCAGCCGTCGCGCCGCACCGTGGCCAGCTTGCCCGCACCCTCACACGACACGCGCGTGATCTCGAGATCCGGCTCGGCCCGCCGCTCGATCGCCGCCAGCAACCCACGAACGTGCCTCGCGGTGCCGGCCCGGGTTTGCTCGAGCGAGGAGACATCGAAGACGACCCTCATGCGAGTGCTGCCTCCACCGCCACCCGAGGCTCCGGGTAGGCGAGGAGGGCCACTGCCTCCTCACGCGTGCACCAGCGGTGTGCCACGTGCTCTTCGTCCAGTTGCGGCTCCCACCCCGCGGGGGCGTCGGCGACGAACCCGTGCAGCCGCACGGTGTCCGCGTCGCCGTACCGGGCCCGCTCCTCGGGTGTCTTGCCGAGCAGCGAGTAGCGCAGATCGAGCTCCAGGGCCTTCACACCCGCGTCGAGCCCGGTCTCCTCCCGTAGCTCGCGGACGGCTGCGGCAGCGACGTCCTCCGCCCACTCGGCGCCTCCCGCGGGAAGATTCCAGTAGCCGCCACGCTCGCGGGAGCGCAGCAGCACGAGGGTCTCCAGTCCGCCTTGCGGGAGCGGACGGCGTACGACCACGACCACCTCGTCCGGCCGGCGGGCCGGGCTCACCAGCGCTCCTCGAAGGCTCGCAGCATCGTGGCGCCCGTCCCCGCCCAGGAGAAGCGGGATGCATGCGACAGACCCGCCGTAACGAGCTCGTCCCGCCGCGACAGGGCCTCGCGGATCCCGGCGGCTATCGCCTCTGGATCGGTGGGGTCGACCCGTATCGCGGCCCCGCCGCACGCCTCGTCGAGCGAGGGATGGGTGGAGGAGACAACCGGCGTTCCACACGCCATCGCTTCGAGCACCGGCATGCCGAAGCCCTCTTCGAGCGACGGGTAGACGAACACGGACGCCGCACGGTAGTAGGAGGGCAGATCGGTGTCGGGCACGTAACCGAGCAGGTGCACGCCTTCGAGACCCGGCCGCTCACCCCAGCCCGCCCCACCGACGAGCACGAGCCTCGCCTCCCCCGCAAGCAGCCGTGAGGCCACGACGAGGCGGTCGAGATTCTTCCGGGGCTCGATCGTGGCCACGCCGAGGATCACGCCGCCTCCCAGCTCGGCCCGCGACCCCTCGGCTGTGAACCGCGGACCGGGGGCCGGGTGCGCGACGACGATCCGGTCGGTACCGATCCCGTAGCTCGCCGCGAGATCGCATGCGGTGTGGGCCGAGTTCGCGAACAGGACGTCACACGTGCCGGCCGCGTTCGCAAGCTTTGCGGTGTGCATGGAGACGGTCCGTGGAGTGCACCATTCCGGATGGTGCACCGGGACGAGGTCGTGGACGACGGTTGCGCGCAGGCCACGTCGTTGCGCCGGATACATCCAGTCGGTGAACAGGAACGCGTCGAGCCGCCCGGCGAGCGTCTCCACAGGCGGGCGACCGAGACGGCTCCACGCGGTGCGGACCGCGTGCGATGCGGGAAGCGGGATCGTGCGCACCGGCACCGACACGTCGTAGCTGCGAAGCGCTGCCCGGATCCGCGGGCCACCACGCAGGCTGGTCGGCGCAAACGCAGCCACCTCGTGCCCCGCGCCGCGAGCGGCGGCGGCGAGACCGCCGAGCGAGCCCCGGATGTAGTTCCCGATCCCGGTCGGTGGATGCGCCAGTGGGGAGACGTCGACGACGATTCTCATGACCTCGCCTCGTAGAGCAGGTCGATGACGTGCGTACCGAGCCGGCGGGTGTCCGTGCTGCCGGGAAGCACCTCGGCGGGCACGCGGGTGGGGCTGATCTCGAAGCGGGCGGAGCAGACGCCGGCGACCGGGCGCACGGGAACGGTGACGGTCGTGATGGCGGGCGGCGGCGGGACCCTCCACGTCCGCCCGGCCGAGGTGACGGAGTTCCCCTCGGGGAAGAGGCCGCCGTCGCCCGCAAAGCTCGCGCGTAACGTCCCGCCGCGACAGCCCTTTCGCGTCCAGGTCACGACCCGCTCCGACCAACGATCCGTCTCGTTGACCCCGGTCACCACGCTCTTCCCGAGCACGAGCGGGCCCTCGATCCGCCACACGGTCGAGCCGAGGCCCGGATCGTGCGCGACGACGCGGCCCTCCGGTTCGGCGGCGGCGTCGGCCAGCAGGTACCCGGGCTCGAGCGGCGTCCCGTCCGGCAGGCGCACACGGCCGGCGGTGTCCACCGTCACGGCCGTCTCTGCCGTGTCCTCGGGGGTCGGCGCATCCGTGTAGTACACGTCGCCGACCGCGCGGTTGAAGAACTCGTTCTCGACTACCCACAGCCGCTGGTCGTCCGCGTCGTAGGGCGCCCAGAGGACGGCCACGCGCGCGCCGTCGGGAACCGCCCGGTCGATCCAGTCGCGCGGCACCGCTCGGATCGCCTGGAAGAGCGCCCCCTCTCCTGACGCCTTGAACCCCTTGGGGCCGAGCCAGGAGCCGACCGAGAGCACTGCGACGGCGACAAGCACGAGCAGCGGCACCAGGGCCAGACGCACGCCGCGAGCGGCGAGGAACGCGACGCCCAGGAGCCCGCCGGCAAGGGCGACGGTGGCCACCTCGGAACCGGCGACGAGGTGGTCGTTGATCGCCCACAGCGGCAGCAGCGAGAGCGTGTCCGCGCGTGCCTTCTCTCCGATCACCGTGCCGAAGGGGATCAGCAAGGGCAGCGCGACCGCTCCCGCCGTGAGGACGGCGGCGGCGACCGGCGGCCGCGGAGCGCCGCGCTCGAGCCAGACGAGCAGCGAGACGAAGAGGAGCGGCGCGACGTAGAACAGGTTCCGCTCCACGATCGCTCCGGGCGCGAACCGGGATGCGAACACGGCAACGGCGGCGGACATCCACACGACGGACGCAAGAGTGACCGCGACGACGTTGCGGTCACGCGCCGCCAGCCCGCGCCAGCGGACGAGCAGCAGCGCGAGCGCCGCCACCGGCACCGCCGCGACCGAGAACGTCAGCCCCTCGACGTGCCAGGCCCAGGCCTCGAGCGCCGCGCCGAGATCGAAGCGGTCGCCTGAGCCGACGACCTCGTAGGCACCCAGCAGATCGCGCAGCGAGCGGCCCCGCGCCAGTTGGACGGCCACGAGGCCGACGAGAACACCGGTCAGCGTCACGGCCACCGGCCGGAAGGTGCGAAGGCGCGCGGCCCAGCCGGTGCCGGCGACGGCGACGAGCGGCGCCGTCACGAGCACGGCGAGGAGCGTGGCCGCCTGGGCGCGCGTCAGGAAGAGCAGGATCAGCCCGCCGAGCACGGCGAGCGTCCACCGCCACGACGCCGGATCGCGGAGCAGCCGCAGCAGCAGCCACACCCAACCGAGGAAGAGCGGAAAGAACACCGGCTCGGTCATCACGGTCGCGCTGTAGGCCATCGAGGGGACGGCCACCGCGAAGACGGCGGCCAGGAGCGCCGAGCGCCGGGACACGGCCTCGCGTGCGATCAGGTATGCAGGAACGGCGGCCAGGCTCATGAGCATCGCCTGCATCGCTTTGATCGCGGCGAACGCGGTGGGCACCGAGTCGAAGAGCGCGTACCACGGCGCCAGCGTCAGGGGATAGACGATCCCGTAGCCAGGGCTCGGGTCGTCCCGCACGAGGAGCTCACCGGAGGCGGCGAGGCTCTTGCCCAGCTCCGAGTAGACAAGCGAGTCGCGAAAGATGTAGGGCGCGGGTACGCCGTGTCCGAGCGCGAGGCGGACGGCGGCGGAGACGGCGACCACGCCGCCGAGCAGGAGCCAGGTCGGAGGTGGAGGCCGCCCCTGTCGTTCACCCACCGAGCTCGACCTCGGACAGACGCCGCGCCAGCTCTCGCGCCTCGCCCGACCCGGGCTCGATCCCGACGTCGGCTGCGGCGGCGCTGACCGCTCCGAGCACCCGGTCATCCACTGCCGGGCCACCGAGCGCCAGCTCGAAGGCGGCAACCTGACGCTCCGCCACCCGGTCGAGGTTGTGCTGTTCGCGCGCCAGCCGCAGCGCGGCGGCACCCATGCTGGCGCGGACGTCAGCTCGCGTGAGCAGCAACCGCAGACCGTCGGCCAGCAGCTGCGGCTCGGTCTCGTCCACCGGCACCTTCAGCGCCACGTCGTCCGGCAACTCCGCGAACCAGCCGGCAGCGCTGACCACGAGAGGCTTGCCGAGCGAGAGCGCGCGGATCACGGTGCCCGACGTCTCGCCCATCGTCGGACTGCGGAGATTGACATGCACGTCGGCCGTGGCCATCAGGTTCCAGAGCCGCCGCTCGTCGACCCGCCCCGTGCAGGTGATACCGGTGGCCTCGAGCCCGAGGCGCTCGAGACGGCGAGCGAGATCGAAACCCGGCGACGGCTCGCCGACGAGCAGCAGCCGGGCACCGGGCAGCTCCCCTCGCACGCGAGCGAAGGCCTCGAGCAGCTGCGGGATGCGCTTGCTCGCGTTGAGATTCCCGAAAGCTGCGATCACCGGGCCACCCTCGACCGGCTCCGGGGTCACGTCCGGAACGGGCCAGGCCGGGTGCGGGACGACCGTCACCGGCCGGTCGAACCCCGAGGCTCGAACGCGTGTTGCGGCATGTCGCGAGTGGACGACGATCGAGGTGGCCGGCTCGATCACGGAGCGGAGCAGCGGGAGGTCGACGGCGCGGGTGTCCCAGAGCGCCGGAATACGGTGTTCCATCACCGCGTGCCCGAGCAGGCGTGCCGGGAGCCCTCCCTCGCGCTCGAGCGCGTCGAGGTACGCCCGACCGTCGCCCCGCGCCAGCGTGATCCCGGCCACGAGGTGGTGCAGCACGACATCGTGGAGGACGACGGGTCCCGGCGCCCGCCGGAAGGCGTCGACGATCCAGCCGTGATGTGAGGGGTCGTTGCCGATGTGGTAGACGGGCAGGTCGATACCGCGCGGCGGACGCTTCGTGCCGCGCTTGACCACGACGACGTCGGCGTGCCGGCGAAGCGCGGGGAGCAGCAGCACCGCGTAGTCCGCAACACCGGACGTCTCCGGCGGCATGGGCGAGAACAGGGCGATCCTCATCCGATCAGCCGGCCGATCGTGTCGTCCCAGGTGATGCGCTCGGCGAGCAGCTGCCCCGCCCGGCCCATCCGCTCGGCCTCGGCGGGATGGGCGTGCAGCCACGCCGCCGCCTCGGCGACTGCCTTCGCGTCAGGCGCCACCACACGACCTGTCTCGCCGTCCCTGACGACGTCGAGCGGGCCGCCCGCGTCTGTTGCCGTGATCACCGGCTTGCACGCGAGGAAGGCCTCGTACGGGCCCATCCCGTAGTCCTCGTCGACGGGCGCGTAGAAGACGGACGAGCAGGTTGCGTAGAGCTCGGCCAACCGCGGCCGGTCGACCATGCCCTCGAACCGGACGCGACCGTTGACACCGCGGTCGCGCGCGAGTTGCTCGAGGCGCGCGCGGTCGGGCCCGTCCGAGGTGATGACGGCGGACAGCGCAGGTGTGGACGCGACCGCCTCGATCAGCAGCTCGACTCGTTTCGCCCGGTCGAGACGGTTCGCGGAGAGCACGAAGTCCCCGTACCCGTCGCAACGGTAGTCGAGCTGCTGCGGCGGGTGATTCAGCACCTCGCCGTGGAGCCCGGTCGACCGCTCGAGCCGCGCAGCCACGTTGGCAGACGTCGTGAAGAGCCTGGTCGCCTCGCCCAGCGCGACCCGGTCGAGGCGCTCCACCTTCCGCCGGATCGCCCTGTCCTCCGCAGACTCGGAGAACTGGCCCAGGTCGGTCCGGTCCAGTTCGTACGCCTGGCGGAACTGATGGATCAACCACACCCGCTTGTCCGGGTGCCGCACCAGATACGACGGGAACTTGGTTCCGACGACGATGTCGATGGGGCGCCCGTCCGTTTCGGTGAGGTCGAGCAGGCGCCAGAGAAACGCCTGCGTCAGCACCTGCTCGCCCGGGTACCACTTGAACGGCACGGACACGATCTCGGCCTCGTGGCCGCGGGCGACCAGCTCCTCGACGAGCGCGTCCGTGAAGATCTCTGCGCCGCCGTGTGCGAACGGCACCTGCGGCCGGCAGACGGCGATCCTCATCGGGTCAGCGCCGGCTTCCGCGAGAAGAGCGACGCGCCGCCGTAGCCGTAGCAGCTCTGGGTGAACCAGGTGGCGGCGCTCCGGCCGACCCCCGGGAGGCGCAGCAGGCGTCCGCCGATGCGGTGACCGCGCATCTCCTCGTACCCCTCGGCATGCTCGACCCGCCTCACGACGAGGCCGCTCCGCAGGAAGGCCCACAGGTAGCGGTAGATCGAGTGCACGTGCTCGTTGATCCCGTAGCGGATCTCCTCGGCCTGCCCGGGAGCTCGGCCGGAGCGATAGATGGCGCGCGTGCCCTCATTGAGCGCGATCACGTGGCCACCGGGCCGTGTCACGCGGGCCATCTCGGCAACCATCGCGCGCAGGTCGATGGCGTGGTGCAGCGTAGCGACGCAGTAGGTCACGTCGAACGCGCCGTCCGCAAACGGGAGCCGCTCCCCATCCGCCTGGACACGAAGAAACGGACCGGCCGTCTGCTCGTAGAATGCCCCACGGCCGAGGCCGATCTTCGGATCGACGAGCAGGTCGGCGCCGACGTAGTCGCACCCCCGAGCACGGACGTGGGGCGCTGCCCAGCATTTCGCCGCGCCCACTTCGAGCACGCGAAGGCCCGGTCGGAGCCGATCGAGCAGCAAGGTGAAGGAGTACTCGCTGGCCAGCCAGTTGAGATCCTCCCAGCCGAGGTCGCGGCAGAGATACGGCAGCGCGGCATCGATTGCGTCGTCTGGCTCGTACCAGCCCTGGTCGCGGGCCATCGCCGGCCAGCCCTCGATCTCACGGCGCTTCTCGATGAGACCCGGCGCTGTCTCGTCGAGCAGCTGCGGAATGCCCAGCTCGACCGCGTACTGCCGGCCGCAGCCGGCGCACTCGAGTGTCTCGTCGCCTTGCAGCGATCCCCTGCAGGTAGGACAGCGGACGATCGCGAACGCGTCGAGCTCGG
The DNA here is from genome assembly GCA_046160185.1 of Gaiella sp. Taxonomy (GTDB): domain Bacteria; phylum Actinomycetota; class Thermoleophilia; order Gaiellales; family Gaiellaceae; genus Gaiella. The sequence goes on along the minus strand of JBJXGY010000007.1, from coordinate 10,447 downwards.
CAAGGCGTGACGGCATCTCAAGAGCGCCTCGACGTGTCGCCCGCGAGCTCTGACTCCAGCTCGGCCAGCCTCGCCTCCTGCTCGTCGAGCAGGCGGAGCAGCGCGGCGTTGAACGACCGCTGGTCGTAGGCGACGGGCTCAACGTACCAGCGCAGCAGCTTCCGCAGCGCCCACTTCACCGGAATGAAGAGCGCGCCACGAGGCCCCTCGCGCAGCCGTAGCGGCCGGTCGGCCGAGACCGGCCACAACCGCTCGGCCTCCGCGCGCAGCGTGACACGGTCGGCCCGCTCGCCGGCGAGCGTTCCCGGGTCGCCGCCGGAGCGGCGCACTTCTTCCCGCAGGGCGCGGAAGAGCTCGGCGACATCGACCTCGTCATCCGAAATGCCTGCATCCGAACCGTTCCCGGCCACCTGCCCAGCCATCATGTCAGTGTATCCCCGGCACCCCACGACTACGATCGGCCGGTGCGCGTCGCCCTGAGCATGCTTACGCTGATCCCAGGCATCTCCGGGGGCAGCGAGACGTATGCGCGGGCGCTCGCGACCGAGCTCGCCACAGGTGGCCGCCACGAGTACGAGGCGCTCTTGCCGGCTATCGCACCCGACGCGGCGGGCCCACTCCCCGGTCGGGTCGTGCCCGAATACCGTGCCTCGGCGACCACGGCAGGGCGACTCCGCGCAATGGCGGCGGCCGCAGCCTTCCCGGGGCGCCTGGGCGGGTACTTGTCCGGCGCGGATGTTGTCCACTACCCGCTCACCGTGCCCCTGCCGCGTACCCGTCTGCCGGTGGTGCAGACGCTGCTCGACGTGCAACACCTCGATCTGCCGCAGCTTTTCCCGCGTGCCGAGCGCGTCTTCCGCGCGCTTGCCTACAACCGCGCCGCCCGCCTGGCGGGGCAAGTGATCGTGATCAGCGAGTGGGTGCGGCAGCGCACGATCGAGCGGCTCGGCCTCGACCCGAGCCGGGTACACGCGGTTCACCTCGCCGTTGACCACGGGCTGTTCACGCCGGCCCCGGGGACGCCGCGCGAGGCGTTCCTGGTCTACCCCGCGCGTCCCTGGCCGCACAAGAACCACGCGCGCCTGTTCCAGGCGTTCGCCAGCCTCCGCCGCTCGCGCCCGGAGCTGCGGCTCGTGCTCACCGGCGCCGGACACCCACACGAAGGGCTGCCCGAAGGGGTCGAGGTGCGCCGCGGCCTCTCCGCCGAGGAGCTCGTGGAGACGTACCGCCGGGCCGCATGCCTCGTCTTCCCGAGCCTGTACGAAGGGTTCGGCCTGCCGCCGATCGAAGCGATGGCCTGCGGCTGCCCCGTCGCCGCCTCCAGCGCCGGGTCGTTGCCCGAGGTGTGCGGCGACGCCGCCGTGCTCTTCGATCCGTTCGACCCGGAGTCGATAGCGCGCGGGGTCGAGCAGGCTCTGGCGCGGGCGCCTGAGCTGCAGGCGCGCGGCCTCGAGCGGGCCGCCGCCTTCACGTGGCGGTCATGCGCAGAAGCGCACGACCGCATCTACGAGCTCGCCGCCTCCTGACCGAGACGCTCCAGATCGGCCTCCACGAGCAGGGACACCAGCTCCTCGAACCCGAGCTCCGGCACCCAGCCGAGGCGGGTGCGAGCCTTCGTGGCGTCGCCGACGAGGTCGTGCAGCTCGGCCGCACCTCTCCGTAACGACTCGTCGCTTCTGACGTGCTCACGCCAGTCGAGCCCGACCACGTCGAAGGCGCAGGCGACGAGCTCCTCGACACTCCGCGAGTGCCCGGTTGCGACGATGTAGTCGCCTGAATCCTTCTGCTGCACCATCAGCCACATCGCGCGCACGTAGTCGCCTGCGTAGCCCCAGTCGCGGCGAGCGTCGAGATCGCCGACGATGAGCTCGCGCTCGAGCCCGAGTGAGATCGCCGCCGCCGCCCTGGCCACCTTGCGCGGGAGGAAATCGAGTGGCCGCAGCGGCGACTCGTGGTTGTAGAGGATCCCGCAGGACACATGCATGCCGTAACGGCGCCGGTAGCTGCCTGCGATGAAGTGGGCGTACGCCTTCGCGACGCCATACGGGGTGAGCGGCGAGAGCGGCGTCTCTTCGGTCTGCGGCGTCTCGCGCGGCGAACCGAAGATCTCACTGGACGACGCCTGATACACGCGGATCGTCGGGTCGACGGCCCGTACCGCCTCGAGCAGCGAGGTCGCACCGACGGCGGCGAATTCGGCCGTCAGCACCGGCTGCTCCCACGAGCGGGGAACGAACGACGGCGCCGCCAGGTTGTAGACCTCCGTTGCGCCCGACGCACCGAGCGCGCTCTCCAGCGACGACTGGTCGAGCAGGTCGGCCTCGAGGAAGTGGATGCGCTCACCAACCCCTTCGAGATTGGCGGCGTAGTCCGCGGGCGGCCGCCGCACGATCCCGAACACCTCGTACCCCTCCTCGAGCAGGAGCCGTGACAGAAACGAGCCGTCCTGGCCGCCGATCCCCGTCACGAGCGCACGCCGTCCCACACGTGCGAGTGTACGAATTGCCCCCGGATGGGCTGCCGGCTGTCCGACCGCCCCGGTGAGAATGGAGGCGATGAGCGCGACGCCCCTCACCGACCGGCTGCGCACCGCCCCTCCCGGCCTGCACGGCAAAGGCCAGTACTGGGGCCTCGCCTGGGCGGCCCTCGGATGGCTCGAGTCGAACGCGCGCCCGGAGTGGGCGACGCTCGAGATCGGCGCCGGCGCGAGCACGATCGTGCTCGCCGCTGCGGGGTGCGAGCACGAGGCGGTCACACCCGATGCAGGCGAGCTCGCGCGTATCCGGGAGTCCTGCCAGGAACTCGGCATCGACAGCTCGCGCGTGCGCGGCCTGGAGGGGCTTTCGCACGAGATCCTCCCGGCGTGGTCGCCTCGCCCCCTGGATCTTGTGCTGATCGACGGCGCTCACGGGTTCCCGTACCCGGTCCTCGACTGGTGGTATCTGGCACCACACGTGAAGATCGGCGGCCACGTGCTGCTCGACGACGCCTACCTGCCGGCGGTCGGAGTGATCGTCGACTACGTCCGCCAGAGTCCGCACTGGGAGCTGCAGGAGGCAGTGAGCTTCCGCACGGCGCACGTCGTCAAGCGCTCCTTGGACACGATGCCCTTCGACGCCGACGCGCACGCGGCGCACGGGCGGATGCGCTTCCAATACCTGTCGCCGGGGCGGCGCCTCACGGCGTCCGTCCGGCAGCGCGCGTTCAGCACGAAAGCGGGGCTCTGGGTCGTGGAGTGGCTCCAGGGGCGCCGCTCCGGGTGACTCGCGCTACTCCACGCTGCGCAGGTGAGCCAGGGCCTCGCGCAGCGGACGCGGCCTGAACAGCAGGAGCGACGCAAGGTAGATGCCGACGCCGACGAGACCGGCGGACGGTCCTCCCCCGAGCGCGAGGCGCGACAGACCAAAAGAAGCGAGAACGAACAGCCCAACGACGAGGGAGGCCTTCGCGACTCCGCGGCCGACGACCCCGCCGCCCCCGATCACGAGCAGCAGCCCGACCAGGCCGACGTTCGTCGAGACTGCAAGGGCGGCGGCCACCCCCGGCAGCCCGAAGACCGCCTCGCCCGCCCAGACGAGCGGAACGTGCACGCCGATCATTGCGCCGGCGAGCAGCGGCAGCCTGCCTCCCCGCTCGGCCACGAAGACGAGCGGTAACGCCACGGAGAGCACGATGGTGACGACCATCCACGGCGCCAGCGCGGCCACGAGGCGACCGAGCTCCGAGCCGACGGCTGCGTCGTACGCCGTGCCGAGCACTGTCGAGGTGAGGGTTTCCCCAGCGACCGCGAAGAGCCCCGCCGTCGCGCCGCAGGCAAGCAGCGCGGGCCAGGAGGAGGCGACGATGTGGCGCGCGAGCGTGCCCGGTGCGGGACGTAGCCGGGCGAGCGGGGCCGACGTGACGAGCCCGAGCGAAGAGGCCGTGACGGCAATCACAGCCGACGCGGCGAGGTACGCGTACCCGAGTGTGGTCACCGCGCCCACCCCTCCCCGTGCGGCGAAGGGCATCGAGAGGAGGTACACCGCCTGAAGGGCGAGGGGGAAGGAAACGCCTTCGCCGAGCTCCCGCAGGCGGCGGCCGGGCGACATGTGCTGCCCACCCGTCGCAGCCGGACCGCCACGCGCCCGTGCGGCAAAGACGAGCGTGGGCACGGCGAGGGCGACCACGCCGTTCACAGCCATGCCCCAGGAGACGGCGGCGATCCCATGCGCGTCGACGGCGACGAGGATCACGCCGAGCCCGGCCACGCTGCCGGCGATGAAGCCGGCCGCCGCGGTCACGTAGTCGTCGAGCGCAGCGAGCGCGCTGGCGGCGAGCCCCGCGAACAGCTGGCAGACACCCGCCACAACCATCCACGGAAGCACCTCGGCGGCCGCGCCTCTCGCCCCCGCACGTCCGAATCCGGTGAGCAGCGCTGCCACCGGGCCCGCCACAAGCACCCCCATCACCAGCACCGGCAGGGCGACGAGCGTGAGCGCCACAGCATGCGCGGCCGCCTCGGCGCGCAGTCGACCGCCGAGCTGAGCGCGGGCGAGGCACGGCACCAGCACGAGCCGCGATGCGGTCGCCGCCAGGGCCAGCACAACGAACACTCCATAGGCGGCGAAGAACCCATCGGTCACGGTGGTGCGCCCGAACTCGCGGGCGATGATCACGCCGACGACTGCGGCGAGCCCGGTCTGGACGGCGAGGGCCAGAGCGGTGACGGCGCCGGTGGCGACCGAGCCCAGACCGGCGGAGGGGGTACGCTTCATCGACGCGAAAGCGTACGTCTCATGGCGAACGACACGATCTGGACACCCGACGACCTGGACGATCTCCGCACGGAGTACGCCGACATCTACGGCGGCCGCACGGTGCTGGTCACGGGAGCCGACGGGTTCATGGGCTCGCACCTGACCGAGGCGCTCGTCGAGCTCGGGGCCAATGTCAACGCGTTCGTCCGGGCCACGTCCTCCGGGGCCCTCAACAACATCGGGCACCTGCGCAGCCGCCTCAAGGTGCACTTCGCCGATCTCACCGACAAGTCTTCGGTCGACTATCTGGTGAAGGAGCTCAAGTCGACGGCAACGGACAAGCCGTACGTCTTCCACCTCGGCGCGCAGGCGCACGTCGGCGAGTCGTGGCATCGGCCCTACGAGACCGTGATGGCCAACACGGTCGGCACCCTCAACCTGCTGCAGAGCGTGATCGACTGGGAGCTCGAGCTCGAGAAGTTCGACACCGCCGGAACCTCCGAGGAGTACGGGAACGTCCGTGACGAGGTGAGCGACCACCACAGCTTCGACGACGACGGAGCGCTGATCCTGCACGAGCGCTCGCCGATCAACCCGAAATCGATCTACGCGACCGCCAAGGTGGCCGCCGACTTCCTGACCATGAACTACTACGACGCCTTCGGGCTGCCCGGCGTCGTGACGCGCATGTTCAACAACTACGGCCCGCGGCAGAACCCGCGGTACGTCACCGGGACGATCATCACGCAGGCGCTGACCAGGCCCACGATCGAGCTCGGCGCCCTCGACCCGCTGCGCGACTTCTGCTTCTGCACCGACGGCGTGCGCGGCCACCTGACCGTGGCCGCCCACGGCAAGCCTGGCGACGTCTACGTCTACGGTCAGGGAGCGAACATCTCGATGGCCGACTGGGCCGAGCTGATCATCCGCACGGGTGCCGAGCACGGCTTCTGGCCCGACGATCGCGAGATCGTGAGTACGAAGGCCCGCTTCCGGCCGGGCGCGAGTGACGTGGTGGCCCTGCGAGTCGGCCACGAGAAGCTGACCCGCGAGACCGGCTGGATGCCGCGGGTGTCGTGGGAGGAGGGCGTGCTCCGCTCGATCCGCTGGTATGCCGAGAACCGCGACCGCTGGCTCGGGCGCGTGGACTGGCTGCCGGTCGGCGCTCCCGCGATCGCGGGGACGTGACCCGGACGCTCGTCACGGGCGGAGCCGGCTTCCTCGGCTCGGTTCTCGTCGAGCGGCTCGAGGCGGCGGGGCACGACGTGACCGTCGCACGGCGGGCCCGACACGACCTGACGGTGATGAGCGATGTCGGTGCGCTCTTCGCGGAAGCGGAGCCGGAGCTCGTGTTTCACCTTGCGGCGGAGGTCGGCGGTATCGGCGCCAATCAGGCGAACCCGGGACGCTACTGGTACGCCAACCTGATGATGGGCGCGCACGTGCTCGAGCAGGCGCGCCTGCACGGGACGCCAAAGGTCGTGATCGCGGGCACGATCTGCGCGTACCCGAAGTTCGCGCCGGTTCCCTTCCGCGAAGAGGACCTCTGGAACGGGTATCCGGAGGAGACGAACGCTCCGTACGGTGTCGCGAAGAAGGCGGTGCTCGTGGGCGCCCAGGCCTACCGCGAGCAGTACGGGTTGAACGCGGTGTTCCTGTTGCCCGTCAACCTGTACGGCCCGCGCGACAACTTCGACCTCGAGACCTCGCACGTGATTCCGGCGTTGATCCGCAAGATGGAGGAGGCGCGCCTCGCAGGTAAGGACGAGATCGAGCTGTGGGGGGACGGCTCGCCGACCCGCGAGTTCCTCTACGTGGACGACTGTGCAGCAGCGCTGCAACTCGCCGCCGAGCGCTACGACGCGCCCGAGCCTGTCAACGTCGGGACGGGCGAGGAGATCTCCGTTCGCGCGCTGGCCGGGCTCGTCGCCGAGCTCACTGGATACGGTGGCTCGCTGCGCTGGAACACCGAGCGGCCCAACGGCCAGCCGCGCCGGGCGCTCGACGTCTCCCGCGCCGAGAAGCTGTTCGGGTTCCGGGCCGCCGTTTCGCTGCGCGAGGGACTGGAGCGGACGATCGCCTGGTACCGCCTGACCGGATCGTGACAGAGACGGCGGTCCTCCTCGCCCGCCGAGTGGGAACGGCCGGCGGACGGCTGGCCGACGCCCTCGCCGCCAGACACCGCTTCGTGCTTGCCGGCTTCATCGGCCTGCAGATCGGGCTCACCGTGGCCCTCGCGCTCTCGGTCGAGCGGAACGGGTGGCTCACGTATCAGGGCGGCGACCAGATCAAGTTCACCACGACCGCGTGGGCGCTGGGGCAGGGCCTGCTCCCGGAGGGGGAGGTCGGCTTCGGCTGGCCGATGCTGCTGCTGCCCCTGATGTGGATCACCGGCGCGTCGTCCGTGCAGCTGATCCCGCTGGCTCAGGCGCTGACGGTGCTGGTGCTGGCCCCCCTCACGACGCTGGCCGTCTACGACATCGCCGCACGACTCGCCGGACGCCTGGCGGGGCTGTGGTGTGCGGCGATCTGGGTCGCCGCGCCCTACGCCGCGATCCCGCTCTTCGTCGAGCGCTACCACGAGCGCTGGACCGAGCAGTTCCTGCCGCAGGCGATGGGGCTCACCCAGTTGGCCGACCTTCCCTCGACCGCCATCGTCCTCTGCTCGGCCGCCTTCGTCGTGCGAGCACTGACGCAGCGACAGCTGCCCGAGGCGGTTCTCGCGGGTCTGCTCGCCGGCTTCGCGATCGACGTGAAGCCGTCGAATGCGCTGTTTCTGGCCGGGCCGCTCCTGGCATTCGCCGTTTCGCGATCGTGGCGCAGCGGGCTGGCATTCCTCGTCGCGCTGGTTCCGGCCCTTGTCGCGCTCACGTTGTGGAAATGGCGCGGGCTCGGGTACATCCCCATCCTCGGCCTGCAGGAGCTGCACATCGCCGCTGCGAGCCGGCCGTTCACCTTTCCGCTTGCCGACTCGTACCTCGACCGCCTGCCGCTCGATTTCGACGCGTGGCTCCAGAACATGAGCTACCTGCGCGAGTACAGCTGGAGCGCGCGTCTGGCCCAATGGATCCCGGTGGCGGGGTTCATCGCAGTCGCGCGCCGGTCGTGGCCCGCGGCGATGCTCCTCGGTGGTTGGTTCCTCGCGTTCGTCAGCATCAAGGGCGCCACGGACATCGCCAACATCGAGAACGCGAGCTTCTGGCGGCATGTGCTTCCGGCGCTCCCCGCGTTCGCGATCTTCGTCGGTGCGCTGCCGCTCCTGCTGCCCGGGTTGGGGCGCAGGCTCGCTGATCGTCTCGAGCCCGCCGCCACGCGACGTCTCGGCTGGCGGCCCCCGGCCGCGGTCTTTGCATGGACGTTGATCCCGATCGTCTTCTTCGCTGTCCGCGGGACGCAGGCTGGGCCCGGCAAGATCGTCACCGAGGCCGGGCTGATGGTGCCCGTCGACGGCGAGACGGTCCGTGTCACCGGCCGGAGGACGACCGAGGGCACCGTGCTCGAGTGGACCGACGCGACGACCCGCGCGTCCACGTTCTACAAGGTGTTCCGCGCCGAGGGGACGGATCTGCAAGGGGGCGCGAGGATCGTCCTCGCGAGCGCGACACTGGCAGTCACGCGCGACCGACGCTTTGTCGATACTTCTCCGGTGCCGAACGGCGTGTATCGCATCGGAGTCGCTGCGAACTGGGAGAACGACCTCGAACAGGGCGACGTGTTCCTCGTCAGTCCCCCGCTGAGCCCGTGAGCGAGCTCGAGCCCGGCGGACCGCTCGAGCACTCGCCCGTCGCCGCGGAGGTGGCCGTCCTCGGCCCGGCAGCCGAGGCCCGAGCCGGGATCGGAGCGTGGCTCGCAGCGCGCTCACTCCCGGCCTGGGTCGGGCTGACGATGCTGGCGTGCGGCGCCTTCGTCTTCCTGCGCGCGCTCGGCACGCGCACGAACTACGACGAGGGCGTCTACCTCTCGAGCCTGGCCGCCCTCCGTGAAGGCCAGGCTCTCGGAAGCGAGGTCTACACGAGCCAGCCGCCCGGCTTCTACGCGGTTCTGCAGGCCCTTGCCGCCCCCGCCGGAGATTCGATCGCGGGGATTCGCGTCGCCTTCGCGCTGCTTGCCCTCGCCGGGGTCGTGGCGGCGATGCACATCGCCTGGCGCCTGGTCGGGCCGTGGGCGGGCGTGGCGGCCGGCGCGCTCGTCGTGATCGGGCCTCCGTTCCCCACTGTCGCCCCGACGATCGCCGCAGACGTGCCGAGCGTGGCGCTCGGCCTGATCGCGCTTGCGTTCGTCCTGGAGGCGACCCGACCCCGCTCCGGAAGCTGGTTTGCCGTCGTCGGCGGAGCTGCGTACGGGCTCGCGGTGGCGACGAAGCTCCTCGCTCTCCCGTTCGCCGCACCGATCGTGGCGGTCGTGCTGGCCCGGCGCTGCGGCCGCCGCGTGCTCGTGCCGGCAGCAGCCGGAGCGGTCACGGTGGCAGCGGTGCTGGCTGTTGCCCACGCTTCGGCGCTCCCGGAGATCTGGGCAGCTGTCGTGGGCGACCATCGCGACGCGAAGGCGCTCGGAAGCTACTCCCAGAACGTCGACTGGCTGTTCCGCCTCCTCGACCTGCGAACGCCATTCGGCTGGCTGGCCCCGGTCGGGCTGGTGTGCTTCCTCGCGGTTCCCCGCGCCCGCAAGACCTGGCCGCTCTGGACGCTCGTACCCGCGGCGTGGGCGTTCCTCATCCTCGTGCGGCCGTTGGCCGACCACCACCTCGTCCTGCTCTCGGCGGCGTACGGTCTTGCTGCGGGCGCGAGCATCGTGGCGGCGGCAAGCGCGCTTCGACCGCAGCTCCGCCTCGGAGTCGCCGGAGCCCTCGCACTGTTCGTCGCGGCAGGGATCTTTCAGGAGCAACGGCGGCTCCATCGCAACGACGTCCCCGAGCCGGCCGAGATCGAGTGGGCCGCGGGGGCCTTCGCGACGACCACGCTCCCCGGGTCCGTCGTGATCAGCGACCAGCCGATCGCGGCCTTTCGCGCGAGGCGCTCGCAGCCGGGCCGGCTGGTCGACGTCTCGAACACGCGCGTCAGCGGGGGCACACTGAGCGCCGACGAGATCCTGAAGGTGATCGACGAGGTGCAGCCCGCGGCAGTGCTCGCGGCACGGATGTTCAGATCGCTGCCCGCCGTCATGGAGGGACTCGATCGCCGTCTCCCGGCCCAGCTCAGCTGCGGGGACGCCACGCTCTTCCTGCTGGAAGCGCCGAGCGATCTACCACTGTGCGAGGTGTGACCCGAGAACGCCGGAGCCGCGCTAACCGCGGCGCGTGTCTTCGGTCAGGCGATCGACACGCTCCCTGAGGATCGCCAGCTCCTGTGCCAGAGCCACGTTCTCGTCCGCGAGCTTCGACAGCACGGTCGAATAGTGGAGCAGCACGAGGACGATGAAGACGACCGCGGCCGCGAACAGGATCGCGGGCGGGTAGGTGCTCACACCAAGCCAGGCTGCGATCGTGTTGAGGCCGTCCCGCCAGACCGAGAGCACGAGCAGGACGAGACCGGTGGCCAGCCACAGCAGCGCGTACCGTTCCTTGAGCCGCCGACCGCGGATCAGCTCGAGCACGACGAGCAGGAGCAGCGCGGACGCAACACCGGCGGCGATGGTGACGCGAAGCGGCGTCATCGGGGTGACGCTCCGTCGATCCGGCGCAGGCGCGCGACGAGAAGCGCGAGGGTGACCTT
>JBJXGY010000006.1:0-20368 GCA_046160185.1 Gaiella sp. | reverse complement strand
GGGAAGGAGTCGACCCAGGGGTTCTGCCGCTTGTCGACGCCGAAGACGTCGTGCCCGTCCGCCAGCAGCCGCAACGCCAGGTTGGTGCCGATCTGGCCGCTGGAGCCGGTCACGAGCACTCTCATGCGTGCCCCCCGGGCCGGAATCCGCTCGCGCGGAGGCCGGGCTCGAACGGCCGCCTGCGCGGCCGGCCGCTGCAACCGGTCCCTGCCTGGCAGTCAGGCACGACCCGCTGACGCCGCAGGCCGCTGCCACCGGCGCGTGGTTGGAAGTCGGGCGCTGCCCGACGCGACGCAGGCGCGAGGCGAGGGGTTGACACGGGGGGTCTCATGCGACCGCGGCGACCGCGGCTAGATCGCCTCGCAGCGTGGTGGACGTCGCCCCGGTGATGCGCACGGCGACGAGATCGCCCGGCGCTGCGGTACCAGGGAAGTTGACAGTGGTGTTCCGTCTCGTCCGGCCGCGCAGCAGCGTCTCGTTGCTGCGGCTCCGGCCTTCGACGAGCACCTCCTCGAGCAACCCGACGCGCGCGGCGTTTCGCTCGGCCGCCCGGCGCTGGACGACCGCGACGAGACGTTCGATACGCTCGCGCTTGGTCTCGTCGGACACCTGCCCAGGCATGCCGGCCGCTTCCGTGCCGGCCCGGGGCGAGTAGACGAACGTGAACGCCGAGTCGTAGCCGACCTTCTCCACGACCGCGAGCGTCTGCTCGAAGTCGCCTTCGGTCTCCCCCGGGAAACCGACGATGATGTCGGTGCCAAGGGCCAGATCGGGGATCGCCTGCCGTAGGGTCGTCACGAGCTCCAGGTATCGCGACGCGGTGTAGGTGCGACGCATCCGCTTCAGCACGGCGTCGGACCCCGATTGGAGGGGCAGGTGCACGTGCTCGCAGACGGAGTCGCACTCGGCGATGGCCTCGATCACCGGCGTCCTGAAATCCTTCGGGTGAGGGCTCGTAAAGCGGATGCGGTTGATTCCTTCGACTCCGTCACACGCGCGCAGGAGCTCGCCAAACTCCGTGCGCAGGTCCGGGGCGAGATCCCTGCCCCAGGAGTTCACGTTCTGGCCGAGCAGGGTGATCTCCTTCACGCCGTCGCGAGCGAGCGCCTCGACCTCCGCCACGATCTCGCCCGGACGCCGCGACTGCTCGCGGCCACGAACAGCAGGGACGATGCAGTACGAGCACACCGAGTTGCACCCCATGGAGACCTGCACCCATGCCTGGTATCGCCTCTCGCGGCGCGCGGGTAGATCGGCAGCGAACTGCTCGTGCGTCCCGAACCGCCCGTGGTCGACCCCGGCGCCTCCCGCCTCGATCCACTCGCCAAGATGACCGATGGAGCCGGGGCCGAAGGCGACGTCCACGAACGGGTAGCGCTCGAAGATCCTTTCCCGCTGCGCCTCGGCATAGCACCCGCCGACTGCGATGATCAACTCCGGGTTGCGGCGCTTGTGAGCACCGGCGTCGCCCAGATAGGCAGCAAGCTTGGTGTCCGGCTTCTCCCGGATCGTGCACGTGTTGAACACGACGACGTCCGCCGATGACCGGTCGGCGGCCTCGCCCAGGCCGAGCGATTCCAGCATGCCCTTGATGCGCTCCGTGTCGTGGGCGTTCATCTGGCACCCGAAGGTGGTCACGTGGTAGCGCCCGCGCACGACGTCAAGCGTAGCCGCGTCGAGTTCTCAGCGGCCTGCGGCCGCCGTCCACAGCGCGATCACCGCGAACCAGACGGCACCGACAACCGTGCCGATGATCTCGAACGAGTTCATTTCGCCACCTCCACTGCTCGTGATTCCCTGATCACCGTGACTTTGACCTGACCAGGGTATTCGAGCTGGTCCTCGATCGTCCTCGCGATCTCGAACGAGAGCAGAGCGGCGCCGTTGTCGTCGACCTCGGACGGCTCCACGATGACACGTATCTCCCGGCCGGCCTGCAACGCGTAGGCCTTTGCCACGCCCGGCTTGGCGAGCGCAATCTCCTCCAGCGCGGCCAACCGCTTGATGTAGTGCTCAAGGCTCTCGCCGCGCGCACCGGGGCGCGAGGCCGAGACTGCGTCGCTCGCGATCACCAGCACCGCCTCGACCGTTTGCGGCTGCACTTCGTAGTGATGGGCCTCGATGGCGTGCACGACCCCGTCCGTCTCGCTGTAGCGGCGGGCAAGCTGGGCGGACACGATCGCGTGTGAGCCCTCGATCTCGTGCGTCATCGCCTTGCCGATGTCGTGCAACAGCGCGGCTCGTTTCGCGGTCTTCACGCTCGCGCCGAGCTCGCTGGCCATCAGCCCCGCCAGGTGCACGACCTCCAGGGTGTGCTTGAGCACGTTCTGCCCGTAGCTCGTCCGATATCGCAGACGTCCGAGAACCTTGACCAGCTCCTCGTGGAACTCGCCGCAGTTCGCTTCGAACACCGCGTGCTCGCCGGCCGCCCTGACCTGCTCCTCGAGCTCGGCTTTGGAGAGGTAGTACATCTCCTCGATTCGAGCCGGATGGATGCGGCCGTCTTCGATCAACTTGTGGAGGGTCATGCGCGCAACCTCGCGCCGTAGCCCGTCGAAGGAGGAGAGGACGACCGCGTGCGGGGTGTCGTCGATGATGAAGTCGACACCGGTGAGGTGCTCGAGCGTCCGGATGTTCCGTCCCTCGCGGCCGATGATCCGCCCCTTCATGTCGTCGGAGGCCAGCTCGACGACGGACACCGTCGTCTCCGCCGTATGGCTCGCCGCGACGCGCTGCAGCGCATCCGCAACCAGCGCGCGCGCTCGCCGGCGCGAGTCGGCCCGTGCCTCTTCCTCCATCTGCCGGACGCTTCGCGCGAACTCGTGCCGCGCGAGATCCTCGGAGCGTTCGAGGACGATCTGCTTCCCCTCGGCCATCGTCAGCCCCGAGATCCGCTGCAGCTCCCGGAGCGAGTCGTCCTTCGCCGCCTTCAGCTCCTCCTGCAGCTGCCGGACGTGGGCCTCGCGGTCGGCCGCGCCCTGCTCGCGTCGTGTCACGTCCTCGACCCGGGCCTCGAGCTCGGCCTCACGCTGCGCGGCGCGCTCGTCGATCTTCGCGATCTCGAGTCGCCGGTCCTGGATCTCGCTTTCGATCTCGGCCTTCAGGCGCACGACCTCTTCACGTGCTTCGATGCGCGCCTCACGCCTGAGCGTCTCGGCTTCGCGCTCTGCGTCCGCAACAAGTGTCTCCCGCCTGCTCTCGGCCGCGCGTACGAACGACGACGTCTGGGAGCGCAGCCAGAGCACGGCCAGAGCGGCACCGGCAACAAGTCCCCCAAGTACCCCGATCACTGTGAGCATCCGCTGTCCTCCTTCGGGAGGTGTTCCGATCCCGCGGGCGTCGCCGCGGTTGCTCACATCCGGCCCACCCTGCCTCGGCGGATCCCGGGAACGATGCTCTGTGACGGCCCTAGCGGTCCAGCGCCCCCTGCGCGCAGGCCGGTGACGGCCGTGGCCCTTGTCGATGGTTGTCGGCGAAAAAGCGGTTCACAGGTTGGTCGTTTCGGGATCGTGCGGTCTCGGAAGAACGTGTCGAATGCAGCACATTCATCCTAGACGATCGGTGACCGCTGGTGAACCCCCGGTTCACGGATCAGCCTCCGGTTCAACGTGAGCGGTCTCCGGCATGAACCGCTCGATGCTGTCCTCGGCGAACCCCCGCGCGGCGAGATAGCGGATCGTGCGCACGCTGCAGCCCCTCGCGGTGACGGCGGTCTCCGCGCGCTCGGCTTCCGGCCTGAGCGTCGCGAGCGCGGCTCTTACCCGCTCCGGATCGATCCCGGCCCGCGCCAGGTCGTCCGCGATCGCCGCGTCGCCGTACGAGCGCCCCGCCAGCAGCGCGGCCCGGCCACGTGCGAAGCGTTCGTCGTCGACGCCTCCGATCGAGGCCAGCCTCGTCACCGCCTGCCGGACGTCGTCGCCGCGGATCCCGCGTTGCGCGAGACGCCGCTCAACCTGCGCGCGCGACCGTTCCTGCCGCTCGACGATCCCGACGGCCTGGTCGAACACTCGGACGGTGCGTAGCGCACGTGCGAGCGCGCGCGCGCGAGGACGATCGACGGTAACGCCGACCGCCAGGCGCGCATCCGCGACCGCCAGCACCGGCAATGTCCGCCACGGTCGCCCGTCGAGCTCGACCGCGACCTCCCGCTCCCGCGACCCTCGCCGGATCGATGTCACGACCGGCGGCGCGAACGGCCGCTCCCGGTTCTCTGGGACGCGTCGGCTAATCGAAGCCCCCTGCCACCTCCACCGGCTGTTCGATCGGTGCCTCCTCCTCCTCGATCGGGGTGACCTCGATCGCGGTCGCGGTCGCGGCCTGCGGCAGCAGCCGTGCCGAGACCACCTGGTCGGCCGGCACGTCGGCCTGGATGCCTCGCAGGATGCCCTGGACGAGATCGGGGTGCTCGGCAAGGAACGCCGTCGCGTTCTGACGGCCCTGTCCGAGGCGCTCGTCGCCGAAGCTGAAGTACGACCCCGACTTGGTCACGACCTTCTTCTCCAGCCCGACGTCGAGCACCGAGCCTTCCCAGGAGATGCCGTGTCCGTAGATCACGTCGAACTCGGCTTGCTTGAAGGGCGGCGCCACCTTGTTCTTCACCACCTTCACCCGCACGCGGTTGCCGATTGCCTCTGCGCCCTCCTTGAGGGTCTCGATGCGCCGGATGTCGAGACGGACAGACGAGTAGAACTTCAGCGCCCGGCCGCCCGGTGTCGTCTCGGGTGAGCCGAACATGACGCCGATCTTTTCGCGCAGCTGGTTGGTGAAGAGGCAGATGGTGTCGGTACGGTTGAGCGTCCCGGCGAGCTTCCGCAGCGCCTGGCTCATGAGCCGCGCCTGCAGGCCGACGTGGGTGTCGCCCATCTCGCCCTCGATCTCCGCCTTCGGTGTGAGCGCGGCCACGGAGTCGATCGCGACGACATCGAGGGCGCCCGAGCGGATCAGCAGCTCACAGATCTCGAGGGCCTGCTCACCCGTGTCGGGCTGCGAGACGAGCAGCTCGTCCACGTTGACGCCGATGCGTCGGGCATACGACGGATCCATCGCATGCTCCGCGTCGATGAACGCGCAGATACCACCACGCCGCTGTGCCTCCGCGATGACGTGGTAGACGAGCGTCGTCTTCCCTGACGACTCCGGCCCGAAGATCTCGACCACTCGCCCACGTGGCAGGCCGCCGATGCCGAGCGCGATGTCGAGCGAGAGCGAGCCGGTGGAGACCGCGCCGATCGAGACCTGCGCGGCGTCGCTCATCTTCATCACAGATCCCTTGCCGAACTGCCGCTCGATCTGGCCGAGGGCCATGTCCAGTGCTTCCTCCCGCTTCATCCTCTCACTCCTTGGTCTTCGTCCGGTTGCTCGGCATCCCATCCGAAGCGTGCGAGCGCTTCGTAGCGCGCACCGGATGGATGTGGTCGAGAAAGGTAAGCAGCCGCACCGGACGGAACGAATGTTCGTATCGGCAGGGGCCCGACGCGGATAGCAGGACGCTCGCGAAAACGGGCCACCGTGACGTGCGGAAGCCATGGGCGCCGCTCAGGTCGGTAGATCCCCTGCGCCTCGAGCCCCGCCTGCACAGCCGCCGCGAGGGCGGACGCAACGCCGTCGTCGTCGTGCAGCACCACCATCCCCACCGATCGGGTCGCCCGCCAGCCGGCGACGCCGAGCATGGGCGCCGGAGTTGCCGAGACTGCTCGCTGCACGACCCGAGCGACGTCGCCGACGACGGCGGCGGGAACGCTCCCGAGAAAGGCCAGGGTGACGTGCAGGTCGCGCGCCGGCACGACCCGGCCGGCACCGAGCGCCACTCCGAAGGCGTGCAACGCCTCGGACGCGTCCTCGGGAAGCTCGAGGGCGACGAACAGCCGGATCCGCTCATCCCCTCGCACGCTACGCGCCGACCTCACCCGGCTTTGTGCCGGTTGTGTGTCAACTTTCCGCGGCCGGCGACAGCAGCGAGCGCACGAGATGGAGCGCCGCGACCGCCGATCGCGTGCGGATCCAATCCCGTGCGCCGGGGAGCTCGAAGCGGGAGGCGAGCTCCCCCTCCGGAGAGACGGCGTGGCAGAAGACGAGGCCGACCGGCTTCTCGGGCGATCCCCCGCCGGGGCCGGCGACGCCGGTCACGGCCACGGCAACGTCGGTCCCGAGTCGCAATGCGGCGCCACGAGCCATGGCCGCCGCCACTTCTGCCGATACGGCGCCGTGCTGCTCGAGCAGCTCGCCCGCGACGCCGAGCGTATCCCGCTTCGTTTCGTTCGCGTACGCGACGACCCCGCCGAGGAAGACGTCGCTCGAGCCGGGGACATCAGTCAACCTGGCCGCAACGAGGCCCCCCGTGCAGGACTCGGCGGTGGCGAGCGTCCAGCCCTGCGCGCGGCAGAGGTCCAGCACGATCGACTGCACACTGCGCTCCCCCTCTGCGAACACGTAGCCCGAGAGCCGCTCGCGAAGGGCCGCAAGCAAGGTCTCCCCGCGTTGCTCCATGCCCGGCTCCGAGACGACATCCACATGGATCTCGAAGTCGCGGGCGCAGATCGTGACCTCGGTGCCGTGACCGTCGCCGCCGGCGGCGCGCAGCGCCTCGGCAACGCCTGACTCGCTGACCCCGAACAGCTTCAGGACGCGCCTCACCGGCGGCTCGCCGCGGGCGAGGACATCGCGTACCGCCCGTGTCTCCAGCGCCGCGGGCCAGAGCTTTTGCAGCTCGGACGGGGGACCGGGCAGGACGACGACCACACAGGTCCCGGCCGAGACGACGAGCCCGGGAGCCGTGCCTGCTGGTCCCAGCACCACGGCCCCCTCGGGGACGGTCGACTGCTTGGCGATGCCCTGCTGGAAGTCCGCGAAGGGCCGGCTCAGCCGTTCGGCGATCGTGCGCGAGATCTCCTCGATTCGCGTGCGCAACTCCTCGTCGAGCACGAGAGGCACGCCGGCCGCGGCCGCCACCAGCTCGACGGTGCGATCGTCGTGCGTCGGCCCCAGCCCGCCCGAGACGAGGCAGAGGTCGGCCGTTGACACCGCCTCGCGCAGGACCGCTGCCAACTCGTGCGGACGGTCGCCGACGATCGTGATCCGACCCGGCTCCAGCCCGAGCGCCAGGGCTTCCCGCGCGAAGAACGGTCCGTTGAGGTCCGCGCGCTCACCGCGGACGAGCTCGCTCCCGGTGACGACGATGGCCGCCCGCGGGCGGGGGCTCACCGGGCTTCGCGCGCTGCGACGTACAGCTGGCCCGCGCCGATGGAGGTGCGCTCACCGTTCACGCGCACGACGACCTTCGCCGGTTTCCGCACCGAGAGCAGGAACGACGAGCCGACGAACCGCTGCGACTTGCCACGCTCGAGCGTCCCGGAGAACAGTGGTGCTCGATTCCCGTCGCCTTCGCGGACCTCGATGTACGACGCACCCTTGGCGGCGGTGATCCGCAGCGTCACCTTGTCGGCATCGACGGTTCGCTCGAGCGGCTCGGCGACGCGTCCCTGCGTATCGATGCCCTGGACAGCCGGAACGTCCGAGCCGCCGAACTTCCAGGCGGCGATCACCAGCGCCGTGACCACCGCGATACCCGCGAGTGCGACCACGACGAGCCGCGACTCCGCGCGCGCCCGGCGTTTGCGCTCTGCCGGGAGCGGCACCCGGCGCGTGCGCGGTGCGTAGTCCTCCTCGCCTGCGACGAACCGAGAATTGAACTCGTCGACGTACAGCTGGCCGTCGAGGCCGAGCTGGTCCGCATAGACCCGGAGAAACCCCTTCGTGTACGTCGGCCCGGGAAGCTGGTCGAACCGCTCCTCCTCGATCAGGCGCAGATACTTGCCACGCACTTTCGTGCGCTGCTCCATGGCGTCAAAGTCGAGGCCCTGACGCGTCCGGGCCTCGCGCAGGCTTGAGCCGATCTCGAACATGCGGCGCGTCGCAGTCTAGCGGGCCGAGCCCATGGGTGGGCGGGAGGTCAGACGGACAGACGTTCGGCGAGCTCGAACACGCCGACGGCGATCGCCCCGGCGCCTGCCAGCCACACGCCGGCAAGACCTAGTGACTGCCCGGTGAACGCCGCCCTCCCCGCGCCCCGGCCCTCGAGCGAGACGTCGCCCTGCCGCCGCGCCTGCCGCGCCAGCACGAGCGCCCCGAGGCCGAGCGCCAACGCCACCGGAATCGCGAGCCCCGCGTGCAGCAGCTCGTACGCCTCGGAGTACCGCGTACCGAGGACGGCGGCGGGGAGCACCGCAACAGACAGCAGACCGACGACGATCGACCAGACGGCCCCAGGACTCCGCTTCATGCCTACAGGGTACTTCTCGACCCCGTCGGCGTCACGGCCGATCAGCCCTCACTTTTTGTAGGGACGACCGACCGCCGCAGGGGGGATCGAGCGTCCGATGACCCCGGCGACGGCGATCAGCGTCAGCACGTACGGAAGCGCCTGGAAGAGCACGTCGATGGGGATGCCCGCGGAATCCGAGTACACGGGGAGCCGCTGCGCCAGCGCACTCGAGAACCCGAAGAGCAGGCACGCGGCGGCAGCGCCGAGCGGGCGCCAGCTGCCGAAGATGAGCGCCGCGAGCGCGATGAAGCCCCGGCCGGCCGTCATGTTCTCGTTGAACGAGCCGACGAAGCCGATCGAGAGGTACGCACCCCCTGCCGCGGACAGCATTCCCGAGAGCACGACGGCGCCGTAGCGGATCGCGTAGACGTTGAGACCGACCGTGTCCGCGGCCTTCGGGTGCTCGCCCACGGCGCGGATGCGCAGCCCGATCGGCGTGCGGAACATGACGATGCCGGAGACGACGATCGTGATCAGCGCGATCCAGATCATCAGGTTGAGGTTGCCGAAGATGGGTCCGACGAATCCGATGTCGTCGATGAACCCGAGATGGACGTTCGGGATCCCGGGGATGTCGGTCGGGGTTCCCTCCTGTCCGTAGATGTCGATGAACAGGTACCCGGTGATGCCCAGCGCGAGGAAGTTGATGGCGGTGCCTCCGACGATCTGGTCGGCCCGCAGATGGATGGCGAAGAAGGCGTGGAGGAGCGCCATCACGCCTCCCGCGAGCACGGCGATCCCCAGCCCGAGGACCCACGAGTCCGTCTTGTCCGCGCCCCAGATCCCGAAGAAGGCGCCGACCAGCATCATCCCCTCGAGGCCGATGTTGACGACCCCTGACCGCTCCGAGAACATGCCGCCGATCGCGGCGAAGATCAGCGGCGTCGCGTAACGCAGCATCGCCGAGAACAGCGCCGACCAGATGACGACGCTCTCCAGGTTCTCGAGTCCCGACCGGGACGCCGCCCACCCGAGGGCAGCACCGATCACACCGGCGGCGACCGCGTAGGATCCGACCTTCCTGACCCGGCCCCTGACGATGGTGACGATCCCTACGACCACCGCCAGCGCGCCGATCGCGAGCGGAATCGCAGCCGAGCGCGCCGCGACCGGCGGCAGCGCGAGCCAGCCGGCGAGGATGCCGAGCCAGACCCCGGCCCAGCCGACGGCCCGCCAGCCGCGTGGCAGTCGCTTCTGCAGCCGGTCGATCACCGTCGCCTCCGGAACCTGCCGAGCAGCCAGAGAACGAGCACGTCGGCGCCGACGAAGAGCACGATCAGGCCCTGGATCAGGAGCGTGAGGTTGAAGGCGAGCTCCGGCTGGAAGATCTCGGGGTCGAGGTTTCGGGTCGACGTGCCGGTGAGCAGCGACCCGAAGAGCAGCGCGCCCAGTCCCACCCCGATCGCCGTGTTGCGGCCGAGAAGGGCCACGGCGATGCCCACGAAGCCGATCGCGTTGGTCTGGATGTCTCCGGTCGAGATGCGGAACTGCCAGCCGAGGATGTCGATCGCGCCCGCAAGGCCGGCAAAGCCACCGGAGATGGCCATCGCCAGGAAGTAGTTGAGTGGGACGTTGATGCCGCCGTACCTTGCGGCCTCGGGGTTGAACCCCACCGCTCGCACGCCGTAGCCGAGCGTGGTGCGGTTGAGCACGAGCCAGTACACGACGAGCGCTGCGATTGCGAGGAAGAAACCGATGTGGAGCCCCTGCAGCAGCGGGTCGCCCCAGAGAATCGGGAGCTTGGCCCCGTCCGTCACGTCGTGCGAGATCGGGGAGCCCGACGTGACGTTCTGCAGCGGCCCGGTGAGCGTGAACAGGAAGATCCCAATCCAGATCACCGTCCAGTTGAGCATGATCGTGGAGATCACCTCGTGGGCACCGACAGTGGCCTTCAGGAGCCCTGCCAGCCCACCAAGCAGCGCACCGGCGAGCGTCCCGACCACGATCGCCGATACCACATGCAGGAACGGGTGCAGTCCGTCGAGGTTGGAGCCCACGATCACCCCGAGGATCGCTCCTGCGAAGTACTGGCCCTGCCCGCCGATGTTGAACATGCCGCAGCGGAACGCGAACGCAACGGCAAGCCCGGCGAGGATCAGCGCCGTCGTGATGAGAAGCGTCTGCTGCAGGTTGGCGGCGGCCTGCGACTCGAACTGATCGACGTTCCACGGAAACCAGACCTTGGCGTTGCTCCAAGGCAAGCCGACCTCATGACTGCCGACCTCGAAGAACCACGACAACCCCGCGCCCTGGAAGATCTCCCGGTAGACGCCCCACGGCGCTTTCCCGGTGGAGATCACGATGACGAGGCCCCCCATGACGAAGGCGATGACCGCCGTCAAGAGGGGGGCGAGCAGTCCCTGTGCGCGTTGGGCGCTGAGATACCGCTCGACGAAACCC
Organism: Gaiella sp.; assembly: GCA_046160185.1. Taxonomy (GTDB): domain Bacteria; phylum Actinomycetota; class Thermoleophilia; order Gaiellales; family Gaiellaceae; genus Gaiella. The sequence continues at coordinate 9,648 of JBJXGY010000006.1, read as the reverse complement.
TGAGCGGGCTCCTCCGGTGCCGGTGGCGTGAGCCCTGACGGTGGCGGGACCTCGGTCACTGCGCTTGCCCCCGGAGCCGCTCACGCGGCCGGCCGCAACCACACGACGCGAGGCAGAGGAGTGACGCAGGCTGTCTCACGCAGCTTCTTCCGCACGTCCGCCGCCGGTCATCGCGACACCGAGCTCCTCTGCGGTGGCGGTCGGTGGGAACTCCCCGACGATCTCCCCCTCGTAGATGACGAGGATGCGGTCCGAAAGCGAGAGAATCTCCTCCAGCTCGAGCGAGACCAGCAGGATGCCGCGCCCCTCGTTCCGCTCCTCCACCAGGCGCCGGTGCACGAACTCGATCGCGCCCACGTCGAGGCCGCGCGTCGGCTGCGCTGCGATCAGCACACGCGGATCCCGGCTGATCTCACGGGCGAGGATCACCTTCTGCTGGTTGCCGCCGGACAGCCCGCCGGAGCGCGTGCGCGGACCCCCACCTCGCACGTCGAACTCGGCGATCAGCCGCCGCGCGCGCTCCAGCATCGCGCCCAGATTAAGCCAACCACGGCGGGAGTCCGGAGGCCTTCTGTAGTCGTGAAGCGCGATGTTCTCTGCGATGGAGAAGTCGAGGACGAGTCCCCGGACCTGGCGGTCTTGAGGGATATGCCCGATGCCGGCCTCGAAGTGGGCATGTGCGCTTGCGGCCGTGACGTCGTGGCCGTCGACGACCACGTGGCCCGCATCCGCCGTCCGCAGCCCGGTGAGCGCGTCGATCAACTCGGTTTGACCGTTGCCGTCGACGCCTGCGATGCCGACGATCTCGCCCGCGCGCACGTCGAACGAGACGTCCTTGACCTTCGTGATGCCGCGGTCGTCGCGCACCGTCAGCCCGCTGGCGGAGAGCAGAGATTCCCCGGGGGTTGCCGCGCCCTTCTCCACGCGGAGCAGCACGTCGCGGCCGACCATCAGCCGCGCCAGCCCCTCCTCGGTGGCGCCGACCGCGGGAATCGTGTCGATCAGCTTGCCGCGCCGCAGAACGGTGATGCGGTCGGCTATCTCCAGCACCTCGTTCAACTTGTGGCTGATGAAGATGATCGACTTGCCCTGGGCTGTCAGGCTCCGGACGATCTCGAACAGCTCCCCCGCCTCCTGCGGTGTCAGCACCGCGGTGGGCTCGTCGAGCACCAGAATATCCGCGCCGCGATACAGCGCCTTCAGGATCTCCACCCGCTGCTGCTGGCCGACGGTGATGTCGTGGACGAGCGCCGCAGGATCGACGGCCAGGCCGAACCGCTCCGAGATCTCGGCAACGCGCCGCTCCGCCTCGCGGATGTCGAGGAGGACACCGTTCGTCGTCGGCTCCGTGGCCAGCACGATGTTCTCGGCCACGGTCATCACCGGGATCAGCATGAAATGCTGGTGCACCATGCCAACGGCGTGGTCGATCGCGGCCTTCGGCGATCCCAGGTCGACCTTGGAGCCTTTGATCAGGATCTCCCCTTCGTCCGGGTGGTAGAGGCCGTACAGGCAGTTCACGAGCGTCGACTTGCCCGCACCGTTCTCGCCGAGGAGGGCGTGCACCTCCCCTTCGCGCAGGTCGAGGCTCACGTCGTCGTTGGCGACGATGCCCGGGAACCGCTTCGTGATGTGCCGCAACTCGAGCACCGCAGGGGCATCGGCCATTGCCGCGGGATTCTACGGGCCGGTATCGGGCGACACAACGTCGCGGCGTGACTCGTGGTGCCAGACGCTCAGCCTGGCACCGGTGTTCGCGGGCTGGACACCAGGGTTAGCTGCGTCGCGTGGCCGCTGGTGCGGCCAGACCCGCATGGCTGAAGCCACGCGGGGTTCCTGATTGAGGGCGGGCCTCTCGGCCCGCCCTCAATCGAGTCGAGTACCAGACCTGCGGGGCAGGCCTGCTACTTGACGGTGCGCGGCGGCTTGACCTTGCCGCTCGAGAGGTCCTTCGACCACTTGCCGAGCAGGTTGACCAGCCCGACGCGGCCGGGCGCCTTGGCGGACACCTTGCCAAAGCCGGTGCCCTTGTTCTTCGTGTTGAAGACGCCGTCGGCACCACCTTTGAAGGTGCCGTTCTCGACGGACTGGATCGTCTGGTAGACGCCCTGGTCGACCTTCTTCTGAGCGCTCGTCAGCACGTGCGTGCCGAGGAAGCCCTGGTCGGTGTCGACGCCGATGCCCCAGACCTTCTCGTCCTTCGCCGCCTGCAGGGCGCCGAGGCCGCAACCTCCGGCGACCTGGAAGACGACGTCCGAGCCGGCCTCGATCTGCTTCAGAGCGAGCTCCTTGCACTTGTCCTGTGCCACGAAGTCCTGCGAGTAGTCATGGGTCACCTTGATGCCCGGCTTGACCTTCTTCGCGCAGAACTCGTATCCGGCGATGAACGCATCGACCGGCGGGATCTTGATTCCGCCGACCGAGGAGATGTTGTTGCTCTTCGAGACGCGGGCGGCGGCGACGCCGGCGAGGCAGCCGGCCTCGTTCTCGGCGAAGATGATGCCGCGGACGTTCTTCGGCTTGCCCTTGAGGGCTACCCATGGGTAGTCGACGATCGCGAACCTTGTGTCCGGGAACCGCTTGGCGACCGCAGCGACCGCGTCCGCCATCAGGAACCCGACGGCTACGACGAGATCGTTGCCGTCCTGTGCGCCTTTGGAGAGGTTCGGGATGTAGTCGGCTGCGCTCTTCGAGATGAAGACGCGGCCGGTCACCCCGAGCTTGCTCTGGCCCAGCTTCAGGCCGTTGTAGGCCAGCGAGTTGAAGCCCTTGTCGTTGAGGCCGCCGATGTCCGTCACGAGCGCGACCTTCAATCCCTGCGTCGGCTTCGCCGAGCCGATCGACGCGGCAATCAGGGCGACGGCGGCGACGAGCGCCACCAGCACCCCGATCATGCCCTTGCGTACTGACACTTGCCCTCCCTTTCCCGGGTAACGCGGAATCCTCCCGCGCGGTATCGACGGCGGATTCAAGCGGAAGTTGGCCGCGTTCGCCAGCGGGAATCCACCGAGGCGAGCGGCACACGTGCGCAGCGAGGCCCGAACGGGACCGTCCGTGCGGTCACCCGGGGCCGATGATGCTTGCCAGCTGGTGCTCTTCGACGAGCACGCGACGCGGCTTGGAGCCCTCGTAGCCCGAGATGATCCCTCGCCGCTCCAGCATGTCGATCAGCCGTCCGGCTCGCGTATACCCGACTCGCAGACGACGCTGGATCAGCGACACCGAGGCGGTCTGGGTCTGCACGACGATCTCGATCGCCCTGTCGAGCAGCGGATCCTCGTCCGGGTCGAAGTCCGGATCCTCACCGTCGTCGGCGGCCGGGGCGCCTTCGGGCATCTCCAGCAGAGACTCATCGAGCTCCTGCCCGCGCTGTGCGCGACACTGCTCGACGATCAGCGCGATCTCCTCCTCGGTCACATACGCGCCCTGCACACGCTGCAGGCGGCTCGTCCCGAGCGGCTTGAAGAGCATGTCGCCCTGCCCGAGGAGGCTCTCGGCGCCGGCGGTGTCGAGGATCACCCGCGAGTCGGTCTGGCTCGACACGGCGAACGCGATCCGCGACGGGACATTGGCCTTGATCATGCCGGTGATCACGTCCACCGACGGACGCTGTGTGGCGAGCACGAGGTGGATGCCGACTGCCCGCGACTTCTGCGCGAGACGGATCACCGCGTCCTCCACCGCCTGCGGCGAGACCATCATCAGGTCGGCGAGCTCGTCGATCACGACGAGCAGATACGGCAGCGGGTCCTCCCCACGCGCCTTGAACGCACGGTTGGCCTCGGAGAGGTTGCGGGCGCGGACGAGCGAGAGGCGCTCGTAGCGTCGCTCCATTTCCGCCACCACGTTCTGCAGGACGGCAGAGGCCTCCTTCGGGCTCGAGACGACGGGTGTCAAGAGATGCGGGATCGACTCGTAGTAGTTGAGCTCGATGCGCTTCGGGTCGATCAGGATCAGCCGTGCCTCGTCGGGGGTTGCCCGTAGGAGGATCGAGGTCAGGATCGTGTTGATGCAGCCGGACTTGCCCGAGCCGGTGGTGCCGGCGATCAGCAGATGCGGCATGCGCGCGAGGTCGGTCCACACGGAGTTGCCCGAGATGTCCTTGCCGATCCAGACCGAGAGCGGGCTCGCGGCGCCGGGCAGGTCGTCGAAGATGTCGCCCAGCGTGACGAGCTTCGGGGCCAGATTCGGCACCTCCACGCCGACGGCCTGCTTGCCCGGGATCGGAGCGAGGATGCGGATCTCGGTCGTGGCGAGCGCGTAGGAGAGATCGTCCTTGAGCGCCGCGACCTTCGAGACCTTGGTGCCGGGAGCAAGCTGCAGCTCGTAGCGAACGACGCGTGGTCCCGCGATGGTGCCGACGATGTTTGCCTCGACGCCGAAGTGGTCGAGCGTGGTGACGAGCGTTTCTGCCGTGCGCTTCGTGACCTCCGTCGCGTCACCTCGAACCGGTGGTGCGGTCTTCAGCAGCTTGCGGTCGGGCAGCGTGTAGTCGCCGCCGGGCTTGGCGGCGGACGGGAACAGGCTCCGTTCGAGCCCAGTCTCGTCGGTGTCCGCCTCCGTTGCGTCGAACCCGAGTAGGGGCGGCGGCTCGGTGTTCAGCTGGGGCTGCTCGGCACTCACGGCCATCACGTCCGGAAACGCCTCGGCGCCGTCGACCGGCTTCCCCCGTCGCCGCCGGGCACTCGGCACGGGCTCGGCGACGGCGTCGTCCTCGACGACGTGGGCATCTGCACCCCAGTCGAAGGCGTCGAAGCTCCGGCGCGCAGCGGAGCCCGCTCGCAGCATCACCGCACCGGAGCCGCGAAGCACGGCGCCCGCGGAGGCACCCGTGACGAGCAGAGCGCCGGCGAGGAGCAGAGCGACGCCAACGAGAACCGCTCCGCCGCCGCCGATCACCTCCGCCAGGGCCCCTCCCGTGATCTGTCCGAGAAAGCCACCGTGGGAGCCGCCGAGCGTGACCAGGAGGCCGGCCAGCGCGACGGCGGTACCGACCCGGAAGGGGGAAAGCGTGACCAGCGCGCTCCGGACGAGCATCAGCCCGCCGATCGCGACGAGCACGAGTGGCAGCGCGTACGCACCGGCACCGACCGCGTCCTCGAGCCACCCTGCGACGCGCGTTCCGACCGGGCCGCCGTCCCAGCCGAACCAGAGCACCGCAGCGGTAAAGAGGCCGACGACGGCGAGCGCGAGACCCCAGAGCTCGGGGTAGTGGTGCGTCCGCTGACGCGGGGTGCGCGGCCGGGGTGACGCGCGGGGGGACGGGCGGCTGCGGCCGCCACGCTTGGTGGCTGCCGCCGGCCGCTGCGAGCTTGCGCGCTTCCTCTTCCCCGCCATGCTGAGGGCGGGTTCGGCAGACCGGGCTCGTATCCTGCAACGCGTGGTGATCGCAGGGATCGCGGTGGCGGGCGCGCTCGGTGCGCTGGCGCGCTACGGCCTCGACCGCCGCCTCGACGCGCACGGTGGGGTCTTCCCGCTCGGCATCTTCGTCGTGAACATCTCGGGCGCGCTCCTGATCGGGTTCCTCGTCACCTGGATGGAGCCGCGCTTCGACGACGTGACGTGGCTGCGCACCGCCGTGCTCACGGGTTTCCTTGGCGCGTACACGACGTTCTCGACCCTCTCGCTGGACACCTACCGCCTGCTGGATGCCGGGCACCTCGCCGTGGCGTTTCTCAACTCGGTGGGCTCGCTGGCGGCCGGGCTGGCAGCCGTCTGGATCGGGATCCGGCTCGCGGGCGTGGTCAGCTGAGCCGGCCGATGCGCTCCACGAGCAGGTCGAAGAACCGCACGCCGTCCAGATCCACGCCCACGTTCACGTTGGCCGGTAGGTCTGTCCGCCGCCAGAGGTCGACCACGGTTCGCCCGCGGCAGAGGTCGGACTCGAGCTCGACCCGGACGTTCCGGCGCTTCACGCTGACGAGCGTCGGGTCGATCACGTGGGCGACGGCGACCGCATCGTGGATCGGGGCGCCTTCCCACCCGTACGTGTCGCGGTGGTAGACGGAGAAGAAGTCGACGAGGTCGGCCACCACCTCGCCCACTCGACCGGTCTCGCGCAGCCGTTGCTGGATCGCCGGCGTCGTCACCGCCTTGTGCGTGACGTCGAGGCCGATCAGGGTCACGTCGAGCCCCGAGTCGTAGACGATCCGCGCCGCTTCGGGATCGGCCCAGATGTTGAACTCTGCGGCCGGGGTCATGTTGCCCTCGGCGATCGCACCACCCATCGAGACGATGCGCGCGATGCCGCTGCCGCCGTGCTCTGCGAGATACCGGGCGATGTTGGTGAGCGGGCCGGTGGGCACGAGCGTCACCGGCTCGGGGCTCGCGGCGACCCAGCGCGCAATGTGCCCGACCGCATCGGGCTCGGCCTCCCGGGTGGGCTCGGGGAGCACCGGGCCGTCCAGCCCGCTCTCCCCGTGGACGTGCGCAGCGACCGTGAGGTCGCGCTCGAGCGGCACGGCCGCGCCGGCGGCCACGGTCACGTCGGGGCGTCCGGCGAGATCGAGCACGCGCAGCGCATTCGCCGTCGTCTTCTCCAGCGTCTGGTTCCCGTGCACGGTGGTCACCCCGAGCAGGTCGAGCTCCGGGCTGGTGAGCGTGAGCAGCAGCGCGATCGCATCGTCGTGCCCGGGATCGCAGTCGAGAATGATCGGGGTGCGGCTCATGGCGCGAAGTCTGCCTTCACCCACCGAGGATCGCGTCGACTTCGTGAGCGAACGGGAGCGCAGGCTGGGCGCCGGGTCGCGATGCCGCAAGCGCCCCTGCGGCGCACGCTCGGCGAAGCGCCTCCTCGTGATCGCGGCCCTCGAGAAGCGAGACGACGAGGCATGCCGTGAAGGCGTCACCCGCACCCGTACCGTCCACCGCCACCACCGGAGGCGGGACGGCGCGGGCGATCTCCTCCTCGTTGTCGAGCAGCACGGCACCCTCCGCACCGAGCGTGAGCGCGACCAGGCCGTCCCGGCGGTGGAGCGCTTCCAGCTCGTGCCGGTTGACGACGGTGAGGTCGGCGTCGACCGCGATCGGCCGCGCGGGCGCCGCGTTGAGGCAGAAGAGCCCGGTGCACGCCTCCCAGGCAGCGAGCACCGCCGCATCGGGGATCTCGAGCTGACAGAGCACGGCGTCGTGCGGCGGCAGCTCCACTCCTTCCAGGAGCGCGTTCGCCCCTGGCGCCACCGCGATCGTCGTCTCGCCCGCCGCGTCGACCTCGATCAGCGCGACACCGGTGGGCCCGGCAGCCCTCCGCAGGTCGAGCTCGACCCCACCGGCCCGGAGGTCAGCCAGCGCCTCGTCCGCCGCGGCGTCTTCCCCCACGGCCGCAACGAGTGTCACCGCGGCGCCGAGTCGGGCGCAGGCGAGCGCCTGGTTCGCGCCCTTGCCCCCGGGGATCCTGGCGAATGCGCCGCCCGTCACGGTCTCCCCGGGCAGCGGCAGACGCTCCCCCGTCCACACGAGATCGAGGTTCACGGAGCCGACGACGGCGATGCGCGGTGACGTCACGCCGCGAGCGCGCGCAGGTCGTCCACCGTCGAATGGAACAACGTGTCGCGGAGGTCGAAGAGCCCAGCCCACAACGACGCGCTGTCGGGACGGGTGTTCAGACGTACCTGATCCGACAGCCCCTCGAGGGCTCGCACGAGCACCGCCAGCTCGAGATAGGCCGAGGCCACCCGCTCTGGCGGCGCGGGGACCCCGGCGCGATCGAGCACCGGCTTCCACTCCACGAGCTCGCCCGCACCCGGGCCGCTGTACCAGCTGACACCTTCTGCATGATCGGCATTCAACTCCACGAGGTAGCGCGCGAGCGGCTCTTCGAGCCCGGCCAGAGCCGTCTCGGCTCGGTCGGCCGCGTGGCGAAGCGCGGCCACGCGCGCGCCCGGCGTTCCAGGGCTTGCGTCTCCTTTCGCCCAGCGCTCGAGCAGCCGGCAGAACGCGAGCGCCGAGACCTCGCACGCTCGCAGCTGAGCCGTGACACGGCGAGCGGACGCGGCGTCCCCCGCGTGCTCGGCGATGACCTCCGCCCACTCCATGGAGAGCCCGCCGTCAGACCTCGATCACGACCGGCAGGATCATCGGCCTGCGCCTCGTGCGCGCGTAGACGACGCGCGCGACCGTGTCGTGCACGTGCTCCTGCAGGAGCTTGATCTCGGTGATCCCGTCCTTGGCCAGCCCCTCGACAAGGTCGTCGAGCTCCTCGCGCACCTCGTCCATCAGCTCGTCGTCCTCGGCCACGCCGCGCGCGATCACCTCGGGCGGAGCGATCTCGCCTCCGTCTGAGAGCGCCACGGTCGCGACCACGATGATCACGCCATCGTCCGCCAGGCGACGCCGGTCGCGGAGCGCGACGTCCTCGACATCCCCCACCCCCAGCCCGTCGACGAATGTCACTCCGGCCTCGACGCGATCGACGATCGCGACGCCGCGGGGCGACAGTTCTACGACCGAGCCGTTGTCGGCGATCACGATCGCGTTCTCGGGGACACCGGCGTCGCGCGCGAGCGCCGCGTGCGCCGCCTGCATGCGGTACTCACCGTGAATCGGCATCACGGCTTTCGGCCGCACCAGCGCGAGCAGGGTGCGGAGCTCTTCGGCACAGGCGTGCCCAGACACGTGGACGTTCGCGATCTCCTGATGCAGCACCTCCGCCCCCGCGCGGGCGAGGCGGTTGATCGAATCGTGCACGCGAAGCTCGTTCCCGGGCACCGGTTTGGCCGAGATGATCACGGTGTCGCCGCGTTCCACCGATATGTTCGGGTGGTCGCCGTACGCGATGCGTGTGAGCGCCGACATCGGCTCGCCCTGGCTCCCCGTGCAGACGATCAACACCTCGTCGGGCGGCAGGCTCATCGCCTCCTTCGGCGAGATCAGCGCCTCTTCGGGAAGGTCGACGAAGCCGAGGCTCCGCGCGATGTTCATGTTCTTCCGCGCCGAGCGACCGACGACTGCGACCTTTCGCCCGTCCTCGATCGCGATCTCGGCCGCCTGTTGCATGCGATGGATGTTCGAGGCGAACGAGGCAACCACGATCCGGCCGCTGCGGAGCGGGATGATCTGGCGGAAGGCCTCGCCGACGAGACGCTCGCTGCCGGTCATGCCTGGCCGCTCGGCGTTCGTGGAGTCGCCGAGGAGGAGGTCGACACCTTCGTTGCCCAGCTCCGCGAGTCGGCCGACGTCGGTCTTCTGGCCGTCCACCGGGGTGTGATCGAGCTTCCAGTCGCCCGTGTGCACGACACGTCCGGCGGAGGTATCGATGACGAACGCGACCGCGTCGGGAATCGAGTGCGCCATGCGCACGAGCTCGATCCGGAACCCTCCGATCTGCAACGGGTCGTCGCCGGGGCCGGCCTCGGTGAGCTTGCACTTGTCGAGCAGACCGTGCTCGTCGAGCTTCGACTTGGCGAGCGCCATCGTCAGCCGCGTGGCCACGATCTCCTCCACGTCCACCTCGCGCAGCACATAGGGCAGCGCCCCCACATGGTCCTCGTGCCCGTGGGTCAGCAGGACGGCGCGCACCTTTCGCTCGTACAGGTACGAGAAGTCCGGCAACACGAGGTCGACGCCGAGGTGCTCGTCGCGCGGGAAGGCGAGCCCCGTGTCGACGACGATCACGTCGTCGCCGTGCTCGTACACGGTCATGTTCTTCCC
>JBJXGY010000005.1:0-30291 GCA_046160185.1 Gaiella sp. | reverse complement strand
GTACACGCCGAACTCGCCCTTCGGCGCTTCCGTCACGCAATAGGTCGCGCCGGCCGGCACGTGATAGCCCGCGGTATAGAGCTTGAAGTGATGGATCAGGCTTTCCATCGAGCGCTTCATGTCGGCCCGCGAAGGCGGGACGATCTTGTTGTCGGCCACCTTGATCGGCCCCGGCTGCATCGCCGCCTGGCATTGCTCGACGATTCGCAGCGACTGCCGCATCTCCTGCATGCGCACGAGGTAGCGGTCGTAGCAATCGCCATGCACGCCCACGGGCACATCGAACTCGACGCGGTCATACATGTCGTAGGGCTGCGCGCGCCGCAGATCCCACGCACAGCCGGAAGCGCGCAGGCAGGGCCCGCTGAACCCCCAGGCCATCGCCTGCTCCGCGCTCATCACGCCGATATCCACCGTGCGCTGCTTGAAGATGCGGTTCTGGCTGAGCAGCCCTTCGAGATCGTCGAGGAATTTCGGGAAACGCGCACACCAGGCGGCGATCTTGTCATCGAGGCCCGCCGGCAGATCGCGCGAGACGCCGCCAGCGCGGAAATAATTGACGTGGTAGTGGCTGCCGCCCACCGCCTCGTAGAATTCCAGCAGCGATTCCCGCTGCTCGAAACCCCAGAGGCTCGGCGTGATCGCGCCGACATCCAGCGCATAGGTGGTGATGTTCAGCAGATGGTTGGCGATGCGCGTCAGCTCCGCGAACATCGTGCGGATCCACTTCGCGCGCTCCGGCACCTCCGCCTCGATGCCGAGCAGCCGCTCGGCCGCCAGCACGAAGCTGTGCTCCATGCACATGGGCGAGACGTAGTCGAGGCGATCCATATAGGGCATCGCCTGGAGATAGGTCTTGTACTCCATCAGCTTCTCGGTGCCGCGATGCAGCAGGCCGATATGCGGATCGGCGCGCTCGACCACCTCGCCGTCCATCTCGAGCACCAGGCGCAGCACCCCGTGGGCCGCCGGGTGCTGCGGCCCGAAGTTCATCGTCAGGTTCTTGATCTCGACGTCAGCCACGGGAGGCCTTCTCGTCGCCGGGCAAGGGGCCGTCCATCCCTTCCCAGGGGCTGACGAAGTCGAAGTTGCGGAACGCCTGGGTGAGCTTCACCGGCTCGTACACCACGCGCTTCTGCTCGTCGTCGTAGCGCAGCTCCACGTAGCCGGTGAGCGGGAAATCCTTGCGCAGGGGATGACCCTCGAAGCCGTAGTCGGTCAGCAACCGGCGCAGGTCGGGGTTGCCGGCGAACAGCACGCCATACATGTCCCACGTCTCGCGCTCGAACCAGGTGGCGGCGCTGTAGACGCCGACGACGGAGGGCACCGGCGTCGCCTCGTTGGTCGTGACCTTGACCCGGACGCGGCGGTTGTGGCGAAGGCTGAGGAGATTGTAGACGACCTCGAAGCGCTCGGCCCGGGCCGGGTAGTCGACGCCGAACAGGTCGATGAGCTGCTTGAAGAGGCCGTTGGTATCGTCACGCAGCCAGGTGAGCACCCGGACGATGCTGTCCCGCCGGGCGGCGATCTCGAGTTCGCCGCGGGTGACGGTGAATCCCTGCGCGTCGCCGGCCAACGCGGCAACGGCAAGGGCGCCGAATTCGTCCAGGCTGTGGGCCATGAGGCCGTACCGATCCCGTCCTAGCGCCTGAGGGTGCCGGTCCGCCGGATCTTCTTCTGCAACTGCAGGATCCCGTAGACCAGGGCCTCGGCGGTGGGCGGGCAGCCGGGCACGTAGATGTCGACCGGCACGATGCGATCGCAGCCCCGCACCACCGAGTAGGAATAGTGGTAGTAGCCGCCGCCGTTGGCGCAGCTCCCCATCGAGATCACCCAGCGCGGCTCGGCCATCTGGTCGTAGACCTTGCGCAGCGCCGGCGCCATCTTGTTGCACAGGGTTCCGGCCACGATCATCACGTCCGACTGGCGCGGGCTGGGCCGCGGCACGACGCCGAAGCGGTCGAGGTCGTAGCGGCTGCAGTAGGCGTGGATCATCTCGACGGCGCAGCACGCCAGGCCGAACGTCATCGGCCAGAGCGATCCGGTGCGCGCCCAGGTGACGAGCTTGTCCAGGTTCTCGACGACGAAGCCGCGATCGTCGAGTTCCTCGCTGACGTGGCCGAGCAGGGCCGCGTGGCCGGGCGCCAGGGTCGTCTCTACTCCCATTCCAGGGCTCCCTTGCGCCACTCGTAGATGAACCCGACCGTGAGCACGCCGAGGAACACCACCATGGACCAGAACCCGAACGGCCCGATCGCGCCCAGCGACGTGGCCCATGGGAACAGGAACGCGACCTCCAGGTCGAAGATGATGAACAGGATCGACACCAGGTAGAAGCGGACGTCGAAACGGCCGCGGGCGTCGGAGAACGCCTCGAAGCCGCACTCGTAGGCGGAGAGCTTCTCGGCGTAGGGCCGCTTCGGCGCGACCACATAGGACGCCCCGAGAATGGCGCCCGCAAGCACGATGGCGATGCCGAGGAAGACCAGGACCGGGACGTACTCGGCGAGCAGGTCAGTCATGATCCGAACCCGATTTCCCCTTTAACCCGCATCGCAGGCTCGTCTCGGAACTGGCGGGAGCGACGGGACTCGAACCCGCGACCTCCGGCGTGACAGGCCGGTCTTGGTGGTTCCGGGCTGAGCGGGGATGGGCGGGGATTTCCAGCATGAGCAGGAATTTTCGCCATTGGCCTTGCGGGGATTACCGCGCGCCTGCGGGAGCTTGCGGCGACCTCCCGCGGGATGTACGCGGGATGTAGCGTTGTCTGAGTTGGCGACGCCGCCGATGTTTGCGGGATACGGGTAGGTCAGTTGGGGGTCCTGACCACGGCCGGCTCTTACCGGCGGTGCGATCCCTCTTCGCGAAGGTCACCGTCGTGCCAACGCAGACAACGCCGAGACGCGATCCGCTGCGGTTGGCCGGGGGACCCCGGTCAAGGACTACGAGCACTTCTCGGCCAGCGGCCGTTCGTAGCGTCTAACCTGTCGCAACTCTTTCCGTAGAGGGGCGGATGTCGGTAGCAACTCCAGTGGCGATCCTCGAGTCCTTTTTCGACGTCTCCTTGGAGCGGTCGGCGCTCAAGAGATTCGACGAAGTCTCCAACGATGGGTGGTACGAGTTCGGGACGCACTACCGGTCTGTCATGAAGGCTGAGTTCGCGCCGCAGTTCCTCGCGGTTCCCGACGCGGACGATGCGTCGCTCCGCCTCTTTTTCGAGCCCCGAATGGCGGATGAGTGGGAGGCCGCTGTAGAGGGCCTTCACTCGCCGACGCCGCTCCTCGGCAAGCGCGCTGATCCAGGCGACACGGCGGACCTCACGCGCGACGAGGTTTCCCGGATGCTCGCTCCTCTGGCGAAGCACCTCCTGTTCGCGGATTCCGTCTACATTCGAGACAGCTTCTATTACTGCTTCGACCAGATGCTCGATTACCCCGGCGATCCGCTCTTGGTCGAAGGCAGTATTCGCAAGCTGAAGGGCTGGCTGCCGATCCTGGTCGAGCTACGCGATCTGATCGAGTCGAAGGCGCTCGTCTTCATGCCCTACTACATCACTCCTTTGTTCCCCTACGGCGGCAGCTCTCCAAAGCTCAGACCCCATCTCGGGAAGATCGGCGGCCGGTTTGGCCCGACGCCCTGGATCTCCGAACCCGGTCATGCTGTGCCCGACATCGCCGGTGCGCTCGCGGCCGCCAGGGCGTTCGACTCCGAGAAGAACCGGCCTTCGGAGCAGTTTTCCCCCGATGAGGTCCTCGGGGCATGGCTGAACGCCAGGATCCTGAACCTGGACCCGGTGTTTCCCACTCGAGCGATGTTCGAGTACACCGCCGATCTCCGCTTCGAGGACGGACCTGGCACAACGGATGTCATGAGCGATCTGATGTCAATCGAGGTGCTCCCGTTCGGACGCAAGAAGGTCATCGGGGTGAGTGAGCTCTCGAGCATTCGCCGCGACGAAGCGGCGTTTCATCTCCTGCGGAAGGCGGTCCTGTCCTGCAAGGACTATCTCGAGGCGAACGGGGCGGAAGGTGACACGCGTGAGATCGTCACCGATGCGTGCGAGAAGCTCGTTCGCGAGCAACTCGAGGGCGACGGCGGTGGATCCCTCTTGAGGTTCATCGACGAGAAGCCCGTCGGTGGCATCGTCTTCTCGATCGCGATCGGCGTTGCGCTCCTTCCGCTCTCACCGGCGGTCAGCGTGATCGCAGGCACTCTGCTGAACCCGCAACTGATGCGTTTGCTCCAGAGGAAAGTCGATCCGAAGCATCGCGCGAGGGCGCAGCTGCAGGCCCTGCTGTGAGCACTCTGGGCTCGTCGGACTCAGGCGTTGCAGGTCGCCGGCTGAATCGCCGCAACGGGTGGCTCGGGCAGATGACGTAACCGAACTGGCAGCCCTCGACAGCACAGGGATTTAGAGAGCGTTCGTACCCCGTCCTCGGACGTTGACCACCTTCTCTGCAGACGTTTGTTCCAAAGGGGATGGCTCGCCATGACGACGAACGCCTGCGCGAGCGGCGCTGGCGTTCGTTCCGCCGTTCGAAGAAGATACGAACCATGAAGCCGCGCCGGAAATACACGGTGCCCCAGGCGAAGAACTTGATGCGGCGCGCGACTGAGGAGATCGTTGACCCGGGGCCACGGAGCGTCGATCAACTGTGGGAGTTCTTCAATGGTCGTTGCGTGTACTGCGGCCGGGAACTCAACCGAGGGCTACGCGAAGGGCACGTTGACCACGCAGAGCCAGAGGGCGGAAACCATCTCGGGAACCTCGTGCTGGCGTGCGGGGGCTGCAATGGCGACGAGAAGCGTGAGGCGGACTGGCGAGTGTTCCTCTCGCTGAAAGCGGGCGACGAAGCGACGTTCCGCGAGCGCGAAGCCCGCATCCTGAGGTGGTTCGCGCGGAATCCGCCGCCGGCCGCGCGAGCGTCGGCCGAGGTCACGCGCATCCGCGGCGAGGTCGATGAGTTGGTCGCGGCCTTCGGCGCGAAGTGCGCCGAACTGAGGGATGCCATCCGGCGCGCTGACTCGGCCTGACGAGGAAGTCGTCATCGGCGCCATTGCCAGCTACGTGCTCGACCTTCTGACCCAGTTACTTGGAGAGCCTCCCGAGCGTGAGAAGCGCTACGCCTGGGCGCTTGGGGATGTCAGCACAAAGACCGGCCGCGCGGTGCAGCTTCCATTCGACGCTGTCTGGGAATCCCGGCGGCTGATCATTGAGATCGACGAAGATCAGCATCGCAACCCCGTCCCCATTTTCGACAAGCCAGAGCGGATGACGGTCAGCGGCATCGCGCGCAGTGAGCAGCGAGCGCTGTATGCGGAACGCAAGCGGTCGGCGGCGCGGACCGAGGGATACCTCGTTCTCGAGATCCCGTGGGAGCGTCGTCCGCGGCCGCTGCGCCGCGACCGCGTTGCCGATCTCGCGCTGCTACGCCGACTGCTCGAGGACGCAAACATTCTCTAGGAACCTCCCAACCGACGTGGTTTCGGCGAGCCCGCGTCCGGCCGCTGCCTGGCAGCGCACGGTCGAGAACGCCGGCGAGCGGCAAGCGATCGACGTGGTTGCGGGCAGTGGGATTGAGCTATGCGGCTCGCTTTAGCTCTAGCGCCTGAACCACCTGAGGCGGTGGATACATGAACACTCCCAGGTCAGTGATCAGCTCTCCGTCGAGCGTGTACGCCGCGATCCCTTCCTCGACCTTCCGTACTTCGATGCGCTCACCGATGTAGGCGATGCCAGGCTTAGTCCATGACGCGTCTACGACGTGACCGTCCTCGGTGACCGCCCACCAGTGGCCGATCCAGACCGGTGACGCCGCGGGATCTTGAAGCTCCTCCTGACGGTCGAACAGCGCGTAGCCGCGTATGAGCTTGAGATCGTGGAAGAAGGCCGTTGCCATCGCGGTCACACTGCATCGGTTCGGCTTGTCTCGCACCACGTCGCCGGAAAGCGATGCGGGTGTGAAGCGGTCAAAGATCCGGACACGCTCGACTTCGTCTGCTTCGTTCGCGTAACTGCCGTAGACGTTCTCGATGAAGCCCTCTCCCATTCGCACAAACGTAGCGAGGGCTTGCGTGCGGCTTCGATCCCGGAGTACTAAGAAGGGGTGCTCGTGGTCCTTTCGAGCCTCTCCGTTTCCGGGCATCGGGAACTGCGCAGCGGACGACGTCCCGCCCAAAGACGCAGCGCCGTGGATTTTCGGTGGCGGTCCCAGTGTGATGGTCAGGCGGTGAGGACGATAGCGGCCTCCTTGTTCGGGGTGCGAGCGGCATCGGCGTGAGGGTGACGGTCGCGATCGCCGTTCGATCGCGGTCGCGATCGCCGTTCGATCGCGATGACGAGTCCTGGCGCGGACTATCAAACGCATGCCGCGACTCGCCTCCCAGCCTTATCCATTCAGGCTCTTCATGTGGCCCGACTAGGCGCGCCTTCGGAGGTGCTCGGCGTCCTGCTGTGGCCCGGCGTAAACCATCGTTAGAGGTCCTTCTTCGAACGCTTGGGCTGCCTTTGTGCGCCGCAAGTTGAAGACGGCAATCGGATGGCCACCTTCGAGCGTGTCGAGGCGGGCGGCCGAGACCGTCCTGTCGGTGATGTTGCGTACGAACGAAGCTGAGCCATCCGAAAGCGTGATGGACAGGATCAGCCGTCCATTGCCGAGCCGCGTGAGCGCGCCAAATGCTCCCACGACATCGGCTGGCCAGTCGGGGTCGCCTTCTTGGTCTATTGATGAGAGATAGGCGGCGCAGGCTGGACGGTACGCGCAGAAGCGGCATGCAGAGGGGCTTGGGCTGGCGAGGGACGCTTCGACCGCATACCAGTCGTTAACGCCCCGTTCGAGCTCATCGTTGACCG
This sequence comes from Gaiella sp., assembly GCA_046160185.1. Classification (GTDB taxonomy): domain Bacteria; phylum Actinomycetota; class Thermoleophilia; order Gaiellales; family Gaiellaceae; genus Gaiella. The sequence continues at coordinate 23,438 of JBJXGY010000005.1, read as the reverse complement.
CTCCGAGAAGTGACCTGGCCTTGTCGAGCAGATTGAGACTCGCGGTAGTCGAGAGCGGGATTTCCCTGGGTGGCCCGGCGAGCGGAACGAGCTCGAGTTTGCTAGGCCAGGTTCCCGTCGAGTCGTAGTACAGGGCGGCATAGAGGCGGAGCTGGTCAGCGTACTCGGGCCGGATTTCCTGCTGGCCCTCGCCCTGCCGGATACTGAAGATCGCTCCCGATTTGTAGTCCTGGAGGACCGGTCCCGCTGGCGCCGGTACAGCGCGGTCGATCCGCCCCGCGATTAATCCATCTGCCGATTCGACGCGGAGCTCGTACCCGTAGGGGCTCGCTTTGGCCTCTGCCGCTCGTGAGCCGGCGTCGGGGAGATCTTGGGCAAGTTCGCCCGCGCGCGCCTCCGCGCGGAGGCGAACGACTTCGTATTTTGGAACCGTCTCTCGGAGTGGCACGAAGCGTGCTTCGAGGGCGCTTTGCGTCATCGCCTGTTCGGTTTCTGCAACGAGTTCCTGCCAGCGGCCATCGAGGCTGTTGGAGCTCAACGCACCCCGACCAGCCTCCTCGAGAAGCCTGTGAACGACCGTGCCAAGCCGCGCGGCGGGGCTCGAGGGGAGAAGCGGTGGCATGCGGGCTGCGCTCCACGCGCCTCGCAGCCGGCACTCATCGAATGCATGGAGACCGGTCGGCGCGAGCCGTCGCAGTGGCTCGACGAGCCGCAGGGGGCCTACGAACCGTTCTGGCTGAGCGACTGGTAGGCCCAATTTTCACGTCGCAGCAGGTTGAACGTGTCGAGGAACTTCGGCTCCTCGCCGGCGGCCGCGATTGCGGCTGCGAGGAACCCCTGGGGAGCCCGAGCGTCCCAGAGCGGGTGAGTGACGATTACGTCGCGGCCGCCGACCCGGAAGCCGGGGAGAGGTCCGAAGTCGTGAGGTTCGCACTGGAATGCACGGCAGAACGAGTCGCGCAGCTGGGTAGCACTATCTTGCCAGCCATCGAGTTCTGGCAGGCTGAAGCTGCCGTCGAGGCCGCAGCGGTAGGTGGCGGATTCTAGGCTGCGGAGAAGTGCGAGCCCGAGCCGCCAGTCGAGCAGGCTGTGGTACGTCATGTTGCGGTACTGCCGGAGGCAGTCGTAGCCGGCGGAGTCACAGGCGCGTCGGTGCTGTTCCGAGATCAGCTCGCCGACGAACGTATCGGCGGGAGCCTGAGTATCGGTGGCATAGGTGAGCAGATTGACCCAGTTGTCGTTACACCACTGCATGAAGCCGGCCCCGTTCGGGAGGTAGTCGTTGAGAACGATCTCGCCGGCTGTCACCCCTGCCACGATCTCGGTTTGTCGCACGTTGCTGATCTCGATCTCGTCCGGGTCGACATCCAGCCGCTCGGCCGCGATCGATCGCAAGATGAACGCGGCAGAGTAGTAGGCGCCCTTCACGCCTGCTCGCCATCCGGCCGGGTCGAGGCTGAGTCCGGCTGGCACGGATGCCGGGCGGATACGGAAGATATCGGTCGTCTTTGGCGCGGCGATGGCGATCTCCTCGGGATCGGCCGTGGACGTGAAGGTGACGCCAGCTGGCGTGTTCTGGAAACGTTCGTCGATCCACTGGTGTTCGAGTTCAGGTCCGCGGCCGCGGCGCGCTGTGCCGATCCGGCCGCGGATCAGAAGGCCACGCCGGTGATTGACGCGGAAGACTCGCCCGGCACGGGAGAGCGCTATCGAGGAGTTCGTGGGCGCTGCCTGGATTGCGGGAGCTTGGTCTGATTCGGCGACGCTGCTGGCTCCGGTGACCAGGAAGTCGTCCTCGTCGCGTGCGTCGGAGCCGCGGCCAAGGCTGGTGCGAAAGCCGAGCGGTACCGCAAAGCGGAACACGCCGAAGCCATGAGGCTCATCGCGGATCGCTCCGCAGTTCGGGCAGAACGGGTCCGGTGGTTCCTGATCATGGGTCTGTGTGAAGTGACACGCCTCACAGCGAGCCATCCAACGGCGGCTGGCGAGTGGATCGTCCTCCGCAGGTACGAAGCGTCCATTGCGGGAGAGCAGCGGGGCCGTGAACCCGATCGACTGATAGATCCGCTTGTCTTTCGTCTTTTCGGATCCCGGCGCGAACTCGCTGACTGCCAAAGCGAGATCGCGGTCGATGCTCGAAATATGTTCGCGCCAGAGGCCGTGGTAGAGGAGTCGAACCCGGGAGGGCATCCCGTACATCGGTAGCACGGCTCCCTCTGCCAGCCTTTCGGCAAGCCCTTCTCCGGTGAGTTCGGGATTGCGCGAGGCCCGGTCGAGGTGGCCAAAGAGGTCGTGCCGGGCGAATTGTTCAAGCCGGTCCGGGGTCAGCTCGGGATTGCCTGCCATCAGCGCGACCGCGATTCGGTGGACAGTGTCGTCATCCCGGAGCCATGCCTCGACTGCGTCGCGGCGTGCCGCATCAGTCCGCCAGGTGTCAACGAGGCCGAACTCGCCGTGGCTGTCGGGGGGAGTCGGGCTTTCGTGCCAACGAATGCCAGCTGCGCGGAAGGCGTTGTAGAGCGCCTCTTTGGCCATCAGCCGCTCGGCGATTTCGAGCCGTCCGAGCGAGAGGAATGGCACTGGCGGCGTGTCGCCGGTGATGCGCTCGGGGTGTCGGTAACAGAAGTCGTCGTGGCTTCTTCCGCGGCAAAGCGTGAGGACAAGGGCGAACGGTTGTCCACGCCGACCGGCGCGCCCAGCCCGCTGCTGGTAGTTGAACCGCATCGGCGGCATGTTTGCGAGTACTACGGCCTGCAGTGTCCCGATGTCGACTCCCACCTCCATAGTGGTGGTGACGCTGAGAGCGTCGATCTCGTCGACGACGGGGATCAGGCGCGCGCTCTGCCCGCCGTCGACGTCGACGACGATGTTTCTGAAGAGACGTTGCCGTTCTGCCTGATCATCAGTCTGTGCGGTCATCTCTTCGCAGTGGAGCCGGAGCGGGGGGCGCAGCTCGACGGCCTCGCTTGAGTAGTAGTTGGCGGATTGCAGGTCGCGGCACACAGCGCTCGGGTCGGCTGGGAGCCGGCGCAGGCAGTTGGTGCAGATACCCGTGGAGTGGAGATGCGCGCGGCGGCATGTGTCGCAGATCCAGACCGGATCGTCGGGGGATGCGATCCGGACGGTCAGCCTGCGCGGATTGAGGATCAGTCCCTGATGTCCTGCTTCGCGTGCGAGGGCCTCCCAGAGTGCGTCTTGCAGAGCGCGCTCACCAACCTGGAGAACTGTTGAGCACTGGTTGACAAAGTTGCGGAGCTTCGCGCGGGCCGCCTGCCAGTCCGGCCAGGGCGTGGGCGGGCCGAAAGTCTGTGTTTCCTGCTCGTAGCGATAGAGGTCGCCGAGAATTCTCACGATGCTGTCGCAGACACTGGCGAAGAGCGCGGCGTCCGCTCCGCACTCGGTTGCGAGTTGGCGCAGGCGGTCCTCGTTGAGCCCGCCGCGGGCATAGCCAAGGCCGGCGGATTCGAAGCCGAAGTAAAGGCGGCTGAAGAGCACATCGGAGACCTCGCCCATCACCTTCCGCCGCAGCAGTTCCCGTGCCTCGATTCCTTCCGCGGAGAGTCCAGCCTGCCAGCCTCCGTCTCCGGTAACGAAGTCGAAGAGGTCGGTCCACGGTCGGTAGCCGCCGTCGAAGTTGAAGTCTTGATACAGGACGTCGTTGCCGGCCGGATTGATGCCGAGCTGCTTGAGCCGCGAGATCAATGTGCCGGGCTGGGTAGGGTCGGTCAGGCCTTCGAAGAGCACGCGGGCCGGGACGGTTCGTGTGGTGGCCGTCTGCCGGATCCGGTTCAGAATCTCCTCGGCGGTCCGCCGACGTGCCTCGAGGATCTCGCGAACATCGGCTGGGTAGTCGGCACTGATCTCGCGCTGCGCGTCGGCGATCGCGTCAGTAAGTTCGGTTACGGCGGACGGTGAGAGTCGGGCGAGGCGGAGTGCCTCGGTCCGGCGCGGCTCGCCGTGGTCGGTGAGGTCGGCAAGTAGAATCGGTCTGCCGACGGCTTCGAGTGTGAGCTCGTCGTACAGCGCTTCGCGTACGAGGTCGCGGTAGTGGGAACGTTCGACGCCGTTTGCGAGTGAGGCGGCCTCCTCGCGGCTGTCGGAGAAGACCACGAGCTTCCGGTTCGCTTCGTCGAGGAAGTAGAAGAGCTCTTTCGACAGAAGCTGGGTGACTTTCGAGAAACCGGTTCGGAAGCCGCGTACCGGAGAAGGGCGGCGCCGGGCTGTGTAGTTGGCTGCGCAACGCGGGCAGACGGATGGGAGCGCTCGCGCCTGCCGCGCTTCATCATCTGAAGCCTCAGGCAGCGTAAAGAAGTATCCGGGGATCCAGGAGCCCTCCGGGTAGGCGGTGCCACCCTCGCCGATTTCGACGTTTGCGTTCTCGACGTTCAGTGCTGCGGGGGCCCAGCGTGCCGCCGTCGTTGAGTCCTCGCTCGCGCTCTGGCGCCACGCGTGTGCGTCGGGATGTAGTTGTGCAAGTCCGCGCGGCCAGAAGACGCCGTATTGGTCGTACGTCCGACGTTCTATGAAGCGTGCGGTCTGCCGGTCGGGGATGCCTTCGATGTCGGCGTCTGTCCGCAGGAGTTCCCAGCCGCCAGCTTCGAGTGGCAGCCGGCTTCCTCCGAGGAGAAGCGTTCCGCATTGCTCGCAGTAGAGGAGCTCAAGCATTCTGTGTGAGTGTTCGCAGAGGATTGGGGGGTCGGTGCTAAGCCGTCCGCACGGGCGCCCGTCCTCGGCCTCGTCCCCGGTGACGCCGCAGTTAGGGGCGGCGCACGCCCACAGTCCTTCGATGTTCCTGAAGAAGAGGTGGAACCTGAATGACGGGAGGAACGGTTGCTCGCCATCCCTGTCGCAGTGGCTGCGAGCGACCAGGAGTCCGCGGCCGGCCCTCCACGCTTCTTCGGGCGGGACTCCGGCTCCAAACAGCTTCTGGCAGAAGGCGCTGAACGGGACAGCGCGGGGCGATCCGTTCGTGCTTGCGGCTGCCAGGAAGCGGGCTGTGAGCTCGGGGCCACGCTCGCGCATCGCGATCCGCAGGCGATCCGCGGGGGCGCCCTCCTGTGCCGCTCCGTCGAAGTCGGCCGCAGCGGCGAGCAATGTCTCCGTCTCCGCGCCTTCTGGGTCCGTCGCAAGCGTTTGGAGCGAGCCATACGGCGGCAGGGGTTGTGCGGGCGGCTCTGGTGCCGGCTCCGGATATCCCGGAATGATGTTGCCGGCGTCCCAGTCTGTGCCGAAGAATTGTGAGAGGTATCGGAGGCTCTCATCGTCACCGGGATCGAGCGATGCGCTGGAGCCAAGGATGCGGAGCTTCGGGCTGTCCGGTGCCAGTCCGAGCCGTCGCAGGAGCAGCCGCAGCAGGTAGGCGACTTCGGTACCGGCAGTCCCGCGGTAGAGGTGGAGCTCATCGATGATTAGGTGGAAGACGCTTCCGTCATGCTCCAGCCACTCGCGCGTTCGGTCGAAGATCGGCTGGTCGGCCTCGCGCATGAGCATGATGCTGAGCATGCTGTAGTTGCTGATCAGGATGTCAGGCGGCGCGTCTTGCATGTCCCAGCGGCTGCGCATTTCGGCGCCGTCGAGGCGGGGGAAAAAGGTCTGGACGTCCGGGTCGCCCGTTTGCTGTGCGTAGGCGGCTGCGATCTGCGCGGCCCGGTCTGCCTTGAGTAGCTCGTTTGCGAGCCGTTCGATGCGCGTGCGGTCCGGGTTCCCGCTTGCTTTGTATTCGTGGCCGGCGATTGGTGTCGCGCCGTTGTAGCGACCGATGTAGATCCGGTTGCAGTCTCGCTCGCGATCGAGCCACTCGCGGGCGGTGTCCGAGTCGAGGGCGCGGCGCAGCCGGCTCATCTGGTCCTCGACGAGCGCGTTCATCGGATACAGGATCAGAGCGCGGACGCCTGGCGGGCGTGTCTCGTGCGCGCGCTGGGGGACGCGGAGCGATTGCCGGATCCTGCGCCGCCCGTTTGTTTCCGGAATGCATTCGTCTCGCCACGTGTCGCTCTTCCACCAGTCATGCCAGTGCGCCGGTTGCGCAGCGGGAGCGGACCAGTCGCGCGACTCGCGCGCGAGATAGGCGAACAGGGGCAGCAGGAACGACTCCGTCTTGCCGGATCCGGTTCCGGCAGTTACGACGCAGTCGTTTCCGGCGAGCACCCGGCCGAGCATCGCGAGCTGGTGCCGGTGTAGCGGAAAATCGCCGACCAGGCCGGCTGCGGCGAGTTCGCGGAAGTCCTCGCACGCCTGGTCATCGAGGCCGGGGAGGTCTTCTCCGGAAACGTCGTTGATCTTCTTTCCAGAGGATTGATAGCGGGGCATCGGCTCGATCCACGGTTCCTGCGCGAACACGCCGGGCTCGCGGAGCAGTCGGAGCCGCTCGCGCTCGAAGCCCGCGAATTGGGTTCGGAAGGCCGTCTGCACGTAGAGGAGGAAGTTGTCGCGGATCGTTTCGAATGCGCCGACTGGGTCACGCATGCTGGTTCCCTCCACCGGACTGATTTGAGAAAGCTGGCTGGCCGAGCTTCTCCGCAAGCAGCTCGGCCGCTTCGGCCACGACGCCGCCGTACACATCAATCAGGAGAGTCGGGTTCTGCGGATCTGGTTTGCGAGCCGGTGCCAGCCCGGCGAAGAGTGTCAGCGAGCGGCCGAGGAGAGTAGGGAGGGGAACGGTTGCGGGTACCACGAGGATCTGAGCATCCTTGTCGAAGCGGAGCACCGGCGCGCCGAGGTCGTGGAGGTGCAGCCAGCGTCCCCAATCGCGATCGGCCGTTGCCGCGCGTGGGCCGCGCCAGATCCGGTGTAGCTGGCGGTGGGTGACCGGGTCTTGGAACGAGCTGAACCGCTCCGGCGCAGCCCTTTCCTGGAAGCCGAAGGTTAGGCTGCCAGGATTGAAGTCCTTCCGCGGCCATTGCGGATCCGGATCGGTATTCCATTGGAGCCGCTGCTCGTATTCAGCTACTCCCACGCTTGCGTGGAGGAGCGCCCAGGCGGGCGGGGTAGCGGCGAAGCGGATTCCTATGGCTTCGGCGATGCGTGCGAGCACCGCTGGGCCGCTCGCCTCAATCTGGATCGCGCTGGCCGCATAGCCGCCGCAGTAGGGCTGCTTCGTTATGAGGATCCGGGCGTCGTCACCGAACGGCGAGCATGCCTCGCGGAGCGCGGCTGCGGCTGCGGTGCTGCGCGAACCGCAGAGCGAGGCGACCGGGAGACCCGCGAGAGGGAGCAGCCCGAGGACGGTGGGTGCGGCGCAGACGGCGGCTGCGCCCCCGAAAGGCAGAAGCTCTGCATGCCCAAGTTCGGCGAGCAGGCGCAGTGACCGTTGGCGCACGTATCCGGTCGGCTCTGCGACGCCATCGTGTGTCCTGAGGGCGTGCGAATGGAGCACGTCGAACGTGTCGCGGAAGGTGCGCCAAGTCAGCCGCTGGCGCGCAGAGATGACGGCGAGCAGTTCGTCGCCGGCCCTAGACACGCCGGCCTGCCTCGACGTAGTCCGTCCACAGTTTGCGAAGCAGCGGATGCTCGGGCGGCGTGATCCGTTTGCGCCGGTGCCAGAGGATGTCCTTCCAGAGTTCGACGTCGTCGCGTGTCGCTGCCGGATCGGGAAGCGGACCTGCATTGGCGAGTTCGCGTCCGCAGTACACCGCGCGGCCGCGGCGTTCGAGTTCGACGATCCAGATTGGTTGCCATTCCGTCGGCAGTCCTTCCCCTGGTAGCGACGTGATCTGTCCCGGGTGCCGTCCGATGGCGAAGGCGCGCCGTCCGCTCGGAACCGTTGCGCGCACTGGCAACCCTTCTGTGTCTGCTTGTCCGGAGAGCACACCGCTGATCCCCAGACCGGCTCCGTTGATCTCATCGGGCGTTGCGCGCTCGGATGCGGTCCCGAACTGATTGACCGTGGCGAGCGGGTGGTTGAGCTTCCAGGCGAAGTCGTCAGACAGGAAGAGCGCTTGGCGACGCACGGTTTCGGCGCCAGCACGGACCTCGATCATGATCCGCTCTCCGTGCGGGAGGTTCCCAGGTAACGCGAACTCTGGTGAATCCGGCTGCGCGCTCAGCGCGCGCCCGTTGCAGAGGACATCATCAGTGCTGGAACCGCCTTCAACAATCACGGTCGGTGGTGCGAAGCGGAAGAAGGTATTGCCTTCGCCGCTGCGGATCCCGCCCGCGAGCTTGAGACGGATTCCTGCTGGTAGCGTCAGCTCGGGTAGGGCGGCGCGGACTGCCTGATCGGAGTGTGCGCCAGCTGACTTGAACAGTTTCCATCCCTGGGGCAGCCCCTCGAGAACCCGGAGCTCATGTAGATCGACCTGGCCGCTCTCAGTCCATGCGTTCAGGGCCGGCGCGGTCTCGCTGGACGCTGCAAGCACGAAGGGCCGGTTACCAGGGAGACCGCGGATCTCAACAAACCCCGGGAGATCGAACGGCAGGCCCGACACGAAGATCCGTAGCCGAGCTGAGGGCAGCCGGACGCGCCAGCCCGCCGCGTCGTCGTTCAGGATCAGCGGCTCAGACCAGTCGAGCGCAGACGCATCTACGTCACGTTCGCGCAAAGTGTCGCGGAGTGGCGACGACCAGCCGGGCTGATATTCCTGGCCGGCGAGGTGAAGCGTTCCGTCGGTAGATGCGAGCGCCAGCCCGTCTTCGGGAAACTCGGCTTTCGCCGCTACCCGGAGTGTCGCTGTCGCTCGCGCGGCGACCTCGTCGACGCGCAGACAGACTCGTGCCATGGCGATCACCTTCCCTGCCTGCCCGTCCTCTCCGGCATCAGGGACGGCGCCGTCCCAGTCCTCGAGCTCGTCTCGCACAGCATCGAGCAGCACGGCGAGAAGCTCGGTTTCTGTGCCGTGATGGCTGAGCAACTCGAGTGTTGGCTGCCGCAGTTCGTTCGCGCCGTGACGGCGCAGAGCGCGGATCAGCTCTGGGTCTGATGGCGGCGCGGTGGAATCAAGGATGGCCGCTGCGAAGATCGCCGGGAGGGCTCGCCGCTCATGCTCGGTCAGAACTGCCTGCGCCTTTGGCAGCCCGACATGGATCCATTCGCCCGCGATTCTGATGCTGAAGACGCCGAGCGTGCCGGCCTTGTCCTGGTTTGACCACACTTCGAGGTCTTCCCACAGGCGGAGCATCCGGTCGAACGAGGCGGGAGCCCTAGACTCGACGTCGGGCCAGCCGAGCAGCGTCCTTAGTCGTGAGTAGTAAGCGTGTGCGGCGAAAGCGCCCTGCACGCCGACCGCGAGCACGAACAAGCCGAGGTAACCGAGGTAGGGCGGGAAGTCAAGTTCGCGCTCGCGCCACCCATCGAGCGAATGCACTGCTTTCTGGCAGAGGCCGAGGTCGGGCCCCACCCAGGGCGGCCCTTGTTCCACGCGCGCGACGAAGTCCGGCACACTTCCCTCACCGCCGATTTCCTCGATGAGGTCATCGTTGACGAAGAGGAACACCTGCCGTCCTGACATCTCTGGCCGGAAGATGCGCGCGGCCAGCGCATCGTTCCACTCCAGGTACGTGTGCGGCATCTGCCCTCCTGCCTTTGCCAGCTCGATGCCTGCCACGACCCGCTCAGGCTTCCGGACTCTAGACCGCTGGTTGTGTGCTGTCGACGCGATTAGTGGCGCGGCGGGACCGCCGGCTTGCGGTAACGCAGTCGAGGATTCCGCGCCCGACCGCCTCGGCCATCGGTGGTGGGACAGCGTTGGCGACTTGTAGCGGCTGCTCCCCACGCGGCCCGCAGAAGATGTAGTCGCGAGGGAAGCCCTGGATGATCGCTGCTTCCCTGACCGAGATCGCTCTGTCGTGTCTGGGGTGAACGGGTAGCGCTCTATGGCCGGCGATCAAAGTCCGTGCTTCGTCGTCCTCCAGGCGCCGGTAGGAGATCGGTCCTTCGCCTGGCTTGATCCCACGGATCTTGCGGACCACCTTCTCGCCGTGAGTCATGGTCGAGAGGTTGTAGTCCTCCTGGCCTCCGTCTCCGAGCCAGCGCTCGGCGATGGTGCCGGCCTGGATCTGTGGGAGTTCGTTTAGCAGGTCGATCAAGCGTGGCGTTTCCGGAAGCTGCGCGTCGCCGGGACTCTCCTCGTGATGTCGGGGCCGGTGTGTCGGCTTCGGCGGCGGCACCGCGTCCTTCCCACGGCGCCCGAGAAAGAAATAACGCGCGCGATGCTGCGGGACGCCGAACTCGCACGCATGAACAAGGTGGGATTCCGTCGCGAATCCGGCCCGCCGGAGAGCGTTGCGGATAGAGCTCAGGAACCCGCGGCCGTTCACGCGGCGTACGCCGGGCACGTTTTCGAGGCAGACGATGTCGACTTCCAGCTGTTCGGCAATGCGCGCGACGTGACGGTAAAGATGATTGACCTGTGCGTACGGCCTCCGCGAACCCGCTGCGCTGTACCCCTGGCAAGGAGGGCCCGCGAGGAGCGCAGTGACCTTCTTTACCTTCGGCATGTAGCTGCGCAGCGATTTCGCATCCGTCGATTGATTGATCGATGCCTCGATCACAGGGACGCCCGGGTTATTCAGCCTGTAGGTCTGGGCGGCGTGGCGGTTCGGTTCCACCGCGAGGCCGATACGGAAGCCCGCCTTGCGGAACCCGTACCCGAGCCCGCCCGCGCCAGCGAACAAGTCGACGGCCACGGGTGCCTCCGTCGCTGCGAGGGTTGCGCGCCCGTGGCCGCAGAACGAGACGAGTACGCACTCACTGCACTTCGCTTTCTGAGTGCGGCAGACCGAACGACCGTGATGGACGAGGTTGATGTGGAGCCGCTTGCGCAGCGCAGCTGGGACGGCGTTCTGGAACGGATCATGGTCGCGTTTGCGTCCGTTCGACTGTACGAGGCCGAGTCGCAGGAAGATGCGATGGACATGCGTGTCAACGGCAAACACTGGCTGCTCGAGCGAGTAGGCGAGGACACAGCGCGCACTCTTCGGGCCGATGCCAGGCAGCGAGGTTAGGAAACGCTCGGCATCGCCAACGTCGAGGTCGTACAGGAAATCGAGGTTCAGGTCTTGTGGCGGATCGGACCACGGTCCAGTCGCGTGCTCACGGTTTGCCGCGGCAACAGCCTCCAGCACCCGCTTCAGTTGGCTTGTGCGCTGGCGCTGTAGACCCGCGGGCGTGATCAGCTGCTCGAGTTCGCCATCGCGCGCTTCGAGTACGTCTAGCCAGCGCGGATAGCGTGCCCGCAAGTCTGTGTACACGCGCCGGTACACCCGGTCGTGGGTCTGCCTGCTGAGGAGGATATAGACGGTTTCCGCAAGCGGATCGTCGACATTCCCGAGATCGCCTGAGCGGTAGGTGGCTTCCAGCAGCTCGTCAATACGCTCGAGCAGGCCGCGCCGGTCGAGCGCGCTTGGGATCATGCCGGTCCCATCCCGGCCGGCCTCGACCAGGGCAGGAAGGCTGGCTTCACATCGACGACAGTAACAGGCGCCCGCGACGGTCCCAGTCCCTGCCGGATTCTTACGCGGCTCCGCGTCCTGAGGAAATCTGTGCGGCGACTTCGACCGCGGTTAGGCAGGCACTTCAGGGAGTTGGTCAAGGGCCGCAGCCTCGTCTTCGGCGGCGAGTTCCGACGCCGCTTCAACCATCTTCACGGCCGGCTTCGCCGGAGGCGCCTCACCCGGAAATTTCCAGATATCGAAAATCCAGGTACTCAGCTCGCGTTGACGATCTTCGATCGCCGCCGTGTCCCATGTGTCGCGAGTGAGGAGTTCCTGCGTCATCAGGATGTCGGAGCTGGCGTAGCCCTTCTCCTTCTTCGTCACGAAGTTCGCGTTCTTGATCGACGTGTTCAAGCGCTTGCCGAGCAGCGTGAGGTTACCGAGCCGATTGATGACCGCTCCGTGGTTCTGCCACTTCGACCCATCGGGCGTCTGCGGGTAGATGTGCTCGACGTGTACGCGGTCGGTGCCGCTGATCTCGACTTCGTTCGTCTTCCGCTTCGCGTGCTCGATCTCGCGCAGGAGGTAGCGCGCTGTCGCGATGCGGCTGACGCTCCTGCGCTGAAATCGCTCGACGAAGTCTTCGGGATCAGGCGCGAGCTCGGCGAGCGCCGACACTGCAGCGTCGAAGTCCTTTGTCTCGCGCAGCTTGGCCGCGATGTCGTAGACGGTCGACTCCATCACGGTCGTCTCGCGTCCGCCGATCACGTTGTAGCGGACGAACATCGTCACGAGCGCGCTCGCGAGCATCCGAAGCTTCTCTTTCCCGTCATCCGCGTCGCCAGCGGCGGTGTAGCCGGCGAGTAACACCGGATAGAGGGCTTTTGCACCGAGAGCGCGTATTGCCTCAAGCTGCCGGCGCAGCTCAGCGTCGTCTTCGCGCCCGCGAACGATGTCCCGGTAAAGTGGCGCCGCCTCCGCCAGGTCGAGCGAGAGCACAAGGGACTCGATGTCCTCTTTGACGATCGTGTCCTTGATCTCGCGATAGAGCTTGCGCGCCTTGACGTCGCCCCGGTAGCTGACCCAGTAGTGCCGGAGAAATTCCTCGACGCTCGCCTCGTCGTTGATCTTGAGCACCCTCTCCCAGGCGGAGACGATGCGGTTTCGGGTGTCCTCGTCGGGTGCGCGCCGAAGGACGAAGTTGCGGAGCAGATCGGGCGTTGAGAGCCCGATGCCGCGGTCGTTCAGCGTTTCGAACACCTCGGCCGCGTTGTCTGGGTCCGTCGAGGTCACCGAGACGACAGAGATGTGGTCGCAGAGGACGCCGCTCAACCGCAGGTTCCATTTGAACGCAGCCTCGCCCCCGCCGAGCTTGTCGCTCGCTTCCGACACGCGATCCGAGAAGTACTGGCGTGCCTTGCGGACCAGGCCGTGCGACTTGAGTGTGGGTGTTGGCCGAACCGGTGGGTCCTGCGGGACGTCCTGAATCTCCGAGCGGAAGAAGTCGTGGTCGTAGACGTTCAGCGTCAGGACGTGCGTCGTCGTGTTGGTCGCGTCATCGAAGTCAGAGATGTACTTGTTCTGCAGCCGAGCTGCAGCATCGCCCGAGTACTCGCGGCGCGCGTCGCGAAGGACCGAGAGCAGGATCGTCGCCGTCGCAAGACGTTGTTGGCCATCGAGGAGGAGATTGGTCGGGCCGCCGGTCACGAGCACGATCGAGCCGAGGAAATATTCCTCATTGTTGACGTTGTCGGCCGGGTAGCGCGCGTCAAACGCCGTTAGGTCGCGCCAGAACGCCTCGACTTCCTCGGTCGTCCATGAGTACGACCGCTGCCAGTCCGGAACCTCGATTCGAGGGCTCGTCGTAGCCAGGAGCGTGCCAAGCGTCTGGCGGCTGGCGTCGTAGCGCTGCTCGGGCATGCATAGACGGTAACGCAGGTGCAGCGATCTAAGCTCACCGTTCCGCGAAGGCAGAGGTCCTTGCGCGCCCGAACGGGTTTAGCAGTCGCGTTTGTGGCGTGCTAAGGCGGCGCGGCACCGCGGTTGATTCAAAACAACTGCAGAGCTATGGTCGACGCGTGCGGGTGGATAACCGGACCGAACTCGTCATCGCGGTCGACATCGCGAAGCGGCTTGGGATCTCGGCGCAGCGAGTGAACGTGCTCGCAGCCGGACCCGGCTTCCCGATGCCGATAGGGAAGCTCGGCCGCTCCTCGGTCTGGCGCTGGAGCTCGATCGAACGGTGGGCGCTCGACACCGATCGCCTGCCGGCGGACGCGGCGTAACCCTGTAGACGCAGATCCACCGGCACGGTGGGAGCGAGCGCGCTAGGCGGCGAGTTCGCACGCGGTCAGGGTTGTTTCAAATCAACAGGCGAAGGAGGGAGATCATGGAGTACCGAGTCGATCGCGAGGCGCTCGCCGAGTTCATCGGCCGCCAGGTCGAGCTCGTCGAGGCTGCCTCGATCCCGAAGCTACTCGCGGACGTGGTCGAGCTCCGGCTGCGGCACGAGAGCGTCAGCCGCGAGGAGGTGCGCGCGCTCTGGCTCGGCGCGGGACTCGCAACGCATGTCGGTCTCGCGATCTTCGAGGAGCCGGAGCGCTTCGTCATCGCGCACAAGCCAGCCCCGCTAGCCGCCTGAACCGAGAGGAGAAGAGACCATGCAGACCACCGACCAACCCGGCTACGGGATCGCCCAGGCCGAGCATCCGCTATGGCTCGGGCAGACGCCCGCCGGATGGGCCGATGCGGTGCGAACCGTCGATCCGAACGAGGCTCAAGACGCGGCGTCGATGATCGCCGCCGCAGGTCTCACTTGGATCGTCGAGCAGTGCCCGCTCGAGGCGGTGCTCGCGACCGGCGAGGACGGCCACCCGACGGCGCGCGCCACTGTGCCGCGCCACGTCGCCAACGTCCGCAGCGACACAGGTGCAGTGCTCGGCGTCGTCGGCGACGGGTACGAGCCGCTGCAGAACCGCGCCGCGTTCGCGTTCTGCGACGACATTACCGACTCGGGGCGGGCGCATTGGATCGGCGCAGGCTCGACGCGCGGCGGCGCTCGCGTCCACGCCCTGATGCGGCTCGACCGCGACGTCCGAATCGGGGGCGCAGAGGGGGAGGAGGTGCTACCGCTGCTCTGCTTCCGCAACGGCCACGACGGCGGCCTCGCGGTCACCGTCTCCGTGGCTCCGTTCCGGCTCGCTTGCCTGAACGGAATGCTCTTGCCGCTGCCTGACGCACAGCGGGTCTGGAAGGCGCGCCACACCGCGCACGTACAGGCGCGGCTCGCCGATGCGCGCCGCACGCTCGGCATCGCCTGGCGCTACTACGACGAGTTGGAGGAGTGGGGCGGGCGGCTGATCCGCGAGCGCATCGGCGAGGGTGAGTTCGAGCGCTTCCTCTCGCGACTCGTGCCGCTGCCCGAGCCGAAGCCCGACCGCAGCGAGGGCGGACGCGCCGTCCGCAACGCCGAGCGCGTGCGCGAGGCGATCCGCACCGCCTACCGCGCCGCTCCCGACCTGGCCGACATCCGCGGCACGCGCTGGGGCGCGCTACAGGCCGTGACTGCCTACGTCGACCACACGCAACCCACGCGGCAGACCGCCGGCCGCACCCACGCCGAGGCTCGCTTTGAGCGAGCGACCGAGCCCGCCCCGCTCAAGGACCGCGCGCTCGGACTGCTGACCGAAGGAGGGATCCGACCGTGACCGCAACGCTGAGCATGGTTCCACTCGCGAAGATCAAGCCGAGCAACGGCGACAACCCGCGCATTGAGTTTGCGGACGAGCAGATGGCCGAGCTTGTCGCCTCGATCAAGCGGCACGGGATCATCACGCCGCTGATGCTCGCCCCGGACGGCGCTGACGGCTTCACGATCATCGCCGGAGAGCGCCGCTACCGGGCGGCCAAGGCCGCCAAGCTCCGCCAGGTACCGGCGCAGGTGCGTGACGCTGACGGGGAGGCGCTGACGCTCGCCGTCGCCGAGAATGTGATCCGCGCCGACCTCAGCCCGATCGAGGAGGCGCGCGCCTACCGGCGCCTGGCCGACGAGCAGGGCGGCGCGGCGAAGGTGGCGCGACTCGTCGGCAAGAGCGAGCGGCTCGTCGCCGAGCGGCTCGAACTCCTCCGGCTGCCCGAGGCGGCACAGGAGCTGCTCGCCGCGCGCAGGCTGCCGCTCGCCTGTGCACCGCCGCTCGTCCGCATCGCCGAGGGCGAATCACTGCTCGCGGAGTTGACGGCCGCTTGGCTCATCGAGCGACCGAGCTACGCGGCCGTCTTCCCCTCCGATCCGGGGGAGTTCGTGGACGATGTGCTGCGGGCCGACCTGCCGGAAGGGAGCGAGATACGGCAGCCGGTCGCCTACAGCGTGACCGAGTTTGGCTCAGGCCCGATCCTGCCGACCTCCGTCCACGACGAGGACGCCGTCGCCGCCGTGCTGGCCAAGCTCGGTGGGCACGCGGAGCCGGTCGCGGCCGCGCTCGCGGGGTTGCCAGAGATCGCGCACGCGTCCGAGCACGACTGGTCGGCGCGGCAGGCCGAGGGGAGACGCTGGCGGGAGTGCTTCGCGCTGACCGACGCCGACGCGGACGCCGCCCGCGCCTTCGGCTGCCTGCTCGAACTGTCCGGCAGGAACGGACGCAGTCACGCCTACGTCACCGATCCCGAGTGGCTCGCGGATCGGCTCGCCGAGAAGATCGCGACGCATGCGACCGCCGCCACCGAGCGCAAGAGCCGGGAGAACGAAGAGCGACGCCCGGCAACATCGGCGGACGATCCAGAGAAGGAAGCGCGGCGGCAGGAGCGGCAGCAGCAGTACGAGGAACGCGTGTCCGCCCGTGCGCGCAACCTCGATCTCGGCGCGGCGCTCGCGAAGTGGCAGCCGAAGCTCGACGCCGACGCCGTCAAGCTCCTTGGCTCGATCGTCCTGCAGCAGCACGGCAAGGCCGCGGCATGGGCGCACCGGCTCTGCGTCGAGCAGCCGTCGACGGAGAACAAACAGGGCAAGGTGAGCGTGCGTTACCCGCGCGGCGCGGAGGCCGAGCGGAAGCTCCACGCCGAGGCGACCGACGCTCTCAGGCGCGCCCGTACTCCCGAGGACGCACTCGCGGTCGTCCTGCGCCTGCTCATCGCTCAGCGACTGGTCGACACTGCCGGCCTGCCCAACGCCGACCGCCAGGGCGTCTACGAGCCGCGGGAGCTGGCCGCTTCACCCAGGCTCGACAAGCTCGCTCGCCGGGTCGCCCCGGCGTCGGTGAAGCGCCTCGCTATGCGCGCAACCTCAACTGATCACGTTCGCAGCCCTGAGCGGACTGCGGCTCGGGGAGGTACTGGCTCTACGCGACGCCGACATCGACCTCGCGGATGGGTGCGTGGTTGTTTCACGCGCGGCGCGGAAAGGCGTGGAGGGGCGGACCAAGACGAGGAAGCGTCGGCGTGTCTACCTGTGCGTCCCTGCCCTTCAGGCTTTGCGCGAGCAACTCCTTGCGCGGCGGCCGAATGCCCAGGGGTTCGTCTTCCCGTCGCCGCGGTCGGACAGCGTGTGGAACTCGGACAACTTCCGGGCCGATGTGTTCGCGAAGACAGTGAGACGCGCGGCGGCTAAGGCCAAACCCGCGCGACGCGCCGACCTCGAGCGGCTCGAGTTCCATGATCTCCGGCACACCTTCGCGTCGCTGATGATCGCGGCGGGCGCAAACCCGCTCCAACTCGCGGAAGCGCTGGGGCACACGGACAGAACCGGACGGCCTGACCCGACGCTCGTTTGGAAACGCTACGGGCACCTCTATCCGGGTTCGACGCGAGAGGCTGCTGCTGCGCTGGATCGGCACTTGAAGGCCGCCGCGTCGTGACTGGTGCGGGATCAGTGCGGGATGCGGGACTCCGCGTCGTCGGCAGCTGAAGCGAAATCCCTGCAAATCGAGACGGGAGCGACGGGACTCGAACCCGCGACCTCCGGCGTGACAGGCCGGCGTTCTAACCAACTGAACTACGCCCCCCAGGAGCCGATCGATTGTACCCGGCGCGCGAAGCGCGCTGCGTGCAGGACGGCGCGGTGCAGGAGACCCGGCGCCGTCCGGTAACAAAAGGAGTGCTGTGAACGTCGCCGACTGGATTGCCCTCGCGGTCATCGCATTCCTCGCGCTGGGCGGGCTGCGGCGCGGGCTGGTGGCGGGAGCGCTCTCGCTGGGCGGGCTCGTGGTCGGCGCGGTGATCGGAGCACGGGTTGCGCCGGATCTGATCGGTCTCGAAGCGGGAACACGCTGGGCGCCCGTCGCCACGCTCGCCGCAACCATGTTCTGTGCCTCCGTCGGACAGTGGCTGGGGTTGGCCGCGGGCAAGTGGGTGCGCCGCGTGCTGACGTTGAGCCCGCTCCGGCTCCTCGACGCGATCGGCGGCGCCGGGCTCGGTGGCGCGACGGGCCTTGTTCTCTGCTGGGCCTTCGCCTCGGCGCTCATCTACATCCCTTCGCAGGCGGGGCTCCGCTCCTACGTCACGGACTCACGGATTCTCTCGGAGCTGACAGAGCGGGTGCCGCCGTCGGCGGTGATCTCGCGGATCGGTCGCATCGACCCGTTCTCCTCGCTCGTAGGGCCCGAGGCCACCGTCGACCCTCCCGACGGCTCGGTTGTTGCAGACCTCAACGTACGGGCGGCGCGGGAGGGGGTCGTGCGGGTGCGCGGCATCGCGTGCGGCGTCGGGATCGAAGGCTCGGGCTGGATCGCGCAACCGGGCGTGGTCGTCACGAACGCGCACGTCGTCGCCGGCGTCGACCGGCCGCTGGTGGACTTTGGCCCGGGCGGAAGACGCGGCGTCTCATCCCGTGTCATCTCGTTCGACCCGGTCAACGACATCGCCGTGCTCGCTGCACCCGGACTCGGCGGGCGCGCGCTTCCGATCGGCCGTCCCACCGAGGGCGCATCCGGCGCGCTGCTCGGGTTCCCCGAGGGGGGCGGCTACCGCGCGACACCCGTCCGCGTCGGCGATGACGTCTCACTGATCGCCGGCGACCTCTTCGGACGCGGGCTCCGCGGGCGTACCGTGACCGGCGTTCGCGGCAGGGTCAAGCACGGCAACTCGGGCGGACCCGTGGTGGACGAGGACGGACGAGTGGTGACGGTGATCTTCGCCGAGCGTGAGGGTGGCGGGCACGAGAGCGGATACGGCGTGCCCATCGAGCGCGTCACCGACGCGATCGCGGCAGCGGGCGAGCCGCTCGAGACGCCCTGCGGCGATCTGGGCTGACGCATCCTTGTGACCCTGCGGGCTGAGCCCGCACGGCTACTCAGGTGATGGCCGCCGCCATCTCCTCGAAGGCGTCGACGAAGACGTCACAGTCGGCGAGCGTGTGCTGCACCGAGAGCGTCCACTCCTCCTCGCGACCAGGCGTCATGAAGATGCCGCGGTTCATGTTCACGAGCCACGAGAGATCGGTGAGATCGCCGTCCTGCTGCGCCTTGAATGACTCGTAGTCGGTGACCCGGTCGGTCGCGAACGTCACGCAGCCCTTCGAGCCGACCCCCACGGCATAACCGGGCAGGCCGTACCGCTCGATGATCGCCGTGCAGCGGCTCAGCATGTGCTCGTTGAGTGCATCGAGGTGCCGGTACGCCTCGGGTGTCAGCACCTCGAGCAGGTTCGCGCGCGCAGCCGCCATGGCCAGCGGGTTCCCGTTGTACGTGCCCACCTGGTAGACCTCGCCGGCCTCCACCACCGCCATCACCTCGGCGGTCGCCCCGATCGCGCCGGTCGGTAACCCACCGCCGAGCGCCTTGGCCAGCGTCACCATGTCCGGCTGCACACCGAAGCGCTCGGTTGCGCCGCCCGCGGCGATGCACAGCCCCGTCTTGACCTCGTCGAAGATCAGCACGATCCCGAGCCGCTGGGTCAGCTCACGCACCGCCTCCAGGTATCCCGGCTCGGGCAGGACGACGCCGAGGTTCATCATCGCCGCCTCCATGATCACGCAGGCCGGGTTGCGGCCTTCCGCGATCAGCCGCTCGATGCGGCGCTCCATCGCACCGGCGTCGTTGAACGGCACCGCGATCGTCATGTCCACGACCGACTGGGGGATGCCGCCGCCGTACGACAGCGACTGGTAGCTCTCGCGGTCACCGATCTGCTCGTACGGCGTGCCGATCGAGACCATCACGTAATCGTGGTGGCCGTGGTAGGAGCCGAAGATCTTGACGATGGTGTCGCGCCCCGTCATCGCCCGTGCGATGCGGATCGCGTCCATCGTCGCCTCCGAGCCCGAGTTAACGTACCGCCACTGCGGCAGCCCGAAGCGCTTGCTCAGCTCTTCCGAGACGACGATCGCATCCTCGGTCGGGGCCGCGAAGTGCGTACCGAGCTCGATCCGCTCGTTCACCGCCCGCGAGATCGCGGGATGCGCGTGTCCCTGCACCATCGAGCCGAAGCCGTTGTGGAAGTCGACGTACTCGTTGCCGTCCACATCCCACACACGCGAGCCCTTCCCACGCTCGAGGTAGATCGGCCACGGGTCGCGTACCTGGTACGACGAGGCCACACCCCCCGACAGCGTCTGCTGGGCGCGCTCGTACATCGCGCGTGAGCCTTGCGTCCGCTCGTTCAGGCGCGCAAGCTCCTCTGCCGCGAGGGCGCGGACACGGTCCTTGTCGATGGTGGCGAGTGTGGTCATGCGGCGATTCTGCCTGACCGCCGAGTCAATAGCCACCTGGTGGGTGGCGCCGAGTCAAGTGGCGAGGTGAACCATCGAACGAGTGATAGACACCACGCCCTGCGCGGAGATGATCAGTGCATCCCACCCGGTCGCGACGGTGCGGCGGACGCGGAAGGTGGGCGATACTGGTCTTTCCACCGTGAGAGACCTGCTAGAGAGGGGGCCTGGCGGCGGCCCCCTCTCACTTTTTCCGGCCGGGTAGGCTCGCCGGCATGACCATCCACCACGGTTGGAAGCACTGCCCTCGCTGTGCGGGCGTGCTGGCACCCGGCGACCACCATGCGCTCTCCTGCGCCAGCTGCGGCTCCTCCTACTACGCCAACTCTGCGCCCGCCGTCGGGGTCGTCCTGCGGAGAGACGACGAAGCGATCCTCCTGGCGCGTCGTGCGGTGGAGCCGGCGAAGGGGCTCTGGGATGTCCCGGGAGGCTTTCTCGAGGAGGGTGAGCATCCCGAAGCGGCCGTGCGGAGAGAGCTGCGCGAGGAGACCGGGCTCGAGGTCGAGCCCACCTCGTTCCTCGGCGCGTATCTCGACACCTACGGTTCGGGACCGGCGTCCACCTGGGTGCTCAACCTCGTGTACTCCGCCGACAGTGTGGGTGGTGACCCGACCCCGGCCGACGACGTCTCCGAGCTCAGATGGTTCGGGCGAGACGAGCTGCCGCACGGGGAGTTGGCGTTCGACTGGCTCACGCGGCTGTTTGCGGATCTCGGACCGACGGCGGACCGGTAGGGGTGTCCGTGTGGGATGGTGCCAGTCTTCCGACTGGCACGGGTTTGCGGATCCCTAGGAGGCGAGCCCGAGCGAGCGCTCGATCGCGCCCTTCGGCTGCGCGCCGGTGACGGACGCGGACGGCTGGCCGCCCTTGAAGAGAATCATCGTGGGGATCGACATGATCCCGTAGCGCTCGGCGAGCCCGCGCTCCTCGTCGATGTTGACCTTGACGAGCTTCAGTTCGCCTGAGCGCTCCTCGACGATACGGTCGAGCACAGGGGCCACGGCGTGGCACGGCCCGCACCACTCGGCCCAGAAGTCCACGAGCACGGGGGTCTCACTCTGGAGGACTTCGGACTCGAACGTGGTCTCGGTTACTGCAGCCATGTGTGGGGTTCCTTTCGGGGTTCCTGAGAGGTTCGGTTCAGTCGTACGAGGCCGTACAACATTACAAACGCACAGGAGAGCCGTCCTGTTCCCACCGACTCCCCGCGCAGGCGACGGTACGCTCGAACAATGGCCGCCACGCGCACGGACCTCCGCAACGTCGCCATCGTCGCGCACGTCGACCACGGCAAGACGACGCTCGTCGACGCCATGCTCTGGCAGTCCGGGTCCTTCCGTGCCAACCAGGACGTCGCGGAGCGGGTGCTCGACTCGATGGACCTCGAGCGCGAGAAGGGCATCACGATCCTCGCCAAGAACACCGCCGTCCGCTACGGCGACGTGAAGATCAACATCGTCGACACGCCGGGGCACGCGGACTTCGGCGGCGAGGTCGAGCGCGGCCTGCGCATGGTGGACGGTGTGCTGCTCCTCGTCGACGCGAGTGAGGGGCCACTCCCGCAGACCCGCTTCGTCCTGCGCAAGGCGCTCGAGGCGCGGTTGCCCGTGGTGCTCGTCGTGAACAAGGTCGATCGGCCCGACGCCCGCATCGAGGAGGTCGTGAACGAGGTCTACGAGCTGTTCCTCGACCTCGACGCCGACGAGAGCCAGATCGAGTTCCCGATCGTGTACTGCAACGCCAAGGCGGGGAAGGCCGGAGCCGACCCCGACGAGCTCGCCGGCGACCTCGAACCGCTCTTCTCGGTTCTGCTGGAGGCGATTCCCGCGCCGTCGTACACCGAGGCGCATCCATTGCAGGCGCTCGTCGCCAACCTCGACGCCTCCCCGTATCTGGGCCGGCTCGCCGTGTGCCGCATCGCCAACGGCACCCTGCGAAAGGGCGCGCAGGTCGCCTGGTGCCGCGCCGACGGGACGATCGAGCGGGCGAAGGTGACCGAGTTGTTCGTGACCGAGGCGCTCGACCGGGTGCCCGCCGACGAGGCCGGGCCGGGGGAGATCGTGGCGGTCGCGGGCCTGCAGGAGGTGACGATCGGCGAGACACTCGCCGACCCCGACGAGCCGCGGCCACTGTCCGTCGTCGCGGTGGACGAGCCGAACCTGTCGATGACGATCGGCGTCAACACGAGCCCGCTGGCCGGGCTCGACGGTTCGAAGCTGACGGCGCCGATGCTCAAGCAGCGGCTCGACCAGGAGCTGGTCGGCAACGTCTCGCTCCGCGTGCTGCCGACCGTGCGGCCGGACACCTGGGAGGTGCTCGGGCGCGGTGAGCTGCAGCTCGCGGTGCTCGTCGAGCTGATGCGTCGCGAGGGGTTCGAGCTGACCGTCGGCAAGCCTCGCGTCGTGACGAAGGAGATCGACGGCAAGGTGCACGAGCCGATGGAGCGGGTCGCGATCGACGCACCAGAGGACTACGTCGGCGTCCTCACGCAGCTGCTCGCGCTGCGCAAGGGACGGCTCGAGCAGATGGTCAACCACGGCACCGGCTGGGTGCGGATGGAGTACCTGGTGCCGGCCCGCGGGTTGATCGGCTTCCGCACCGAGTTCCTCACCGAGACGCGCGGCACGGGGATCCTGCACCACGTCTTCGACCGCTTCGAGCCGTGGCACGGCGAGCTGCGCACCAGGCCGACGGGAAGCCTCGTCGGCGACCGGCGCGGGCCGACGACCACCTTCGCGCTGCTCAACCTGCAGGAGCGCGGCCAGCTCTTCGTCGGACCGGGCGTCGAGGTCTACGAGGGCATGATCGTCGGCGAGAACGCGCGGGCCGAGGATCTCGACGTGAACGCCACCAAGGAGAAGAAGCTCACGAACATCCGCTCGTCGACCTCCGACGAGCTCGTGCGTTTGATCCCGGCACGACCGTTGAGCCTCGAGCAGGCGCTGGAGTTCATCCGCGAGGACGAATGCGTCGAGGTCACGCCGGGCGCGATCCGCTTGCGCAAGGCGGAGCTGAGCGCCGGCAAGCGCCAGACGGCAGCCAGCCGGAAGGCCCGCGGGGCCGCGCCCGCGACCGCCTGATTTAGAACTCGAATCACAATGAAGACCGAGTCGCCGGAACGCGCTGGGCACGCCCGCTGCCGCGTCCTCAGTCGCGCCAATACGTCACGGATTGGCGCTCCCTGCGTCCTTGCATCGCACGCACCCAGCACGCCCCGGCGAGAGGCGTCATTGTGATTCGAGTTCTTAGCGCGGGCGACCGAGCTCGAGTTCGACCGCGTCGAGCCATTCGCGATGCGCCTGAACGACACGTCGCCCAAGATCGGTGACGAGGCGGATCGACTGGGACCGATGCGGAAGCGAAGAGGCCC
>JBJXGY010000004.1:0-6049 GCA_046160185.1 Gaiella sp. | reverse complement strand
CGCTCTCGGACGCCGATCGGGCGCTGCGCGTGGTCGACCGCGTTGCTGCGGCGGCCGGCGGCGTCACGCTCGTCGACGCGAAGGTCGTCGTCTCCTGCGGTCGTGGCGCCGGCTCGGCGGATGGCTTCGCCGCCGCGGAGGAGCTTGCAGCGCTGCTGGGGGGCGCCGTCGGCTGCTCCCGCGCGGTCACGATCGCGGGCTGGCGGCCGCACACCGACCAGGTCGGGCAGACCGGCACCAAGATCGCGCCCGACGCCTACCTCGCGTGCGGCATCTCCGGAGCGACACAGCACATGGCCGGCTGCAAGGGCGCGAAGACGATCATCGCCGTCAACACCGACCCTGACGCCCCGATCTTCGCAACCGCCGACTACGGCGTGATCGGCGACCTCCACGAGGTGATCCCCGCGATCACGGCGGAGATCAAGCGGGTGCGAGGCGGATGATCGCCGGTCTCTCGCGCGTGTGGAGTCATTGGTGTCTGTGGTGTCCGACTGAAGTCGGCCTACGGTGTTCCCTCTCCTTTCCCGCAACCATGAGCCCGGTGTGACCGCCAACGCCGTCTCCGGCCTCGTCCTCGCCGCACTCGCGGGGGCCGCTGCGGCACTCGCCTTCCGCCGCGGCTTCCTCCTGTACCGGCTCGTCCGCTCGGGCAAGCCCTCCGACCGGTCCGGAGCCTGGCCCCGCCGTATCCGTAACGAGGCGACGATCGTCCTCGGCCAGCGCAAGCTTCTCCAGCGGCTTGCGCCCGGTCTCATGCACGCCTTCATCTTCTGGGGCTTCCTCGTCCTCTTCCCCACCATCTTCATGGCCGTGATCGGGATCGTCGATCGCGAGTCGACGCTACCCTGGCTCGGGCATCAGGGCTGGTTCGCACTGCTCGTCGACGTCTTCGCAGTGCTCGTGCTGATCGGGATCGCAGCCGCGTTCTGGATCCGCAAGGTGCAGCGGCCGCGGCGTTTCGAGGGCAGCCACCTCCGCGAGGCCGACCTCATCCTCGCGCTCATCGCCGGCATCGCGACGACGCTCCTCCTCTGGCATGCGAGCCGCATCTCACTCGGTCTCGCCGAGTGGCCGGCCTCCTGGACACCCGTCTCCGACGTGCTCTCCGGGCTCTTCGGCACCGGCAACGCGAGCGAGGTGCTGGAACGCGCCTTCGTCTGGGCGCATGTGCTCATCATCCTCTTCTTCCTCACCTACCTCCCCCGCTCCAAGCATCTGCACATCGCCACGGCGGCGATCAACGTCTTCTTCGGCCGCACCGACCGGCGTGGCCGGCTCGAGCCGTTGCGCTTCGACTCCGCTGACGAGTCCCAGCTCCGCTTCGGGTCGGGGACGGTGACCGACATGACCTGGAAGCAGATGCTCGACACGATGTCGTGTACGGAGTGCGGTCGCTGCCAGGACGTCTGTCCTGCGTTCGCGACGGGAAAGGAGCTCTCGCCGAAGCTGCTCGTGATGGGGCTCCGCGACCACCTCTTTGCCGAAGGCCCCTCGGCGCTGAAAGCGACGGAGGGCGGCGAGGCGTTTACGCCGACTCCCTTGGTGCCGAACGCGGTCAGCGCCGACGTCGTGTGGGACTGCGTGACCTGCGGTGCCTGCGTGCACGAGTGCCCCGTCTCGATCGAGCACGTCGATCACATCGTCGACCTCCGGCGGCATCTGGTGATGATGGAGTCGAGCTTCCCGGCCGACGCGGGGACGATGCTACGGGACGTCGAGCGGGCGTCGAACCCCTGGGGCAAGTCGCAGGCCGAGCGCGCGGATTGGGCTGCCGAGCTGGGCGTGCGCGTTCTCGAACCGGGCGATCCCGCCCCTGACGTCCTCTACTGGGTCGGCTGCGCGCCCGCCTACGACGAGAGGGCGCGTGCCGGCGCGGTCTCGACCGCGAAGCTCCTGCAGCGCGCCGGCGTCGACTTCGCGATTCTTGGACCTCGGGAAGGCTGCACGGGCGACCCCGCGCGACGGATGGGGAACGAGTACACGTTCCAGGCGCTCGCCGAGCAGAACGTCGGCACGCTGAACGAGGCCCGGGTGACGAAGATCGTGGCGAGCTGCCCGCACTGCTTCAACTCGCTGGCGAACGAGTACCCGGATTTCGGCGGCCGCTACGAGGTCGTCCACCACACCGAGCTTCTGGCTGACCTCGTGCGTGACGGTCGGCTCCAACCGGCGGCCGGCGAGGGCACTGTCACGTACCACGATTCCTGTTACCTCGCACGCCACAACGACGTTCGCACGGCACCGCGCGAGTTGGTGTCCCGGATCGGGAGGCCGCTCGAGATGGCGAACTCGGGTGTTCGCACCTTCTGCTGCGGCGCGGGCGGCGCGCACATGTGGATGGAGGAACGAGGCTCCCAGATCAACGAGGAGCGCGTTCGCCAGGCCGTGGCGACGGGCGCAGAGACGCTCGCCGTAGCCTGTCCCTTCTGCACCGTGATGCTCGATGACGGGGTGCGTGGCCGGGGCGACTCGATCCGTGTCGCGGACGTGGCCACCCTGCTGCTGGAGGCCACCGAGGATGCGCCCGCGTCAGCGTAGGCTCCAGGCTCCTTCGCGGTAGACAACGCGATCCTCGCGCTCGAGGCGTACGAGGTGCGCGAGCGCCTCCACCACGCCGAAGCGCATCTCGTGCGGGCCGAGGCTGTCACCCCAGATCGCCCGCGCGACGTCGTACGCGGTCCGAGCTCCGTCTGCGACGGCACCTGCGGCGATCTCGAGCCGGTGCCCGTGATGCTCGACGACGTCACGAGCGCGACCCGCCACATCCTCGATCACGCGCTGGTGTCCCGAGTACGCGACGCTCGGCGCCAACCCCTGCAGGCGTTCGAGCGTGGCCAGGTAACTCCCCAGCGGATCCTCCTCGGCCTCCGGCCAGCGGCCGATGTTGGGGGTGATCGGATCGAGCAGCACGTCGCCCGCGAGCAGCACGCCGCTCCGCTCGCCGAGAAGCGCGATATGCCCGTCGGCGTGGCCAGGCAGCACGAGCACGTGGAACGGCTCGCCTCCGATCTCGAGCACATCGCCCTCGTCGACGAGCCGGGTGGGGACGGCCGGTGCGATCGGCAGGCCGGCACGCTCGGTCATCACGGCGGCGAGCACCTCCGCCGGCATCCCGTGCGCCGACATGTGCCGGGCGAGCGGCGTGTCGATCTCACGCGACCAGGCGTCGCGGCAGATCTCCGAGTCCAAGCGCCCCTGCACGACCTCCGACGGCTCGGTCAACGCCACCAGCACAGCACCCGCACCGACATGATCGGGATGGAAGTGCGTGAACACGACGCGGGCCACGCTGGGTTGGCCCAGCAGCTCGAGCGCTTCCCTCCAACGGGTGACGGCCCCAGAGTCCCCGAGGCCGGCATCGATCAGCGTCAGGCCGTCTGCTCCCGCCACTGCGTAGCAGTGGACATGGTTCAGTGCGAACGGGAGCGGGTGCGTGATGCGGTGCAGCCCCGGCCGCAGCTCGGTGAGCGTGACGGACGACAATTCGACCGCCCGCGTCAGGCGCGGGAGAGTACCTCAGCCGCGAACGCGGCATCGAGGGCGCCGACGCCGAGATTCGCTGCGACGACCCGCGCGCCCGACAGGTCGCGTTCGAGCGCCTCCCCGACCGTCGCCTGGAGAGCGGGCCAGCCCTGGAAGTGGCCGTGCCCGCGGTACTCCTCGAACTGGGCCAGGTCATCGGTGAGCGTGAGATCGCACGCCTCGACCGCACCCGGCGACACATAGAAATCGAAGTCGATCGGGAGCAGGAGCTGCCGCTCGCCAAGCCACCCCGCGTCGAGCGGGCGCGCCGGGTCGAGCACGATCGGCCCGGCGGTGACGATAACCGCGGCGCCGGCGGCCGCCTCGCGAGGATCGTCGAGGACGACGGCCCCCTCGCAGACACCCAGCGCCCGCTCGGAGACAGGGTCGTAGGCCCGGATCTCGCATCCCGGGGCGAGCTCGCGCAGCATTGCGGCGTGGTACCGGCCCTGCTCCCCGCACCCGAGAATCGCCGCTCGCGCCCATCCCGGCGGCGCCCAACGTCGGACGCAGACACCGGAAGCCGCAGCCGTGCGAGCGGCGGTGATCTCCGCGGCGTCGAGTACGGCGAGCGGCACACCGGTCTCGGCGTCGTTGACGAGGATCAGGCCGGAGATGTAGGGCAGCCCACGCCCAGGGTTCTCCGGGAACCCCGACACCCATTTCATCGCGACCACGTCGTGGTCGGCGAGATAAGCCGGCATGGCGTGGAGAAACGCGTCCGGGCGGGGATGGATGCCGATCTTCGGCGGCATCTCCACTCGCCCGCGGGCCAGCTCGCGATAGGTGCGCTCGACGAGGTCGATCTGCTTGACGATCGGCGGCATGGCCGCCGCGACCGCCGCGCGGCCCACGAACCGGACCTGCTCGCTCACGGCGCGAACACCACGAGCGCGTCGACCGCCACTGGCCCGTCGGCTGTGAGCAGCACAGGGTTCGTCTCGGCCTCGACCACGCCCGGATGCTCGCTGGCGAGTCGGCCGAGCGCAACCAGGAACGCGGCAAGCCGGTCGTCTTCGGGGAGCCCCGCCGCCCGCAGGAGCTCGAGCGCCATCGTCGCTTCAACCGGCGCGAGACACGCTTCGACCCGGTCGAGACGCTCGACCTCGACGCCACCCCTGCCCACGATCACGACGGGGCCGAACTGCGGGTCCCGCGTAACGCCGACGACGATCTCCGGCGTGCCGGACAGCGGTTCGAGCTGCCGCGCGACGAGCACCGGACCGCCGATGCGTGAAGCTGCCGCCGCTGCCGCCGCAGCTCCCTCGACCCCCGTCACCACCCCGCCCGCCTTCGCCTTGTGGGCCGGCCCGTCTGCCTTGACCACGACCGTGCCGCCGAGCGCCGAAGCGGCGCGTCCAGCCTCCTCTGGTGTGGCTGCGGCCAGGGCTTCGGCAAAGGGCAAGCCGTAGCGCCGGAACAGCGTGGTGGAATCTCGCTCGGAGAGCGCGCCGGGGCGCGCCAGGTCGTCGATCGGCACGGGCGAGACCGGCGGGCGACCTGGCGGATGGGGCCGCCACGCCGCCACGGCAGCGAGCGCTCGGCAGGCGACCCCGGGCCCGCGCAGTAGCGCGAGGTCGCGCTCCGCCGCCAGCGCCGTCGCCCACGCGGGCGGGTCCGTGGTGTGGGTCGTGACCACCGCGCCGAAGAGGTCGGTGCCCACGACGGCATCGGCGAGAGCTCGCACGATCGTCTCGCACCACGTCTGATCGCCCTCGCCGCGGAACCTGCTGAGATCGACCTGGGCCAGCAACATGTCGAAGTCACCACTTGCGGCGAGCAGCGAGAACGAGCCCGGATAGACCTTTTCCGGCGCGTCGATCGCCCAGGCGTCGAGGGGATTCGTCGGCGACAGGAAGAGCGGGAAGGCGGTGGTCAGTCGGCCGGCGAGCTCGGCAGAGAACTCGGGCAACGGCAGGCCTGCGTCCTCGGCGACATCCGCGAGCAGCCCGGCCTCGCCGCCGGACTCCGAGACGGCCGCAGCCCGCGGGCCACGCGGCCGGCGCCTGCACCCGAGCACCTCGAGCGTCTCTACGAACAGCGGGAAGTCGTCGACCTCGAGCGCGCCGTAGGCGCGAAGCAGCGCCGAGAACGCGCGTCGCGACCCGACCAGCGCCCCGGTGTGGGCGAGCGCCACGCGCCCCGCCGCCTGCGAGCGGCCGACCTTGAGACAGACCACCGGCTTCTCTGCCTCGGCACACAGCGCAAGGGCGGCGGCAAAGGCCTCCGGCCGCCGCACCGTCTCCAGGAACACGCCGACCGCGCGGGTCTGTTCATCGGCCGCGAAGAAGGCCAGGAAGTCGGCGGCATCGGTGACCATCTCGCCGCCGCTCGAGACGACCGCCCGGAAGCCCACACGGGGCCCGAGTGCCAGCAGTCCGTCGGCGATCGACCCGGACTGCGCAATCACCGCCACGTGTCCTGGCCGAACGTCGCCGGTGACCGTGCCGATGTACATCGAGGCGCCTCCCGGGACGGCGACGCCCATGCAGTTCGGCCCCAGCACGGCGGAGCCCAGCTCGGC
>JBJXGY010000003.1:0-2940 GCA_046160185.1 Gaiella sp. | reverse complement strand
CGCCGTGGCCAACGGGACGGCAGCCCTGCACCTCGCGCTGCTCGCCCTCGGCGTAGGTCCGGGCGACGAGGTGATCGTCCCCGCATACACCTTCCCGGCCACCGCGAACGTCGTCCGCTTCTGCGGTGCGAGCCCGGTGCTCGTCGATGTCGATCCGGACACGTTCGTCTCGACGCCCGAGCAGATCGCCTCCGGGCTGACGCCCAGGACGAAGGCGGTGCTGCCTGTCCATCTGTTCGGCCGCCCGGTGGCCTGGGACGAGGTCCGCGCCGCCGTGCCCGCGCACATCCCGCTGCTCGAGGACGCGGCCGGCGCGCTCGGTGCCCGTTCGCAGGGCCGCGCTTGCGGCACGCTCGGCGCGGCGGCCTGCTTCTCCTTCCATCCCCGCAAGATCGTCACGACAGGAGAGGGTGGCGCGGTCACCACAGGGGATCCTGAGCTCGCCGAGGCCGTCCGCCGGCTTCGCCATCACGGCATCGCGCCCGGCCCACCCATGGAGATGGCGGCACCTGGTCTCAACTACCGCCTGGCGGACATCCTTTGCGCGCTCGGAACGCCCCAGGTCGAGCGGTTGGAGGAGCTCCTCACGGCCCGCGAGCGCGTGGCGGGCTGGTACGAGGGGGCGCTGGCTGGGATCGTCGAGACGCCCTCGGCCGCACCGGGTGACCGCCACGGCTGGCAGGCGTACGTCGTCCGTCTCGACCACCGAGACGACGCGTTGGCCGCCCTGCGCGCCGAGGGCATCGAGGCGCAGATCGGCACCTACGCGCTCCACCGTCTCGGTGCCTATACCGATCAGGGCGCGTTCCCCGGGGCGGACGCAGCGTTCGGACGGGCGCTCGCGCTGCCGTTCGCGACGACGACGACGGAGCTCGAGGTCGAGCGCGTGGCGGAAGCGCTGGCGCGCTTCGCCCCCTAGGGGCTTGATGTGAAGCGACTTGACAAGAGCCCTTTTGTGAGTGAATACTTACTTCCATCATGACGCCCGTCGCCGAGAGACAGACCGCGCAGGAGCGTCGCGAAGCAGTGCTCGTCGCCGCCAAGAAGGAATTCGCTGCCCGCGGCCTGCACGGCGCGTCGACGGACGCGATCGCCAAGGGGGCCGGTATCTCCCAGCCGTACCTGTTCCGGCTCTTCGGAACGAAGAAGGAGCTCTTCATCGCGGTCAACGAGGCGTGTTTCGAGACGACGCTCGAGACGTTCCGCGCGGCGGCGTCAGGAAAGTCCGGCCTGGAGGCGCTGCAGGCGATGGGCGAGGCGTACTCCGGGCTTGTCCACTCCGACCGCCATATGCTGCAGGGCGAGCTCCAGGCGTACGCGGCGTCGGTTGAGGACGCAGACATCCGCGAGAGCACCCAGCGCGGGTTCGGGCGGCTGGTCGACTACGTCGAGACGCTCTCCGGGTGCGACAGGGAGACGATCGCGCGCTTCTTCGCACAGGGAATGCTGTTCACGGTGCTCGCGGCCATGAGCGCCTGCCCGGGCGACGAGCCCGTGCTGCCGTGGGCCCGTCGGCTCGCCGAGGGCTGCGAGCCGCAGGCGTGACCCCTTTTTTTCACCAGTTATGGAAGTAATCACTCACTAGTCACAGAAGGGAGCATGGAATGAGTGCCCGCACGCGAACGCTCTGGACGTTCGTCATCACCTCCATCGGGCTGTTCATGGTGCAGCTCGACAGCCTCGTCGTCTCGACCGCGATCCCGGTGCTTCGCGAGGACCTGAACGCGTCCCTCGAGGAGCTCGAGTGGACCGTCAACGCCTACACGCTCACCTTCGCCGTTCTCCTGCTCACGGGCGCCGCGCTCGGTGACCGCTTCGGCCGCCGTCGCATGTTCGCGATCGGGGTCGGCATCTTCACACTCGGCTCGATCCTCGCCGCCCTCGCTCCCGATGTCGTCTTTCTCGACATCGCGCGGGCCGTTCAGGGCATCGGCGGTGCGATCGTCACTCCGCTCACCCTCACCATCCTGAGTGCCGCCGTCCCCGCCGAGAAGCGCGGGCTCGCGCTCGGCGCGTGGGGCGGTGTCGGCGGGCTCGCCATCGCCTTCGGGCCGGTGGTCGGTGGCGCCGTCGTCGAGGGGATCTCCTGGCAGTGGATCTTCTGGCTCAACGTCCCGATCGGGCTCGTCCTCGTGCCCCTGGCGCTCAGCCGTCTGCACGAGACGCGAGGGCCGGCTCGCAGCTTGGACCTGCCCGGCGTGGCGCTCGGCAGCCTAGGCCTGCTCGGGATCGTCTGGGGTCTCGTCAGAGGCAACGGCGCCGGGTGGGGCAGCGGCGAGGTCGCCGGCACGATCGTCGCGGGCGCGGTCCTGCTCGTGCTGTTCGTGCTCTGGGAGCTGCGGGCGGAGGAGCCGATGCTCCCCATGCGGTTCTTCAAGAATCGCACCTTCGCGCTCGCCAACGTCGCTTCGCTCTTCATGTTCTTCGGGATGTTCGGGGCGATCTTCCTGCTCGCGCAGTTCTTCCAGACAGTGCAGGGCTACTCGCCGCTCGGCGCGGGTCTACGGATCCTGCCGTGGACACTCGCGCCGATGTTCGTGGCTCCCATCGCGGGCGCGCTCTCCGACCGCATCGACCCGCGCCTGATGATCGGCGTCGGGCTTTCGATGCAGGCCGGTGCGCTCGCCTGGATCGCCGCTGTCTCCGAGCCGACCGCCTCCTACGGCGCCTTCGTGGCGCCGTTCGCGATCGCAGGCGTCGGGATGTCGCTCTTCTTCGCCCCGATGGCCAACGTCGTGCTCGGTACCGTCCGCGCCCAGGAGGAAGGCCAGGCGTCGGGCGCCAACAACGCGATCCGCGAGGTCGGCGCTGTTTTCGGGGTAGCCGTCCTCGCAGCGGTCTTCGCCCACGTCGGTGGCTACGAGACCGGTGACACGTTCACCGACGGCTCCACCCGCGCGGTCTACGTCGGGGCAGGTGCCGTCGCTCTGGGCGCGATCG
>JBJXGY010000002.1:0-11309 GCA_046160185.1 Gaiella sp. | reverse complement strand
GTCGTCAGGGGCCGTCGCCGGCAAGGCAAGTCCTTCATGCTACGGCGACTGGCGAAGGAGCTGGGTGGCTTCTACTACCAGGCGGTCGAAGAGGGGCGCTCCCAGGCACTCGCCGGCCTCGGTGCCGCGCTCGGCGACCATCTCGATGTCCCTGGTGGTCGTCTCGCGCTCACCGACTGGCAGGCCGCCATCGACGCGTTCCTCGCGCTTCCTCGCCGTGGCGGCCCGCGCCTCGTCGTGCTCGACGAGTTCCCCTATCTGCTCGCCCACTCGCCCGAGTTGCCGTCGTTGCTGCAGCGCGCGTTCGACCGGTCACGCGATGGGAGCGAGGGAGCGCAGCTCATTCTCTGCGGCTCTGCGCTCTCCTCCATGGCCGGGCTGCTGGCGGGCACCCAGGCGCTTCGGGGTCGCGTGTCTCTCGATCTCGTCGTAGGTGCGTTCGACTACCGCACGGCCCGCGCGTACTGGGACATCGGAGATGCCCACACGGCCTTTCACGTTCATGCCGTGCTCGGCGGCACACCGGGGTATCGCGATCTGCTGCCTGCTCCGCCGCCGCGCAGCCTCGCGGAGTTCCCGGGTTGGCTGGCAGCAGGTCCTCTCAACCCCGCGAGCGCACTGTTTCGGGAGGATGCCTACCTGCTCACGGAGGAGCGGGCGCTCCCCGATCGCGCGCTCTACCACGCCGTGATCGCCGCGATCGGGGAGGGCGCCACCAGCCAGTCCAGAATCGCCGCCGAGCTCGGTCGCGACGCAGGTGGCGTGCAGCACGCGCTCCGCGCCCTCGAGGCCACCGGCTTCGTCACCCGTACCGACGACGCGCTCCGGTCGCGGCGGCCCATCTACCTGCTGGCCGACCCGATCGTCCGCTTCCACCACGTCGTGACGCGCCGCGACCCGGCGCGCTTCGAGGAGCGGCGAACCGATCAGGCCTGGGCAGATGCGCTGCCACGATTCTCCTCCAACGTGCTCGGCCCCCATTTC
This sequence comes from Gaiella sp., assembly GCA_046160185.1. Lineage (GTDB taxonomy): Bacteria > Actinomycetota > Thermoleophilia > Gaiellales > Gaiellaceae > Gaiella. The sequence continues at coordinate 10,325 of JBJXGY010000002.1, read as the reverse complement.
GAGTGGCTCGCCCGGGAGTTCGCCTTCCGGTTCGCCTCCGAGCTGACACTCGGCGGCGCGGCCGTGTCGGTGGCGCCGGCGGTCGTGAACGACGCGACCGGACGGACGCAGCACGAGCTGGACGTCGTGGTCCAGGGGCCCGGTGCCGCCGGCCGGGACACCCTGCTTGCGCTGGGCGAGGCCAAGCACTCGGCCGCGCGCATGACGATGCGTGACCTCGCGCGTCTCGAGCGAATCCGCGAGCTGGTGAGCGCCAGGCACCCGGCGGCCCGAGGCGCCAGGCTGCTGCTCTTCTCGGCCACCGGATTCGACCAGGCGCTCGAATCGCTCGCGTCCTCCCGGGAAGGTATCGAGCTCATCGATCTCGAGCGGATGTACGCGGGAGACTGAGCCAGCGCGCCGGGCGAAGCCCGTCCGCTCGGTGAGGGCTCCGCCCTCACCGAGGTTGCCCGCCGCGCCGTCGAGTCCCTCCGCTAGCGTCGAGGGCCCGTGAAGGCCCAGCGCACGTACACCGTGGTGCCGCGCGTCCCTGCCGCGCTGGCCGCCCTGCCGCAGCTCGCGCACGACCTGGGGTGGATCCACGACCCCCGCGTGCGGGCGCTGTTTCGGGAGCTCGATCCGGACGCGGTGGACATCGACGGGCTCGACCCCGTGGGGGTGCTGGGGCGTGCGCCGCAGGTGCGGCTCGAGGAGCTCGCCGCCGACGCCGGGTTCGTGGGTCGCGCCGACGAGGTGCTCGCCGACGTCAGCACCGACCGCGGGCAGGAGCGCTGGTTCGGCAGGCGCGCCGCGGAATCGCCGCTGCGGTCGGTCGCGTACTTCTCGCCGGAGTTCGGCCTCGCGGCGTCCGTGCCGCAGTACTCGGGCGGTCTCGGCATCCTCGCCGGGGATCACCTGAAGGCGGCCGGCGACCTCGCCGTGCCGCTCACCGGCGTCGGGCTCTTCTACCGTCACGGGTACTTCCGGCAGGCGATCGACACGACCGGCTGGCAGCAGGAGCGGTTCCCGCGCCTGACACCGCACTCGATGGCGATGGAGCCCGTCGACGAGCTGCGAGTCACCGTCGACCTGGCCGGGGTGGAGGTGCACGCGGCCGTCTGGAGGGCCAGCGTCGACAGCGTCTCGCTGTACCTGCTGGACACGGAGGTGGAGGGCAACACCGGCGCCGACCAGCTCGTCACCGACCGGCTCTACGGCGGAGGAACCGAGCAGCGGATCCGGCAGGAGCTTCTGCTGGGCGTGGGCGGGTACCGCGCGCTGCGCGCACTTGGGATCGAGCCTGATGTGTTCCACCTGAACGAGGGTCATGCCGGCTTTCTCGCCCTCGAGCACATCCGCTGGAACATGCAGGAGCGAGGGTTGACGTACGACGAGGCCGTCGAGGCGGGGCGGCCACAGCTCGTCTTCACCACGCACACCCCGGTGCCCGCCGGGATCGACCGCTTCCCGCGCGAGCTCGTGGCCCGCTACCTGGACTGGTGGTTGTCGGCCACCGGCCGCACCCTCGACCAGTTCATGGAGCTGGGAGCCGAGCCAGGGGGCGACCACGAGGTGTTCAACCTCGCCGCCATGTGCCTGCGGCTCACCGGGCGAGCCAACGGCGTCTCGAAGCTCCACGGCGCGGTCAGCCGCAAGATGTTCGCGGACGTCTGGCCGGGGTTGCCCACCGACGAGGTTCCGATTTCCTCCGTCACCAACGGCGTGCACGGGCGCACCTGGGTCTCGGACGACATCGACGCCATCCTCGACGACGTCGTCGGCTGGGACTGGCCGTCGGCGGCAGCCGCGCGCTGGAGCGCCCTCGCCGACGTCTCCGACGAGCGCCTGTGGCAGGCACGGAACGCCGCCCGGTCACGTCTGGTCGCGTTTGCCCGCAGTCGCCTGACGGCGTCGACCGGGCGGAGGCGCGGAGCCTCGGCCACCTGGTGGTGCGCATCCGCGCTCGACCCGGCCGCGCTCACGATCGGCTTCGCCCGCCGCTTCGCCACCTACAAGCGCGCGACGCTGCTGCTGCAGGACGGCGAGCGGCTGCGGCGGTTGCTGACCGACCCGCAACGTCCGGTGCAGCTCGTCTTCGCCGGAAAGGCCCACCCGGCCGACGAACCCGGCAAGCATCTGCTCCGGGAGGTCGCACGGCTCGCGGACGATCCCGAGCTGCGCAGCCGGGTCGTCTTCGTCGAGGACTACGACATCGACGCCGGCCGCATGCTCACGCAGGGCTGCGACGTCTGGCTCAACACGCCCGTGCGACCGTTCGAGGCGTGCGGCACCAGCGGGATGAAGGCAGCGCTCAACGGCGGTCTCAACCTCTCGGTGCTCGACGGCTGGTGGGACGAGTGGTACGACCCCGAGGCCGGCTGGGCGATCCCCTCGGCGGACTGGGTCGAGGACGCGGACGCCCGGGACACCGCCGAGGCCGAGTGGATCTACGAGCTGCTGGAGCGCGAGGTGGTGCCGCTCTTCTACGAGCGGGGCGACGACGGCCTGCCGCACGAATGGGTGGGGCGTGTGCGCAGCACGCTCACGAAGCTCGGTCCGCGCGTCAGCGCCGACCGCATGGTGGCCGAGTACGTCGAGCGGTTCTACGAGCCCGCCGCTCGGCGGAGCGGCGAACTGGGTGCGGACGGGATGGCGCGCGCGCGTGCACTGGCAGCCTGGCGTGTGCGCACGAGGGCGGCCTGGCCTGGCGTGTCGGTGCCGGAGGTGATGGTCGACGAGCACGATCCGCGCCTCGGCGACCAGCTGGCCGTGACCGCACGGGTCGTCACCGGCGAGCTCGAGCCCTCCGAGATCGAGGTGGAGGTCGTTCACGGACCGGTCGATCCCGGCGGCGAGCTCACAGGCGTCGCCGTCAAGCGCCTGACCCAGGATCCCGGGGCGAACACCTGGTCGGGCACGGTGTCGTGCGACCGGGCCGGCGCCTTCGGGCTCGCGGTGCGAGCCGTGCCGGCGCACCCCGATCTCGCGAGCTGGCTCGACCTCGGGCTCGTCGCCTGGGGGCCCTGGCCCGAGCTGCCCGAGTCTCTCGAACCGCCCGCGCCGCCGGAAGAAACAACCTCCGGCAGCTAGGGAGACCTGGCGGACGAGCCGGTCCGGAGCGGACATGCCCGACCTCAACCGCTTCCGGCAGGATCCGGGTGGCCACCCGGATCTCGTCAGATCGGAGCGCGTGCCAGCTCCCAGATCGCCGCGCCGTCGGGGTAGCGCGGGTCGGCGCTACGCATCGGGCGCAGCAGCTCGACGAGCTCGGGCTCGAGGTCGGGGCCGCCCAGCTCGCCGATCAGCTCGAGAGCCCGCGCGGCGTGCCGCAGCACCAGCACCGTCTCCAACCTGGCAGCGTCGTCGAAGAACCAGCCGCAACTCGTGTACATCGACAGCAGGTGGAGCTGCAAGGTGATCCAGGTCGTCGCCCGCCCCGCGTCGCCGGCGCGGCTCGCATGCGCGGTCAGCCAGTCCTCACGCGAGGTCTCGCCGGTGAGCACGGCGCCGTAGTCGTCCCTGGCTCGCCAGCAGTCGTCGAAGAGCGAAGCCAGGGCTTCGTCGGCCTGGACGCGATCGCGCAGCAAGTCGAGCGCCTCGCGGAGCGGCGCCCGCCACTCCTGGCCGGGCGGGGCCTCGTGCTGGAGACGACAGCCGCAATTCGAGCGCCACCGCTCGAGCCCGTGCGCGCAACTCCACGCCGTGTTCTCGGCCAGCCGGGCCTCACCGGCCGGCACCTCCGAGACCGCAGCCAGCGCCGGGACGACCTGGACGCCGGACATCTGCTCGAGCTCGACGAGCGCCCTGGCCAGGGCCATCTCCCCGAAACGGTGGTGGTGCCCGTACGTCTCGAAGTCGGTGACCACCGAGGCGATCGCCGTCTCGGCGTCGCCGGCCGCGGCCCGCACGCGCGCCGCGAGCGCCACCCCGTCTCGCAGCACATTCTCGAACGCCACCGCGTTCGACAGCCCGCCGTCGTAGGTCAGCACGGTGCACACCCGGCCGGAGGGAAGCGTGATGCGGTAGGGGCGCCGGGGGTCGACCTCGCTCCTCCACTCGTCCCCCGCATCGTTGCGCGTGGCCTCGAGCTGATGGGGCGCCAGCAGCGTGAAGAACATGCCCTCGTCGGCGAGAGCTTCGAGGGTTGGCGTGTCCACGCCGGTCTCGGGCAACCACATGCCCTCTGGGTCACGGCCGAAGCGGCGCCTGAAGTCGTGCACGCCCCAGCGCACGAGCGTCCGCCGGTCGCGCTCGTTGCACAGCGGGAGGATCGCGTGAACCCACGGGTGGGCGATCGCCGTCCGGTGCTCGCGGTCGGCCGCCGCGATCGCCGCCGCGACATCCGGCGCGTGAGCGTCCAGCCAGTGCGCGAGCGTGGGGCCGACATCCAGCGAGACACTGCGGTAGTTGTCCCGGATGGCTGCAACCTCGCCGTCCGGGCCGAGGATGCGGGCGGCGGCGTTCGGGCGGTAACACTCCTCGGTGATCCGCTGGTTCCAGTTGGCAAACGGTGACGCGCCGGCCTCTTCCGGAATCTCGCCGGTCCACGGGCTCTCGCGCGGCGGCTGGTAGACGTGTCCGTGGAAGACGACGTAGACGGTCATGTCCGGCCTGCCAACGCGATCACGGCCAGCGGGGGGAGAGTGAGGGTCGCCGACCACGGCTGACCGTGCCAGGGCTCGGCGACGGCCTCGACCTGCTGCACGATCTCGTTGCCGCTGCCGCCGTACGCCGGCTCGTCGCCGTTGACGAGCGGCGTCCAGGTGCCGGGCCCCGGCAGGCCGACCCGGTAGCCGGCGCGAGGCGCCGGTGTGAGGTTCGCCACCCACACGGTCGCCTCCGGGCCGATCGGCGCGTGACGCGACCACGCGAGCACGCTCTGCTCGGCGTCGTCCGCGCTGATCCAGCGAAAGCCGCCCGGCTCGTCCCGCAGCGAGGGATGGGTTCGCAGCACGTCGTTGAGCGCGGTCACCCAGCTGGTGATCCCTGCGTGCTCTGGCAGCTCGAGCAGATGCCAGTCCAGGCTCCGGTCGTGGCTCCACTCCCGCTCCTGCCCGAACTCGCCGCCCATGAACACGAGCTTGCCGCCCTGCATCCCGTACTGCAGACCGAACAGCACGCGCAGGTTCGCGAAGCGCTGCCACCGATCGCCGGCCATGCGCCCCAGCAGCGAACCCTTGCCGTGCACGACCTCGTCGTGGGAGAGCGGCAGGATCCACTGCTCGGTCTCCATGTACAGCCCGCGGAACGTCAGCTCACGGTGGTGCCAGCGGCGGTGCACCGGGTCGCGCGCGAGATGCGTGAGCGTGTCGTGCATCCAGCCCATGTCCCACTTGTGGCTGAAGCCGAGGCCTCCGTGATCGGTGGGGGCGGTGACGCCCGGCCAGGACGTCGACTCCTCCGCCACGAGCAGCGCGTCCGGATGCCGGCGGCGGATCTCGTCGCACGCCCGCCGAAGGAACTGCACCGCCTCCAGGTTCTCTCTGCCGCCGAACCGGTTGGGCACCCACTCGCCGGGCGCGCGAGAGTAGTCGCGATAGAGCATGGAGGCCACCGCGTCGACGCGCAGACCGTCGATGTGGAACTCGTCGAGCCAGTAGGTCGCGCTCGAGATCAGGAAGGACTGCACCTCGTGCCGTCCGTAGTTGAAGATCAGGCTGCCCCAGTCGGGATGGCGCCCCTCACGTGGATCCGCATGCTCGTACAGCGCCGTCCCGTCGAACCCGGCCAGGCCGTGGGCGTCGTCCGGGAAGTGGGCGGGAACCCAGTCCAGGATCACGCCGATGCCGTGACGGTGCAGGCAGTCCACGAGGAACCTGAAGTCGTCCGGTGTCCCGTAGCGCGACGTGGGCGCGAAGAAGCCGGTGACCTGGTAGCCCCAGGAGCCCGCGAACGGATGCTCCATCACGGGCATCAGCTCGACATGCGTGAACCCGTGGTCGGAGCAGTAGGAGGCGAGCGCAGGCCCCAGCTCGCGATAGGAGAGCGGGCGATCGCCCTCCTCCGGCACGCGGCGCCAGGAGCCGAGGTGGACCTCGTAGATCGCGAGCGGGTCGCCCGGGCGCTGCCGCTCCGGCCGCTCGCGCAGCCAGGCGGCGTCGTTCCACGCGAACCGGCTTTCGGTGACGATCGACGCGTTGCCGGGCGGAAGCTCGGCGAACGGTGCCCACGGATCGGCCTTCTCGAGCAGGCGGCCGTCTGCGGTCCGTACCTCCAGCTTGTAGCGGTGTCCCACTTCGGCGCCCGGCACGAACCCGTCCCAGACGCCCGAGGAGGCGATCGCGGCCAGCTCGTGTGGGACGCGCCACCCATCCCAGTCGCCCCTCACCGCGACACCCGCCGCCGCGGGCGCCCACACCGCAAAGGCCGTTCCCTCGACACCGTCGCGGACTGTGCGATGGGAACCGAGACGGGAGGCGAGGTCGAAGTGGCTGCCTTCGGCGATCAGGTGAAGATCGAGGTCGGTGACGAGCACGCCGTGCTCGGTCCGCGGGGCCTGCGGGGGAACCCAGCGTCGGGCGGCGGCGAGCCGCTCGAGCGCGGCGTGCGCTCCCCTATCCGTCAGCAGCTCGGGCGTGGCGCGAGCGCTGCGGCGGCACCAGTTCGCGGGGTCGGTCGCACCGGGGACGTTGTGAGGCTCGGCCGAGAGCTCCAGGTCGGCCAGATCGACGAGCACGAGCGAGGCGCCGCTCCGTCCCAGCGTCTCGAGCAGGGCATCCCGCGCCTCGTCGGCGTCGGATTCCTCTCCGTGCCGGTCCCGCCAGAACGAGGCGAAGGTCGGCAGGTCGTGCGTGTTCAGCGACGCGGCCGCACCCGCCGGCACCGGCCGCCGCAGGGCAGTGCCCTCGCCGAGCTCCCACTGGGCGACGAAGCTGCCCGCGACCCCGTGCTCGGACAGCGCGTCCTCGAGATCGCGCGGGACGGTCCCCAGGTTCTCGGCGACAAGGAGCGCACTGCGCTCGTGCGCCGCCAGCAGCAACGTCGCCCACAGCTCGTCGGCCGGCTGCCGGACGTAGACCCCACGTCCGGGCGGAAACCCCGCCGGGATCCAGAACTGGCGGTGCAGGCCCATCGCATGGTCGATGCGGAGCATCGCCGCCGCGGACAGGTGATGCTCGACCGCCTCCCGCCACACGGGGTGTCCGGCGGCCCGGGAGCGTTCCGGATGCACCGGCGACAGGCTCCAGTCCTGGCCCGATTCGTGGAAGCCGTCGGGCGGGGCGCCGAGGCCGACCCCCTCCAGGACGAGGGAGCCGTGCCGCCATCTGTCGAAGCCCAGCGGGTCGGTCCCGAGCGGCAGGTCGAGGTACAGGAGCTGCCCGCGCGCGGTCAGGGCGGCGGAAAGCTCCTCCAGCTGGGTCGCTGCCAGAAACTGCGCCCACAGGTGCGCCTCCACGATGCGGTTCGGAACCGCCGCCGCCGGTATCCCGTTCACGCGCCACGCCGCCGGCCACCGGTGCCAGTCGGCGCCGCGCCGCTCGGCGGCAGCGCGGAAGCGCGCGTAGGCGACGGCGCCGGGCCTGCGCTGCACCCAGTCGTCGAGCTCCCGCGGCCGCTCCCTCGCCGCAAGCCGGTCGAGCACCGACCGCACGGCCGCGGCGTCGCTCGCGGGGTCGACCAGCTCGGCTCTGCGCGCCGCCGCCGCCGGTGGTTCCAGGCCCCATCGCGAGCAGACGGCATCAAGGTCGAGCAGCCGCTCGTCCCAGAAGCAGCGGGTGAGCGGCGAGTACGGGCTCGCCTGGTCTGGCGCCCGGGCCAGCAGCGGCAGCGTCGCCACCACGGTGCCGCCGAGCTCGTGCAGATCGGCGGCGACGCGACTGAGACAGCCGACGTGACCGGCGCCGCGGTCGCGCGCACCCGCGCGAAGCCAGGGAAGCGGCGCGAACACGCCGAACCGGCGCTTGCCTGCAAGCGAGCCGCCGCGGGCCGGGGCGCTCAGGACGAGGCACGTGTCGGAGTCGACGTGCAGCTTGTGACGGCCGAGAGGCAGCGGTGCCGGGAGCTGCACTTCGTCGTGCGCGACCGTTACCGGCGACCGGCTGCCGTCCGCCAGCAGCAGCCCCGCGTCCTTCGCCGCCCCGGAGCTGAGCCTGATCGGCGCCGCCGCCCCGTCCCAGGCGACGACGCAGGGCGGCAGCCCGGAGCCCGTGGGAGCGGCCTCGTCGCCGAGCGCGGCCAGGACCGCCTCGACCGCCTCGGGATCCGCCGCCTGCCACTGCCCGTCGTTTCGCCGGTACCCCGGTTCGATCCCCCTCGAGGCTCCCCGCGCGAGAATGTCCTGTGTCACGTGAGCGCGGTGAGGTCGCGGCCCTTCTCCACGACCACCACACCGGAGGTACTGACGGTGAAGCGAGCCGCGTCCGCCTCCGCGTCGAATCCGATCTCGAGGCCGGCGGGGACGACCACGTTCTTGTCGATGATGCACCGCCGCAGGCGCGCACCCTCCCCGACCCGCACACCCGGGAAGATGATGCTGTCGTCGATCCGCGAGCGGCGGTCGACGTAGACGCCAGGCCCGATGATCGACCGCTGCACGCGAGCGCCGATCACGATCGACCCGAGGCAGAGGAGCGTGCTCGAGACGTGTGACGGGCCGGACTCGACGTCCTCCGAAAGCTTCGCGGGCGGCAGCGGCGGGTCGTGCGTGAACACCGGCCAGTGCGAGTTGTAGAGATTGAAGAGCGGCAGCGGCTGGACGAGATCCATGTTGGCCTCGAAGTACGCGTCCAGCGACCCGACGTCGCGCCAGTAGCCGCGTTCACGCTCGTCCTGGCCTGGCACCTCGTTCCGGGAGAAGTCGTACACGCGTGCCGTTCCGAGCGCGGTGAGGGCGGGGAGCACGTCCCCTCCGATGTCCGTCGGCTTCTCGTCGCCGCCGGTGGGTGTCACGGCGTCGATGAGCGTCTGCGTCTCGAACACGTAGTTGCCCATCGAGGCCAGGCACCGCGTGTCGTCGCCGGGCATTGTCGGCGGCGACGGCGATTTCTCGTGAAAGGCCACGATCCGGCCGTCGGGTGCCGCCTCGATCACCCCGAACTCCGAGGCCTCCTCGCGCGGCACCGGAATCCCCGCCACCGTGACCCCGGCGCCGCTCGCGATGTGCTCTTCGACCATCTGGCGCGGATCCATGCGGTAGATGTGATCTGCGCCGAACACGCAGACGTGGTCGGGTTGCTCGTCCCAGATCAGATTCAGGTTCTGGTACACGGCGTCGGCGGAGCCCAGGAACCAGCTCGGGCCGCGGCGCATCTGCGCGGGAACGGGTGCCACGTAGTTGCCGAGCAGCGTCGAGAACCGCCACGTCTGGCTGATATGCCGGTCGAGGCTGTGGCTCTTGTACTGCGTCAGCACCACGATCTTCAGGTAGCCGGCGTTGGCGAAGTTGGAGAGCGCGAAGTCGATCAGCCGGTAGGAGCCGGCGAAGGGCACGGCCGGCTTGGCGCGGTCGTTCGTGAGCGGAGCGAGACGCTTCCCTTCGCCACCTGCCAGGACGATCACGAGGATGTCTGCCACGACACTCGGACCGTAGCCGATCAGCTCACCTCCGAGAGGGCGCCGTACAGGCGAAGGTACTCGCGGGCGGGCTGCTGCCACGACCAGTCGCGCTTCATCCCGCGCCGCTGGATCGCCTGGCGCCGGTTCGGGACGCGCCAGGCGCGGCAGGCCCGGTGGATGGCGTCGAGGACGGCCAGCGGCTCGGCGGCGCCCGCCACGAAGCCGGTACCGGTGCGCGGGTGACGGTCGGCGTCGGTGACAGTGTCGTGTAGGCCACCCACGTCGGTGACCACGGGGATCGTCCCGTACCTCATCGCCTGCATCTGCGAGAGGCCGCAAGCCTCGTAGCGGCTTGGCATGACCAGGATGTCGCCGCCGCCGAGGAGGCGGTGGGAGAGGCGATCGTCGTAGCCTTCGACGAAGGCGATGTCGTCCGGAGCCGCGTCGGCCGCGGACCGCAGGCTGTGCGCGAGGTCGCTGTCACCCGCGCCGAGCAGTGCCAGCTGGCAGGGGATCCCGCCGAGCAGCGGCAGCGCCGGCAGCAGGAGGTCGATCCCTTTCTGCCAGGTCAGGCGCGTCACCAGTACGAGAAGCGGAACCTCTCGCCGGGCAAGGCCGAGGTCTGCTCGCAGGGCGTCCGTCGTCCCCTTCTTGGCACCGAGCGTTGCTGCGTCGAACGGCCGCTCGAGGGCGGCGTCCGCGGTCGGATCCCAGACGTCCGTCTCTATTCCGTTGAGGATCCCGGCGAGCGCATCGCCGCGCTCCCGAAGCAGCCCGTCGAGCCCGTATCCGTGCTCCGGCCGCCGGATCTCCGCTGCGTAGGTGGGGCTGACCGCGACGACCGCGTCGGC
>JBJXGY010000001.1:0-65986 GCA_046160185.1 Gaiella sp. | reverse complement strand
CCGGCGGCGGCGCCGGCTGCCCAGCCCGGGCGGAAGCTCCGGCGAGAACGGGAGCTATCGTTGCCGGTAATGGGGTCTTCTCGTGCGGCCGCCGGGACGTTGAGGGTGGCGATGCTGGCACCGATCTCCTGGCGGGTGCCGCCGCGGCACTACGGTCCGTGGGAGCAGTTCGTCTCGCTGCTAACCGAGGGTCTGGTCGAGCGGGGCGTCGACGTGACGCTCTTCGCCACGGCGGACTCGCAGACCCGGGCGAACCTGGTCGGCTCGGCGCCAACGGGGTACTCGGAGGATCCCGGGCTGGACCCCAAGGTCTGGGAGGCCCTGCACATCTCGGCGGTGTTCGAGCGCGCCGGGGAGTTCGACCTGATCCACAACAGCTTCGATTTCCTGCCGCTCGCTTTCAGCCGCCTGGTCGGCACCCCGGTGCTAACGACGGTCCATGGCTTCTCGTCCCCGCGGATCCTGCCGGTGTTCGAGAAGTACGACAGGAGCTCGTACTACGTGGCGATCAGTGACGCAGACCGAAGCGACAAGCTCGACTACGTCGCAACCATCCATCACGGCATCGACATGCGGAAACTGGCGCTGGGCTCCGGCGAGGGTGGCCACCTGCTGTACTTCGGGAGAATCCATCCCGACAAGGGCACGGTCGAGGCGATGGAGGTGGCCGAGCGGTCAGGTCTCCCCCTCATCCTCGCCGGGATCGTCCAGGATCGCGAGTACTTCGCCCGGTTCGTGGAGCCACGGATCGACGGCGAACGCATCACCTACATCGGAGTCGTCGCCGCCGAAGCCCGGAGTGACGCGCTCGGTGCCGCCCGGGCGCTCCTGCACCTGGCCAACTTCGAGGAGCCGTTCGGGTACAGCGTCGTCGAGGCCATCGCCTGCGGCACGCCCGTGATCGCGACTGCGCGCGGATCGATGCCCGAGATCGTGCGGCACGGCGAGAACGGCTTCCTGGTCGGGTCGAGCGACGAGGCGGCGGCCGCAGTCGACCTCACGAGCAGCCTCGACCGCAGGGCGGTGCGCGCGACGGTCGAGCAGCGCTTCGACGTCGGCCGCATGGTGGACGAGTACCTCGCCGTCTACCGGCACGTGGTCGAGCTGCATCGCGCCCGCGCCTGATCGAGGTCGCGGGCCCGGGCCGGGTCAGACGGGCGCCAGGACTACCCCTTCCGCAGGTTCGAGGCAGCCGTCCCAGCCCCGTCCCTCGCGTCGTCGATGGGTGGCAACCTCGATCCGCCAGCCGTCGCTCGCGTCCACACCCTCCAGGTGCTCGTCGGTGAAGTTCACCGCTATCAGCCGCACTTCGTCGTCGCACCGTCGCTCGTACACGAGTGTGCCGGCCGGGGCCGCGAGCAGTCGCCAGCTCCCCGACGCCAGTGCCGCCGAGCCTCGCCTGGTCACGAGCAGGCGCCGGTAGAGCGCGAGCAGCGAATCCGAGTCGGCCTCCTCGCTCTCGGCGTTCCGGAGCCCGGGCTCTGGTGGCCAGGGCAGCCAGGGAGGCGACGGCCACCCGTGAGGCGGCGCCGTCTCCCAGGGGATGGGCGCGCGTGAGCCATCGCGCCCGCCCGGATCGACGCGAGATCCGAAGGGGACGTCGGCATCGAGCAGCCCGAACTCCTCACCGGCGAAGAGAAACGGCGTGCCGCGCAGCGTCAGTATCACCACTGCGGCAGCTCGCGCCCGTTCCTCCGAGGCGGCGAAACGGGTGCGGTGGCGAGGCTGGTCGTGATTGGACAGCACCCAGCAGGGCCACGCCTCCGGGGCTGTAAGCGCCCGTTCCGCATCCACCAACGCCTTCGCGAACGCCTCGGCCGACCACGGGACGTGCATGAGGGCGAAATTGAAGACGGTGTGCAGTTCGTCGCCGGCCCCGTAGTAGCCCGCGAGACTCTCCGGGGAGTCGAGCGGCACCTCGCCGATCATCACCCGGTCGCCTTCGTACTCGTCCAGCAGCCCGCGGATGTCTCGGAGGAGCTCATGCGTACGAGGGTGGTCGTGGTGCGTGGCGATATCGAGATGCAGGAGCTCGTCCCGGTGATCGGGCAGCGTCTCGTCCTTCCCGATCAGGTTGACGACGTCCGCCCGGAACCCGTCGACACCGCGGTCCAGCCAGAAGCGGAGAGTGCCGTGCATGGCCTCGACAACTTCGGGGCTGGCCCAGTTGAGATCGGGCTGCTCCGGGAGGAAGAGGTGGAGGTACCACTGCTCCGTGGCCTCGTCCCGGGTCCAGGCGGGTCCGCCGAAGGCTGAACGCCAGTTGTTCGGCGGCCCTTCGCCCCGGCCATCCCGCCAGATGTACCACTCTCGCTTCGGGGACGTGCGCGAGGACCTCGACTCGAGAAACCAGGGATGCTGAGAGCTGGTGTGATTGGGAACCCAGTCGAGGACGACCCGCAACCCCCGCCGGCGCGCCCCTGCGAGCAGCCGGTCGAATGCATCGAGGTCGCCGAACACCGGATCGACAGCGGTGTAGTCGCTGACGTCGTAGCCGGAATCCGCCATCGGAGAGCGGTGGATCGGTGACAGCCAGATGGCGTCCACACCCAGCTTCTCGACATGGTCGAGCCTCGCGATGATGCCGCCGAGGTCGCCGATGCCGTCGCCGTCGGAGTCGCAGAAGGAGCGTGGGTAGATCTGGTACACGACGGCCGAGCGCCACCAGGGTGCATCCACGCGCACAACGTATCTCTTCCGCTCCGGCGTGCCTGTTGTTCAGGGCACCGGCCGGAAGCATTACGGAGCTCCTCGAGGACGACCACTTCCACAATCGCCAGGTTGTCAGCCTCGGTGACACACGTCATCTTGCGCTTTGAGTCAGACGCGCAACTCATGCCGCCGCACATCCGGAACAATGAGAGTGCGCACTCCCTTGAGTCGCGGCAGTCCGTCCCTCCGCACGGAGTAGGGCTCGGGATGGCGGAGACCCGCGGGGCCGTGACCTGCGCGGCCCCGCGGGCTGACATCCCTAGAAGTGGCAGTGGAGCTTGACGACCCACCGGCAGTGGAGGTGGTACACGGGCCAGCACCACCTGAAGCCGAAGATCCGGATGCACACCCAGTGCCTCTCCCACCTGCACTCGAGCACATAGTGGAAGTGGCAGAACGGGAAGGGCCAGGGGAAGGGCTGGAACGGGTTCACCAGCCCCTCGATGTTGATCCGGTCGAACGGGCCGAGAATGCCCCGCTCCTGCAGCAAGCCGACCGGATTTTTCGCGAAGGTTGCGGCAAGCTCCTGGTTCTTGCCGACCTCCGCGTGGAATGCCTTGAGCGCCCTCTCCTTCTGGGCGACGTACCCGTCGAAGAACTTGAGCGCTCCGTCCGCATCGGCGTACGCCTCGCGGATGTGCTTCCTCGCCGCGTCCTCCCGGATCTCCTCGATCTCGAGGACGGTCGCCTTCGGTGCTGGAGGCATGGTGCCTCTCCTTTCCTGGCGATGCGACCGGCGCGGTTGCCCCCGGTCGGTCCTACGACCCCTTCCCGGTACCGCCGCTGCAGTGAGTTGTACAACGGACCCCTCGCGCTCTCATCACCCGTTCGGGTGTTTCCGAACTGGAAGACGCGGAGCGAGTGCTCGTAGCCTTCATCCTGCCGAGTGCCGCCCTTCGATCGGGGCTATCCGTGGTCGTCTGGCAAAGCAGGTCGCCGTGCGCGTGGGTTCCTTTGGAGAGGCAAGGTGAGGCCTGCAAAGGCGGCGCGCCAGCTACCTGTCTCCGCCTCAGCGCTTTTGGACAGTGCTCCTCCTCACGCCTCTGCTGACTCCACCGCGGCGCCGCCTGGTGGGTTCGCAGGCTCCTCAACGGGCTCGCTGCCAAGCTCGCGCACCGACCGGAACGCGAGCAGCCCGAGGCCGCTCGCCATGTTGGCGCCGGCGGACAGGGCGAGGGTCTTGCCGACGCCGATCGACGCCGCGAGCGGGCCGATCAGCGCGTAGCCGAGCGGGTTGAGCGCGATGCTGCCGAGCCAATCGTAGGAGCTGATTCGCGAGATCGCATGCTCCGGAACGTGTCGCTGCAGGGTCGTGAACCAGATGGGATCGGCGATCCCGAGCGCCAGGCTTCCGACGAACGCACAGGCCGCGACAACCACGAGGGGGGCTGGGATCGCCAGGGCGAGGATGACGAGGGCGGTGAAGATCCCAAGGAACGCCTCGCCGAGCAGCGGACGCCTCAGCCGAATCCGGAACGCCAGCACCGCGCCGACGACCGACCCCACGGCGCCCAGTGCCAGCACTGCTCCCCAAGCACCCGCGCCACTCCATTCGTCCTTGGCGACCGCCGGCCCGAGCACGAAGAGCGCCGGGAAGTAGGTCAGCTGGAAGATGCCGAAGTAGCAGACCATGATCACCACCCAGGTGCGCGACCGGAACTCGCCCCAACCGTCCCGCAGATCGCGGATCACGCTCGTCCGCACGGTTGCGGAACGGCTGCTCTGTAGACGAACCCCCAGAACCAGGAGCGCCGAAAGCCCGAAGGTGACCCCATCCCCGATAAGCGCCCATCCAGGCGAGGAGAGCTCGACCACGAGCGCCCCAAGCGCAGGCCCGGCGATCGCACTGACGCTACGCCCGAGCCCCAACACGGAGTTCGCCTCGTGGAGCAGCGCCGGCGGCGCAACCTGCTGGATGAGCCCTACGATCGCGGGGCGGGAGAACGCGGTTGCCATCCCGAACACCGCCTGCGCGAGGGCGAGATTCCACACTTCGGCGTGCCCCGAGAGCAGCAGCACACCGGTGGCGACTTGCGCCGAGCCGCGCACGACGTCGCAGGAGACGAGGATCAGCTTGCGCGAGACCCGGTCGGCCCACACCCCTCCGGCCAGAAGCAGCACCACGATCGGGATCTCGCGGACGAGCACGACCACCCCGAGATCGGAGAAGTCCCCGATCGCCAGCACCGCGAACGCCAGCGCGACTATGGACATCCCCGCGCCCAGCCCAGAGATCGCGGTCGCCGCCGCGTAGCGAGCGAGGTTGCGCTCGCGCAGCACCGCGATCGATTCGCGCCAGGACATCGGAGCCACGATAGGCGAGCACCACGGAATGCGAAGAACAGGCAGCATGTCGGCGGACACCGCGTGCCACGCGAATCCTGCTCCCGAGGAGGCACCCATTGCCACTGATCCGTGTCGACCTGTTCGACTTCCGCGTGAACGACGAGACGAGCGAGAAGCTGATCGCCGGGCTCACCGATGCTCTCTGCGCCGCAACGGCCGAGGGGCTTCGCGAGCACACCTGGGTGATCGTGGAGGGCCACAACCCGAAGAACTGGGGTGTCGGGGGCAAGCCGTGGCCCGTGGAGAGCATGCCACCCGGACCGTCCTGAGTCGGGACGGAGGGCCGCATGGCTGAGGCGGCCGTCGACCTGTACTGGCTCCCGCTCGGCGCGGGCGGCTGGTTCGTACGCTGGAACGGAAAGGTCTACGAGGGGCTCGTCGCCGCCCGCGACCGGCGCCCGCGGCGCGACCTCTACCACTCGGCGCTGATCGTCCAGGCGCCGGAGGGCACGTTCGTGATCGAGTCGGCCCCGATCAGGGGCAGCGACGGTGCCGAGCGCGGCGTCGTCGCCGAAGGCGCCGTCGGCAGCCGCCTCCTCGGTCGCTTCAAGCTCTTCCGCTACGAGCTGCGCTGCTGGCGCGAGGGGACCATCCCGGATCTCGCGGAGGCAGTGGAGAGCCCGCGGCGTCTCTCGGCCGACCCCGGCGTCGCCTCGCGCCTGCTTGCGCTGCTGCCTTCGGTGCCGACCCCGGTCTGGGGCCGTGACGAGCTGCGAACGGGCGACATGTGGAACTCCAACTCGTTCGTCTCCTGGCTGATCGTGTCGAGCGGTCTTCAGGTCGAGTCGGTCCGTCCACCGGCGGGCGGTCGAGCTCCGGGTTGGGCGGCCGGTCTGGTTGTGGCGACCCGCGGGGCGGGTCGCGTTGGGCCTTGAGGAAGCGGCGAAAGCCGGTTCGGCGGCGCAGGCCTACTTCGTAGCGCGCCTTCGCCGATCAGTCGACGACGTCGCTCCGCCGCTCCAGCAGCAACACGTCACGCCACACACCGTGGAGCTGGCCGAGGCGTGCGCGCCGCCCGACGATCCGGAATCCCGCGAGCTCGTGCACGCGGAGGCTCCCCTCGTTCTCCGGGAAGATCCCGGCCTGGATCGTCCAGATCCCTGCCCCCTCGCTCGAAGCGACCAGCCGCCCCAGCAAGGCCCGGCCGACACCGCCTCTTCGTGCCGCGGCGGCGACGTACACGCTGGCTTCGGCCACGCCGCCGTACACGCAGCGGTCGGAGACGGCGCTGAGGGCGGCCCACCCGACGACGCTGCCGTCGCGTTCTGCAACGAAACGTTGCTCCGGGAGGTGAGTGGCATCCCACCGCTCCCACGTCGGAACCTCCGTCTCGAACGTCGCGAGCCGCGTCTCGATGCCCTCCCGGTAGATACGCGCCACCTCCGGCCAGTGCTCCGGCCGGAGGTCGGCGATCGTCACCTGTGCTGCGGTAGGCGCGCCCATCAGCAGCAACCTGCCTTCGTGGCGGGCTGGATCACGGGGAGACCCTTCCGCTCGGGCTCCCGGGTCTTCACCGCCCGGATGATCGCGCCGTGCATCCCGTCAGCGACCTCATGGGTGAACTCGACGGAGATCTCCTCGAAGCCCGCTGCCTCCAGCCCGGCCTCGTACTCCCCCTTCGAGAGGGCGCCGGCGATGCAGCCTGTGTAGTCACCGCGCTCCGCGCGGTCGGCCGGTGAGAGTCGGTTCTCGGCGACGATGTCGCTCACGCCGAGGCGTCCACCGGGCTTCAGCACGCGTGCGATCTCCGTGAGCACCGCAGGCTTGTCGACCGAGAGGTTGATCACGCAGTTCGAGATCACCACGTCCACCGAGTCGGCCGGGAGCGGGATCTGCTCGATCTCACCCTTCAGGAAGTGGGCGTTCGGGGTGCCTGCCTCGGCAGCGTTCTTGCGGGCGAGGGCAAGCATCTCGTCGGTCATGTCGAGCCCGTAGGCGACGCCGGTCGGCCCGACTCGGCGAGCGGAGAGGATCACGTCGATGCCGCCCCCCGATCCGAGATCGAGCACGGTCTCTCCCTCGCGAAGTTCCGCAACTGCGGTGGGGTTGCCGCAGCCGAGTGAAGCGAGCACGGCAGCAGCGGGTAGGTCGTGGCGTTGCTCAACGCCGTACAGCGCTTCGCCGAAGCCGGCGCTCGCCAACTCGCTTTCACCTGTGCAGCACTGCCCGCTCCCGCAGCCGCACCCGCCGCCCCCCTCTGTGACGGCTCTGGCCGCCTCCGCGTAGCGACGCCGAACCTTCTCCCGCAACTCGTCGGCCGTGGTGGTCATCAGCAGCACGCTCCTTTCAAGTCGGCAACTGCCGCCAGCTTCTCCACGGCGTCGCGTCTCAATGAGAAATACGCCCACTTCGTCCGCTGCTCGCGCTCGAGCAGACCGGCTTCGGTCAGCTTCTTCAGGTGATGGCTGACCGTGGGCTGAGAGAGCCCGAGCGCCGGCTCGAAGTCGCAGGCACAGATCGGAATCCCGCTCGTGGCGAGCAGGTTGACGATACGGACACGGGCGGGATCGGCCAGGGCCTTGAACAGATCGGCGGTGGCCTCCGCCTCTGCCGGCCCCAAGGTGATCGCCGCGAGTGGAGCACAGCAGGCGATCGCGGCATCCCGTGCAAGCCCGTGGCCCCGTGGTGCGGCCGGTTCAACGGATGACGACGAAGTATCGATAGGTTTCGGGATTATGTACTTGACACAGGGTCATTGCCTACGTAGACTCCTTCTTAGTGGCCTTTTCATCAGCGATCCGGGCTTCTTCCTTCGCCGCAGTTACCACTTTCTTCGGGAACATCTTGGCGATGGCCTGCTCGGTCGTTAGCTCGCCGGCCTTCTTTCGCGGTCTACCCATTTAGGAGTCCTTCATGGCTGGTCGTCAGGTGCCCGAAACCGTTCAGGAGATGAACCTTCCGGAGCTGATCGAGCGTTTCGGCAGCGAGGACAAGTGCCACGCGTACCTTGAGGAACTGCGTTGGCCGGATGGCGTTGAGTGTCCGCGCTGCGAGTCGACGTCGATCTCGCGCATCGTGAAGCGCCGCCAGTACGACTGCGACGGGTGCCGCTACCAGTTCTCGGTTCGGGTCGGCACGATCTTCCAGGACTCCAAGCTGCCCTTGTGGAAGTGGTTCCTCGCGGTGTACATGATGGGTGAGTCCAAGAAGTCCGTGAGCGCCAACCAGTTGAAGCGGATGCTCAACGTGTCCTACAAGACCGCCTGGTACCTCTGTCACCGCATCCGCCACGCGATGCAGGACGAGGGAGCCTCCTACCTGACAGGGATCGTCGAGGCCGACGAGACCTATGTCGGCGGGAAGCTCGGCGGGTTCAATGACAGGAAGGAGTCCGCCCGCCATCGGCGCGACAACAAAACGGTTGTGCTCGGGGCTATCCAGCGCGGCGGCGAGGTCAGGCTTCGTGTTGCGCCTGACGCGTCCAGCGCCTCTATCAAGGGCTTCCTTGCCGACGTGGTGGCCCCTGACGCCGACGCGATCTACACCGACTCCCATCGCTCCTACCGCGGTATCGCTGACGGTGATACCCGCCATGAGTACGTTGACCACTCGGCGGACGAGTGGGTGCGCGGCGACGTTCACACGAACACGGTTGAGTCCGTGTGGAGTCTGTTCGATCGCTCCGTGATCGGCGCCTATCACAAGCTCTCGAAGAAGCACTTGCCGCGGTATCTGGACGAGTGCGCGTTCCGGTTCAACAATCGCGGCAACGCCTACCTGTTCCGCGACACGCTGCTCGCCCTGATCGACGGCGACGCGATCACCTATGCGGAGCTGACCGCGTAGACGCGGTGAGGAGAGCGCTTGTCTCATTTCGAGTACCGATTCTTGAATCCGTGTAGGGCTGGTAGTGCGTTGGTGAGCACACTCTCCACGTGAGATGCGCTAGCCCCATCAGGTATGTCAGGTCCAAGCCGATACTGCTGCTCGGCGTAGTACCTCGCACAGATCGGTCTGGCCTGCCTCAGCAGAGCATTCGCTGCATCCACCGGCCCCGTACCATGTTCAGTGCTGAGGACGGACTGACCTTCCCATATCGCCCCGATCTGGGCCTCAAACTTTCCGAGTAACTCCTGGGCCATCTCGGCTGGTCTCTTACCCGTAACCGAAGCGGCAGGGGTCGGTTCTCCAGGCATCGCGACAGGGCCGGTTGGGCCAGCGAGCATCGCACCACTCGCTGTTACCGGGCCTAACACGGACTTTGCGAACGCCTGGCCGGACGAAGACGGCGGCGTGGGTGGCGGTCCTTCTATGTATGGAGAGAGCGAAACGAGGTTGCCCAAAACGGATGCAACGCACTTGAAGTCGATGCTCGGGGAATCTGCTGGTTCGACCCGCACCGTCAGCAGGTACGCACCTGGTTCTAGCGCTGTCGGGATGCCACGTGGTTTTGTGTCGGTCGTGACGAAGAACGCAATCCCGGGGTGCGCCTCGTCAGTGAACATGACATCTAGCAAGACTGGACTATCTGCGGCTATATCCTTGGCCTCGGCCTCCGGCTCGTCCGGGCTGTGATGCGCCCACTTCAGGGGCAGCGGATGAGAGAAGCGCTGGTCTGCGACCCACTTCCCGTCCTTGGCAACCTCAACCCTGCGTAGAGACGCCCGGCAGCCTCTGACGACCGCGCCCGTCGTCGACTTGACGCCGAGATGACAGTACACACCATCCCTTCCCATGAGAGTCCCATCAGGGTGGGCGAGAGGGTGGCGGGAGCAAGATGGCTCTGGCAAGAACACGGAAATCGGTGCCGCCCCGGGTGCCCGACGCGCACCGCCTCGGGCAAAGCGCACGTTGCGATACGCCGTGGGTCCCCATGCGGCGAACAGCACCACGGCACCCAAGGCAACAAGCAGCGAGCGTGCGCTGTCGGAAGTCGTAACACTCTGTAGATAGCGCGACACTTCGCCCACCACACTCGGGCCGCTCTTCCAGACCAGGTGTCTCCCCGTCGCGCCGGTGTACGCCATGTATAGGGCTACCACGGTCACAGGAGGTCGCGTCCACTTCCAGACCAGCCTTCCCACCTGTGCGCATGCGCGGAGTCCTGACATGACCCAAAGCCTATCGTTTCCCCTGCGTCAGGTACATAATCCCGATAGGTTTCAATATATCGAAACAGCTATCTGTCAGGCATCGCGCGTGGCCGATGGGCCGCCGGCAGACTCCCTCAGACCGCGAGGTCGAGCTCGTCGAGCTGACTCTCGATCAGCGCGCGGTCCTCCGGGTCGGCGATCCGCTGGAGCGCCTCCCGACACTCGCGTGCAGCCGCGATGGCCTCCTCTTGCCTCCCACCGACCAGCAGGGCGTGAGCCAAGCCCTGCATTGCCGAGGCGAGATCCCAATCCTCGAAGCCCTCGCCGCCCGCCTCGACGAGCGACAGCGCTCGGCGCGCGTGCCAGAGCGCCGGCTCGTCGCGCCGCAGGACGCTGTAGACCCTGGCGCAGAGCCACTCGCCGCGCGCCGCGTGGGCTGGCGTGCCGACGAACGACCAGTGGAGGCGCGAAGCGTGCGCCATGTGCACCATCCGTTCGTCGTCCTCGGGCGACCTCGTCCGGTCGAGCAGGTCCCAGGTGCCGTTGAAGTACTCCACCCCCAGGCGCCGGTGCGTTGTCTCGTCGACGGCGTCGGTGTGCTTTCCGTTCATCAGCGTGTCCCTTCCTTCCACGAGTCGTTGCAGCCGGCGCGTGATGTCCTCGAGCTCGGCCGTCCAGCACCCCCTGGTGTCTGCGCAGCAGCGCGTGGAGCGTCGCGGGGTCTGCGTCGAGCATCTCGGCGATTGCGGCAAGCGGCACCTCGAGCTCGCGAAGTTGCCTGATCGCCTGCGCGTCAGCGACCTGGTCGAGCGCGTAGAGCCGATATCCGGTCTGCGAATCCACGTCGGCAGGGCGAAGTAACCCCTGCTCGTCGTAGTTCCGCAGGGCCTTGGCCGAAAGCCCGGCGAGGCGGGCGAACCGTCCGATCGAGACAAGACGGGTCGCGGTCACTCGAGCACCCTAGATGGTTGATCGGCAATTCCGGCACGTCCGGATCACGCCCACGACACGGCGCATCGCGCGGCGCTCGTCTGTGACCCGTACAGCTCCGGTACTGGCCCAGCCGATCACCGCACGCTGCTTGGTCGTGAACGCCCCCGACCGCACCCCAATCACCGATCAACCATCGAGACCGTCCCCCAGAGGGAAGTCAAGGGGGTGTGGAGGCCGGGCCGAGCGCCCGGCCTCCCTACCTGGGCTGCTCAGCCGGCGACGATCGTGATCTTCCGCTTGGCCACGTTTCCGTTGTAGGTGTTGGCGTCGACCTCGGCCGTGTACGTCCGCTTCTTGGCGACGACAACGGGGAACTGCACTTTGATCGTGCAGTCCGGGAGCAGCGACGTCGCGACCTGCGTGACGCCGACGAGCTTCTTGCCGAGCCGGACGCGGATCGTCGATCCCACCTGCGACCCGACCACGTTATTGGTGCAGAACTCGCGCAGGTGGATGGTGGCGACCGGCTTCTTGCCCGCCTTCACGACCATCTTGCCGTTCCGCGCATCGAGTGGCGCCATGGTGCCGGCAAAGGCACCGACTGCCGGCTTCGCGCGGCCGTCCGGCCCGTACAGACCGCTCTGCCAGAGGCTGCCCGAGGAGTCGCGCAGCACGAACCACACGAACATCTGCACGCGGCGGTCGGCCTTCAGCAGCGAGACCGCCTGCGGGATGTACTGCGCCTGCTGCGCCTCGGAGATGCCCTTCGGCTCACCGGGGGCAGTCTCGTGGCCATACTCGCTGATCCAGATCTGGACGTTCTTCCGCTTGAACCAGGTGTCGAGATCCTGCTCGAAGCGGGGCATCGAGAGCAGAGACACGTTCGGATACCGCACCTTTTGCGTCGGCTTCATGTTCACCGGCACGGGGTATGGGTGGTGTGCCCACGCATCGAACTTGAGCCTGGGGTTCGCTGCTGCGACGCCCTTTGCGAACGTGGCCGGCGCGACCGTGTCCGTCTGACCCGCCTTGCGCTTGTCGCGACCGTTCGACGACGTCTCGCCCACGCCGACCAGCGCCGCCGGGCTGCCGGCCTTGATCCCCGCGTAGCCGGCTGCGGCGAGCCGCGCGTAGTTGGCCGGGCTCACGATCTTGCCTGCCGCGTCGAACTGCGGCTGCAGGAAGGTGGCCAGGTTGGACTCGTTCCAGATCCCGTAGAAGCGCACGAAGGGATACCCGGCGGTGCGGCCGTTGTAGCGGGTCGCGAGCGCCTGCGCGAAAGCCTGGAAGTCCGCCATGTTCGTCGGCAGGAACTGCGGCTTCTGCTCGCCGTTCGCCCACCCGGGCGTCCCCCAGATCGTCATCAGCACCTCGATCCCGGCGGCCTGCGCGTTCCGCACGTACTCGTCGAGATCGTCGAACTTGTACGCAGGGTCGAACGGATCGGTGGGGTTCGCCGGCTTCGTGGGCGCGACCCGATGCCACTCCACGAGGGTCCTGACGACGGTGGCGTTGGCTGCACGCGCCTGCAGGAACGCGGCTTGCCTTCCCGCGTCGAAGCGGAGCGTGGGGTCGTCGTGGAAGCCGACCCACATGCGGTCGGCGGCCGGTGCGGTCGTGGCGGTCAGCGCGACGACGAGAGCGGCGGCGATGACGGTGAGGGCGGTGAGGCGTTTCACGGGCGATTCCTCCTGGTCTGCGACGGAAGCCCCCGACCGTACAGGCGGCTGGTTAGGGCGATGTAAGGCACGCACCGTCCTCGGGGCGGATTCCGTCGTGATCTCGGCTGCGGTGTTGTCCGTCACACATTCGACACGGAGTTGGCACACCCCTGTCGCAGCTTGCGCCCTAGCGTGGATGTGTGTGGATCGAGTCATGACAGGAAGGAGACCGAGCATGTCAACGCTTGCACTTGCCCCGCAGCTGGGGTATGAGGCCCCGCAGATCGCCTTCGGCAGCGACGAGGCGGAGGTCGACGAGGTCGTGTGGTGGGTCGTCTGGGTCGGGTTCGCATACCTGCTCGCGCTCGCCTGGGCGACGTATTGCAAGCAGAAGGGCGGGAACCCCGAGATCTCGCTCACCTGGAAGGGCTTCAAGGTTGCCTGCCACGGCAAGTAGCCAGCCGGTCGGGAGGGCTCTCACGAGCTCTCCCGACCCACTCCGGATCGACGGTCTCGTCAAGCGGTTCGGCCGCCGCACGGTCGTCGGCGGGCTCGACCTCGTTGTCGCGCACGGCGAGATCGTCGGCCTCGTCGGCCCCAACGGGTGTGGCAAGACGACAACGCTGTGCGTCGTCACCGGACTTCTGCACCACGACGGAGGTGAGGTCTCCGTCGCCGGTGAGCCGGTCGGATCGATCGAGGCGCGGCGCAAGGTCGCCTTCATTCCAGACGTCCCGGGCGGCTTCGACGAACTCACCGTCGTCGAGCACGTCCGTCTCGTTGCGGCGCTTCATCGGTGCGGGCCAGAGGGCGACGCGGCCGGTGATGCGATGATCGAGCGGTTCGGCCTCGGCCCGCGGCGCCACGAACGGCTCGGCATGCTCTCCCTCGGGCTCCGGCGCCGGGTGGCGGTTGCTGCAGCGCTCGCCCTGCCGGCCGCGCTCTTCCTTGTCGACGAAGCGACTGCTGCGCTCGACCCGAAAACCGTTGCCGCGCTCTCCCACGTACTTCGCGAGCGGGCGGCGGACGGAGCAGGTGTGTTGCTCGCGACGCAGGACCACGGCTTCGTTCGCGCGACCTGTGAGCGCGTCGTCGCGCTCGACGACGGCCACGTGGTTGCTACCGGCTCCCCGCGCGAGGTCACCGCGTGCGTGCAGGAGACACTGCTCGCGCAGGTTCGGCGTCGAGGGGGTGACGGCGCTGATCGCGCGTTCGCCACTCGTTGACGCCGCTTTTCGCTCGCTGCTCCGACGTGCCCGGCGGCGGGCGGCGAGTGCCCCGCTCGTCGCGTCCGGTGCGATCTTCGTCTGGCTCCTGCTCAGCTGGGGCGCCGCAAGAGTGGGGAGTGCGCTCGGCCGATCCCTGACCGGAACGTTCGCGTCCGACTCTGTCCTGCAGCCGCTCGCCGTCGGATGCGTCCTGTGCGGCTGCGCCGTCGGCCTGTTCGGCTCTCTCGCGCTTCGAGGTATCGGGGGACCCGGCAGGCAGTTGGCGGCGCTGCCCGTGTCTCCGCTCGTGCGGGGTACGTCGCTTGCGGGCCCGCTGGTCGTGTCCGCTCTCATCGTGGCCTTTCCTCCCGTCGCCGTGCTCCTGGCACACGGCTCGCGGGCGGCGGTTATTGACCCGGCGATCGTGATCGGCTTCGCCGGAGTCACCTGCGGGGCCGCCGCGGTGACAGCAGCCGCTCTCGAGCGGCTTCGCCGGATCCGCCGCCGCGGGGCCGCAACGGTGGCGTTTGCGACCGCATCGACCGTGGTGGTTGGGTTGAACCTCCACGCGAAGCCCGTCGGAGCGATTGCGCGCCTGCTCGCGGCAGGAGGCTCCGGCGCCTGGTGCCTTGCTCTCGCGACCGTTGTCGCGTCGCTGGCCGCCGGATGTGCGTGGCTCATCGCCGTCGGCGACCCGCACGAGCCGAACGAGAGCCCAACCCGCACGCGCTCGCGCCCGCTCCTTGCTCCGGCACCACTTTCCGCTGCCATCGCCTTCGGGCTGATGCTCATCCGGCGGTCGGACACGAGGCTCGCGACGCGTGCCGCCTGTGCGATCGGCGTCCTCACCATCGCCTCGGCGTTGGCGTTCGATCTTGCTGCGTCGGAGCGAGCGACGTACCTGCTGCTGGCACTCGGCGCCGTGGTGCTGCTCGGCGGCCTGGCCCCGCTGCGGGCGGTGACGCTCGGCGCGGGCGGCCGCTGGCTGTGGTCAGTCGCACCGGCGCGAGTTGCGGCGCTTGGCGCGGCCGGCGGATCGGCGGTGGTTGCTCTGGGGCCCGCTGCTGTGGTCATCGCCCTGGCCGCCCTCACCGGTACAGATGGGGTTGCGGTCGGTCCGGTGCTCGTGCTGGCGCTTCTCCTCTGGGCGTCGGGTCTCGTCGCCGGATCCGTCGCAGGGGCAGATGATCGCGGAGGGACGTCCGACGCGGTCGCGCTCGGACTACTCGTCGTGATCTCCGGGGCACTTGGTTCCACCGGCGGCCTGGCCGTCGACCGTGCTGCGGATTCAGGCGTCCCGCCGGGACTGGTGGCTGCCGCGTACGTCTCGGCCGTCTCGCTCGGAGCCGTCGTGCTCTTCTCCAACCTCGTCCTTGGTAGGCGCTGATGCTCGCGCTCGACGACCGGTTGTGCCTCGCCCCCTGCGTGACGTTGGCTGCGAACGGGGTAGCCGACGAGGTGCAGGACCGCATGTGGCCGGTGAACGCGACCGCGCGTCTGGTACTTGCGTCTGCTGAGACCGGCGAGACGCTGAACCAGGTCGTGGAGCGCGTCGTCGCCGCCCATGGTGTCCTGCGGGAGACGGCAGAGCGTGATGTCCTCGTCTTCGCGTGGGCGCTCAACCGGCGCTACCTGGCGAACGTGCGGCCGGCGAAGGGGTATCTCCGGCGCCGGCTGCGTCTGGCGCTGCGGCTACTCCCGGCCGGCGTGCTGCCTCCCGGACGTGTCGTCCGACGCCCTGTGTGCCCAGGGGGCGGGCTCGCTCGCGCTCTCTCCATGGTGCGGGCTCTCGGGCCGAGAGCTTCCCTCGTTACCGGCGTCGCGGCGCTCCCGCTGGTGCAGGGGCTTTCCGACCCGGCAGTGGCGATTGGCGTCGCCTCGAGCGCGGGGGCGGGAATCGTGCTGCACGAGCTCGGACATGCGCTCGCCCTCGGCCGCCGCCCTGCGGCAGTGGTGCTCGCCGGCCTGCGTGTCCTCGTGCTCCACGCGAAGCTTCTTCCGGCTGTGCGCAGACGCGTTGCCGTAGCGGGGCCCGGGCTCGTGGTCGGAACCGGGTTGGTCGCGGCTGTCTGTGCCGAGACAACCGGCAGCCTGGCGCTCGCGCTCTGTAGCGCAACCTGGCTCGGTCACGCGGTCGGGCTCACAGTCCTCACGAACGATGGGAGGAACGCATGTCTGTCCTGAGAGCGGGCGCGCTCGGCGCGCTTGCTGTCGGTGTGCTCGCGTACGGCGTCGTGACGGTCTTCTCTGTCGTGGCGATGAGATCCGGCGGCGGGTTCGACGTCAGGCTCGGGCCTATCGTCTTCGCGGCCGTCCAGCGCAGCGGCGAATCGACCACCACGGTCTACGGGCCCGGGCTGCTCCTGATGGCGCTTGCCGGCGGTCTGCTCAACGGCGCAGCCGCACTCGTCGTCGTCCGCCGCCGCCGCGCTCGGCTCCAGGACGTGACGGCGCCTCACCTCTGACGTACACTCGGAGGATGTCGGAAGGGATTTTTCTCCTTCTCCTGCTGAAGATCCCGGTGGTGTATCTGGCCCTCGTCGTCTGGTGGGCCGTACGGTCACAACCGCGTCGACCGGACGCACCTGTGCGACGCGTGCCACTCGGCGATACCCCGTTCCCCCGCGAGCCGTGGGCGCGGCGCGTGGATGGCCGCAGACCGCCGCCGGACAGACCACAGAGGCGACCCTCGCCCGGCGGGCGCGCTGCTAGCGTGAGAGCCGAGCGATGACAAGCACGGCCGCCGACTCCCTCCGCCAACGTCCCGGCGACGCGATCTCCGGGCTGCTCGCGATGGCCTCGATCGTCTTCTCGGCGATCGCGTGCGGCCTTGGTCTCCTCCTGCAGCTCGAAGCCAGGCCCGCACGCATGACACTGGTCTCCGGGGTGCTGCTTCTCGTTGCGGCACGGATGAGCGACCGCTACCGCCGGCTGGTCCTGTTCGCACTCGGTGCGGCCATGGTCGGCTTTGTCGCGGGGATGACTATCGCGGTCATCACCGAAAACGCCATCATCTAGGTGTCCAGGGCGTCGAGGCGCCCCACGATCGGATGAGGGAATGGTGAGCGGGCTCAATCTCGGGTACGTCGCGCAGATGTTCGACGCCTACCTCGAAGCACCCGGCTCGGTGCCGCCCGAATGGCGCTCGCTGTTCGAGTCCGGCACCGGCAACCTTGCGGCCTTGCTCCCCGGTTTGCCGCTCCCCGGCACGGTCTCGGTCGCCGCGGCACCGGCAGAGACCGGTGGCAACGGTGCGCCGCCGGCGATCGCCGAAACCGCGGCTGCGGTCGTTCCGGCAGACACGGCGGTGGCCTCCCCGCCGCCGGTCGCCTCGCCCGAGCCCCCACCATCCGCGCCGCCGGTCTCCGCCGCGGACGGCGAATTGCTCGGCGGTGTCGCGGCTGCGACGGCGCTCGTCAAGGCGCTGCGTATGCATGGGCACCTTGCCGCGCGACTCGACCCTCTCGGCTCCGACCCGATGGGCGACCCCGCACTCGACGAGACACGCCTGACACCCGCGCTGACCTCGGAACTGCAAGCACGGATCCCCTCCAGGCTGCTCCGGCTGTACGTCCCCGGGGCGACACTCCTCGAGTCGCTTCCGCACCTCCGACAGGTCTACTCCGGCACCATGGCCTACGAGATCGAGCACATCTCCGACCATGCGGAGAGGGTGTGGCTCCGGCAGGCGATCGAATCCGGACGCTTCCGCGCGCAGACGCCACCCGAGGAACGCAGGGCCCTGCTCCAGCGCCTCTCCCAGGTCGAGGGGTTCGAGCAGTATCTCCGGCGTTCCTTCCTCGGGCAGAAGCAGTTCTCGATCGAGGGCCTCGACGTGATGATCCCCATGCTCGACGAGGCCATCGAGGTCGCGGCCGCCGCGGGTGCGCAGCAGATCGTGATCGGCATGGCGCATCGCGGGCGCCTCAACGCCCTCGTCCACACCGTGGGCAGGTCGTACGAGTCGATCCTGCGCGAGTTCGAGGGCGAGCGGTCGTACGACGCGCTCGTCGTCGATCCCGAAGGCGGGTCCGGCGACGTCAAGTACCACCTTCCCGCGTCCGGCCTGCGGCCGACGCAGGCCGGCGAGGTCGAAGTCACGATCGCGCCCAATCCGAGTCACCTGGAGGCGGTCGACCCGGTCGTGTTGGGACAGGCCAGGGCAGAGCAGACCGATCGTTCCACCGCCGCGGGTTTCCACGACCCGACGGTCGCGCTGCCGATCCTCATTCACGGCGACGCCTCGTTCGCCGGACAGGGCATCGTCGCGGAGACCTTCAACCTGCAAGGTCTGGAGGGGTACACCACGGGCGGCACCCTGCACCTCATCGCCAACAACCAGATCGGTTACACGACCGATCCGGTGGACAGCCGCTCCACGAGGTACTCGAGCGACCTCGCGAAGGGGTTCGACGTGCCCATCGTCCACGTCAATGCCGACGATCCCGACGCCGCGATCGCCGCCATCAGGCTTGCGCTCGCCTACCGGGCCGAGTTCGGCCACGACTTTGTCATCGATCTCATCGGCTATCGACGTTTCGGTCACCAGGAGCAGGACGAGGCTGCCTACACCCAACCGCTCCAGGTAGAGCGGATCCAGGCGCAGCCCACCGTGCGTGAGCGCTATGCCGAGACGCTCGTGACGGATGGGGTGATCAGCAAGGACGAGGCCGACGCGCTGGTAGCCGAGGTCACGAGGACGCTGCGGGAGGCGCATGAACGGCTGAAGGCGGCCATCGCCCAGGGGCCCGCCGTGCCGGAGTCGCCGGCACCCGCCGAGAGGGCACAGGCAGTGGAGACGGGTGCAGCGGTGGTGACGGCGGTGGCGGAGGAGAGGCTGCGTGCACTCAACGCGGCGCTGCTGACGTGGCCAGCCGGCTTCGAGGTCAACGGCAAGCTGGCCAGGCAACTCGACCGGCGCCGCGAGGCACTCTCCACCGGCGGTATCGACTGGGGCCAGGCGGAGGCGCTCGCGTTCGGGACGCTGCTCGAGGACGGAATCCCCATTCGCATCACGGGCGAGGACACGGAACGCGGAACCTTCGCCCATCGGCATCTCGTCCTTCACGACCCGCGCACCGGCGAGATGTGCTGCCCGATGCAGCTGCTTCCGACGTCGCACGCGGCCTTCGAGGTCTACAACTCGCCGCTCTCGGAGTACGCCGCGCTCGGCTTCGAGTACGGCTACGCCGTCGCCGCACCCGACGCGCTCGTGGTGTGGGAGGCGCAATTCGGGGACTTCGCCAACGGAGCCCAGATCGTGATCGACCAGTTCCTCGTGGCAGGCCGCTCGAAATGGGGGCAGACCTGCCGTCTCACGCTGCTGCTTCCGCACGGCTACGAAGGGAACGGGCCCGAGCACTCGAGCGCCCGGCTCGAACGGTTCCTGCAGCTGGCCGCCCAGGACAACATCCGCATCGCCAACTGCACCACGGCCGCCCAGTACTTCCATCTACTGCGCCGGCAGGCTCTGGATGCCACGGCCCGACCGCTCGTGGTGATGACGCCAAAGGGCCTGCTTCGCCTCAAACAGGCGTCGTCGCTGGTCTCCGACCTCACCACGGCAACGTTTCAGTCCGTGATCCCCGACGCCGGGGCCGATCCGTCTGCTGTGACCCGTCTCGTCCTCTGTTCCGGCAAGGTGTACTACGACATCGTCGAACACGAGGTGCGCGGTTCGAGACCCGACGTCGCCGTCGCCCGCGTCGAGCAGCTGTACCCCTTCCCGCTCGAGGCCGCATCGGCCCTCGTCAGCTCATTCCCGGCGCTCCGCGAGGTCGTCTGGGCGCAGGAGGAGCCGCAGAACATGGGACCATGGCGCAGCGTTCGTCACCGCCTCGAGGAAGCCGCGGCCGCGCCGGGTCGAGGACTCACCGTCTCTTACGTGGGCCGGCCGTGGCGTGCGAGCCCGAGTGAGGGCTATCCCACGGCCCACGAGCGCGAGCAAAACCGCATCGTGCACGATGCGCTCGCAATCTGATCGCTGAAGTCGCCGGGCCTTACCGGCGGGTACGCGCTGCCCGCTTGCCGGCCGCGGCGGCCTTCTCGGCCACGGCCGGGCCATGCTTCCTGGCGGCTTCGAGTAGTTGCCGCCGCTGGTTCGACGGCAGCCGCTTCCACAGCTTGTAGGCCGCGAAGACCAGACCGATGGGTGTCTTCGGGACGGGCGCCATGCAGGAAGTCTCGCACATGCGCCACCGAAGCCGCGCGGGCGGATTGACGGGTGCCTCTATGCAGGGCTTTCGGCACGGGTTACACTGCACAGGGCCGTTTGACGTGCGGCCGCGCATTGCAATCGAGAGAACAGGAAGCGCATGCAGGCTGAGATCGACAGCACCTTCGCACGCATCATCCAGGAGCACCTGGAGCTCAAGAAGCAAAATGCAGAGCTCGACGGGAACATGCCGCTCGACCGCTACTCCGCCGAGGATCCCTTCGAGAACCATCCCCTGTTCAAGTCCGAGGAGCAGGCCCGCCTCGAGGAGACGATGGAAGTCGTCGAGGCCGTCCCGGTCGGTGTCGCGTCCTCACTTCCCTGGCCCGGCGAAGACGCAGTCGAAGGTCCTGCGCTCGACGAGAGCCTGTGGGGTCGCTCGCGCGACTTCGACTGGGGCGACTAGTGGTCTCTCCGGGAAGTCCGGGCGTGGTTCGCCGGCGAAAACCGAGCGGGGCTAGGACGCAGGGAGCGCCCGTACCGGAGAGTACGGGTGCGACTGAGGACGACGCCCTGCGATGTGTTTGCAGCCGCGCGAAGCATGAGCGGATTTCCCGGAGAGACCAATAGGTTCAGGCCGGTCCTCCGGTGCACAGGCGCAGCGTCATCCGCGGTCGATGAGCGCTGACCGGCGGCTCGAGCGCTATGCCGAGCTCGCGATCAAGGTCGGCGCCAATGTCCAGGAAGGTCAGGACGTGGTGGTGCTGTGCCTTGTCGAGCACGCACAGGTCGCTCGGGCGATCGCTCGTCAGGCGTATCGCGCGGGCGCTCGGCGCGTCATCG
The DNA here is from genome assembly GCA_046160185.1 of Gaiella sp. Classification (GTDB taxonomy): domain Bacteria; phylum Actinomycetota; class Thermoleophilia; order Gaiellales; family Gaiellaceae; genus Gaiella. Next base: position 45,096 of record JBJXGY010000001.1, on the reverse strand, counting down.
TCCACTACAGGGACGAGCACGTGCGCCGCGCCGCGATCGAGTTCGGGCCGGTCGACTCGCTCGGGACGTCGCCGCAGTTCTTGCTCGACTGGGTGACGTCATGGGGTGAGGATCGGCCGGCGGTGATTCAGATCACCGGTGATCCCGAACCGACGCTCCTCGCCGACCTCGACCCGTCGCTCGTCCAGCGCTCGGAGGCGACCGACCAGCGCCGCATCTATCTGCCGATGATCCAGCAGCGCGTGTTCAACTGGGTGATCGTCTCAGCGCCGACCCCAGGCTGGGCGACCGCAGTGTTCGGCGAGCCGGACGTCGAGCGCCTGTGGGACGCGGTTGCCGTCGCGACGCGCCTGGACGCCGACGACCCCGTCGCCGCCTGGCACGCGCACGATCGGAAGCTCAAGGAGCGAGCGGCGGATCTCAGCGCACGACGGTTCGACGCGATCCACTTCCGGGGACCCGGCACCGACCTTACTGTCGGGCTGCTGCCGGCGGCATCGTGGCTCTCGGCGGCCTTCACCACGCAGAGCGGGATCGTGCACATTCCGAACCTGCCGACGGAGGAGGTCTTCACGAATCCGGACTGGCGCCGCGCCAGCGGCACCGTGCGATCGACGTATCCGCTCGCGGTCGGCGGCGCGGTCGTGCGGGGCCTGCGGATGCGCTTCGAAGACGGGCGGATCGTCGAGATCAATGCCGACGAAGGGGCGGACATCATCCGCGGACAGGTGGCGATCGACGATCAGGCGGCTTCGCTCGGGGAGGTCGCCCTGGTGGACGGGGAATCGGCCGTCAAGCGAACGGGGTTGGTCTTCTTCGACACGCTCTTCGACGAGAACGCCACATGCCACATCGCGTTCGGAGCCGGGCTGGCAATGGCCGTCGAAGGAACCGACGGCAAGTCCCCGCAGGAGTTGCTCGAGCTGGGCGTCAACGTCTCCGGGGTGCACACCGACTTCATGGTCGGCGGCCCCGAGGTCGACGTCGACGGTCTCGACGCCGCCGGCAACGCCACCCCGATCCTGCGAGACGACGCCTGGGTGCTCTAGGCGCCAAGCGCTTCCGCCAACCGGCGAAACGGCCCGTCTCCCGCCAAGAGGGTCGCCTCGGTGCCGCGCTCGGCGATGCGCCCGTGCTCGAGCACGACGATCTCGTCGGCGCGGCGGACGGTCGACAGCCGATGGGCGATCACGATCGACGTGCGGCCGCGGAGCAGCGTGTCGAAGGCGCGCTCGATCATCACCTCGGTGGGTCGGTCGATGTTGGACGTCGCCTCGTCGAGGATCAGGATCCGCGGATCGGCCAGCAGCGCACGCGAGATGGAGACGAGCTGGCGCTCGCCGGCCGAGAGGCCGGCGCCGCCCTCTCGCACCACGTGGGCCAGGCCGTCGCCGAAACGGTCGGCGACGCGATCGACGCCAACCGCCCGTGCCGCGGCGAGCACCTCGTCGTCCGTGGCCCCGGGGCGGCCGAAGCGGATGTTGTCGGCGAGGGTGCCGCTGAACAGGAACGGATCCTGCAGCACGACGCCGAGCTGGTTGCGATACGAGCGCAGCTTGACGCTTCGCAGGTCGTGCCCGTCCACGCGCACAACGCCCGACGCCGGGTCGTAGAAGCGCGCGATCAGCTTGGCGGTCGTGGACTTGCCCCCTCCCGACGCTCCGACGAGCGCGAGACAGCCCCCGACCGGGATCGTGAGCGTGAGATCGTGGATGACGGGAGTGCGGCCGTAGGCGAACGAGACGTGATCGAGCTCGAGCAGCCCGTCGATCCGACCCAGCTCGGTGGCGTGTGGTGCGTCTTCGATGTCGCGTTCGGCGTCGAGGATCGTGGAGATCTTCTCCATCGCCGCGCTCGCGGATTGCACCTGGCTGTAGAGCTCGGAGAGCTCCTGCAGGGGCTGGAAGACGAGACCCAGCATCCCGATGGCGGCGATCAGCGTCCCGATCTCGAGCGAGCCCCCGTCGATCATCCTGGCGCCCGCGTACATCACTGCGACAGTGGCCGCCATGCCGAGCAACTCGATGGCCGGAAAGAAGACGGAGGAAAGCTTCTGCGCCCAGAGGTTCGAAGAGAGGTTCTCTCGGTTGAGCTTCTCGAACTCGGCCTGAAAGGCGCGCTCGCGGTTGTAGGCCTGGATGACCGCCATGCCCGCCACCGATTCGGCAAGCTGCGCGGTCACGGCCGCAATGCGGGTGCGGGTATCCGAAAAGGCGACATGGGACGCACGCTGGAACCAGCGGGTCACGAACACGCCCGGCGGCAATACGACGAGCGCCACCAACCCCAGGCGCCAGTCGAGCAGAAACAGGCCCCCGATCGCGGCGACGAGTGTGAGCGTGTTCACGACGAGCGTGCGCAGTCCCTGGTTGAGCACGTCGGAGAGAGCGTCGACGTCTGACGTCAGCCGGGAGATGATCCAGCCGGCCTTCTGCTCCGAGAAGTACTTGAGAGAGAGGGACGTGAGGTGCTCGAAGAGGTGGCGCCGGACGTTGAGCACGATCCGCACGCCGACGCCGGACAGCAGCTGCCAGGTGGCGGTGCCGAGCAGCCACGAGCCGACGTTGACTCCGATGTACGCGATCAGCGAGGTCAGCAGCCGGTCTGTGTCCCCGGCGCGGATGCCCTCGTCGATCGCGTCGTCGACGAGGAGCCATCCGGCGACCGGCGCAGCCGCGGAGAGCGTGGCAAGCGCCATCACCACGATCACCCGGCGGCGAAGCCCGGTGGTGTAGTTCCACAAGCGGCCGAGCCCGATGGGTCGCGTGCTCACGCACGCTCCTCGCCGGCGACGGCTCCCGCCCGGCGAAGCCGGGCTCCGGTGGTTGACACAGGACGTCTCATGCCGCGCGCACCACTTCGTCGCCAAAGAGCCGCGCGAACGGGCCCCGCGCCTCGAGCAGCGTCCGCGGCGGGCCGTCCTCCACGATCACGCCGTCGTTGAGCACCACCGCGCGGTCGGCCACGAGCACCGTGGAGAGCCTCTGGCTCGCGATCAGTACGGTCCTCCCGGTGACAGCCGGACGGAGACTCGTCACGAGGTGGTGCTCCGTTTCGGTGTCCACCGCCGACATCGGGTCGTCGAGAACGATCACGCGTGCCCCTGCAACGAGCGCCCGGGCGAGCGCTACACGTTGGCGCTGCCCGCCGGAGAGATTCACCCCGCGCTCGCCGATCAGCGTGTCGAACCCGTCGGGCAGGTCGTCGACGAAGGAATCCACGCCGGCCGCATGACACGCCGCGAGCACCTCGTCCCAGGGTGCCTCGGGACGGGCTGCCAGGAGCAGCTCGCGAAGCGGCTGCGAGAACAGCACGGGACGCTGCGTGACGATGGTCACGGCCCGCCGCAACTCGAGCAGCGACACTTCACGCGCGTCGAGTCCGCCGATCAGCACCGTGCCGTGGGTGGGGTCGTAGAATCGAGGCAAGAGCTGGAGCAGCGAGGTCTTGCCCGCCCCGGTTGGTCCGCAGACGGCCACGATCTGCCCGGCGGGGATCTCGAGGTCGATGCCCCGCAGCACCTCGGTGCCCGTCCCGTAGGCGAAGCGGACCGCCCTGAGCTCGACTCCGAGCCGTCCCTCCGCCAACGGAGCCGGATGAGCCGGCTCGGGCAGCGGCTGCACCGCATCCAGCCACGCAAAGCTGCGTCCGGCCGATGCGATGGCGCGCTGGCCGAGGTTGACGATCCACCCGAGCGCCTCGAGCGGCCACGTCAATTGCAGCATCAGCGTGATGAACAGCGTGAACTCGCCGATCGTCAGGCGTCCGTCGATCGCTTCGCGACCACCGAACCAGAGGACCGTTGCGATGCCGACCGTCGGCAGGAAGATCAAGGGCGGGAGGTAACGGGCCTCGACGAGCGCCTGGCGCATGGTCTCGGCGCGAACCGCCTCGGCACGTCCGCCGAACCGCTCGCGCACATCGTCCTCGCGCCCGAAGGCCTGCACCATCTCGATGCCGACCACGGCCTCGTCGGTGGCCTCGGTCAGCTCGCCCTTGCGCCGCTGCACGCTGCGCGAGATGGGGTGGACGAGGTGCGCGAAGACCCACGTGAGAAGACCGATCGGAGGAAGCGCGATGCCCGCATACAACGCCAGTCGAGGGTTCACGCTGACGAGCACCACCACCGCGCCGGCGAGCATCATCACGCTCTGGAGTGCCTGCACCACACCCCAGCCGATGAAGTAGCGCACGGGATAGATGTCGTTCGTGGCCCGCGAGATCACCTCGCCCGTGGCGTGCCGGTCGTAGAACGCCCGCGGGTAACGCAGGTAGGCGTCGTACAGCAGGCTCCGGAGCTTCGCCTCCACCTCGATGCCGATCCGCGCCGTCGCGTACCGCCGGAAGAAGCTCGCTGCGAAGCGGGCGGCGGACACCGCGAGGATCACGAGCAGGTAGGGCGCGAGGCGCTCGGGTCGGTTGCCGTCGATCGCCTCGTCGATCGTCCGCTGGATCAGCACGGGGATCGCGAGCGAGAGCACGGTGATCACGAGCGCCAGCGCCACGGCGAGCGCGACGTGTCGCCCCTGGGCGCGCCAGAGCGGGTAGAGATGCCTGACCGTGGCCGCCAGGCCGAGGTCGAGCGGGTCGACGTTCTGCACGTTAGGTTCTGCCTCCTCGCCGCCGGTGGAGCACGGCTCCATGCACAGGTGCCGCCGGACGGGCAGGTCCGCAGGTCTCAGCCGCCGGCAGGGCTCCAACCTAGCAGGCTACCCACGATGACGTCTCGTTCTGCCAATCTGACATTTGACAGACATCAATAGTGATGTCATAATGACACCGTGGAGATCGAGACCCACGTCCGCGCGATCCAGTCGGAGCTGGCTGCTGCTGCGGCGCTCGGAGGAGACGATCTGGCGGAGGCGGGCCGGCGCCTGTCCGACGCCGTCGGATCGTCGGTGCATCTGCACCTCCTCGACGTGCTCTCCGAAGCAGCGCTCACGCTCTCCGCACAGCTTGGCGAGGGCCGGGTCGAGCTGCGACTGGCAGGTCGCGAGCCAGAACTGGTCGTCGTCCAGGACGACGTGGCAGACGCGGTGGTGCCCGTGGCCGCCGACGACGCCAGCGCGCGGCTGACGCTCCGCTTGCCCGACGCCGTGAAGACGGCGATCGAGGCGGAGGCCGCGCGCGAGGGGGTCTCCACGAACGCGTGGATCGTTCGAGCATTGCGACGCAGCCTCGAGCCGCGGACACCGCAACGGAAATCAGGGAACCGGCTTCAGGGCTTCGCCCGGAGCTGAGGGAAGGAGGAGCCATGTTCGGAGTGTTGTTCGGTGGGTTCCACAAACACCTGGTGCCGGAGCGCGCTGGGAAGGGAAGGGCATCGCGCGAGCCGGGGGTGCGTATCCGTCGCGAGCGACCGGCCGAGAGGGGATGGCGATGAGAGGCCTTTTGTCAGCTCTTCGCCCCGCGTCGTGTGGTTGCGGCCGGCCGAGGCAGCGGCCGCTTCTCGGGGGGCCAGCATGAGCACCGACCGTCACTTCGCGTTCGACACGCCAGGCGACACGCTGGTCAGCATCAGCGTCGGCTCGCCGGACGTCGAGATCGCCACGTGGGACGAGCCCCGCACCGAAGTGCAGATTGTGGCAAGGCGCGGAGGCGCACAGGAGCTGATCGACGGGATGCGCGTCGAGCTCCGTGAGCGTGCCGACGGGCACGAGGTCCTGATCGAGCAGCCGAAGCGCCTCTTCGCGCTCGGGCGGCGAGGATCGCGCTTTACGATCCGTGTGCGCTGTCCGGCCGGATCGTCGCTCGACTGCGGCTGCGCAGCGTCCGATCTCGTGGTTGCGGGCTCGCTGCGAGACGCCAGCGTGAAGACCGAGAGTGGTGACACGACCGTGGACACGGTGACCGGCGACCTCAAGTTCAGCGGCGCCAGCGGCGACCTCGAGGTGAACACCGTGGCCGGGGGCGCCTCGGTCAACACGGCGTCGGGCGACGTCACTGTTGCCCGGATCGGCAGGGATCTCCACGCCAAGCTCGTCTCGGGTGATCTCGAGGCAAAGCTCGTGGAAGGAAGCGCCACCGTGTCAACGGTCTCGGGTGACGTCGACGTGACCGTCACGGGCGGTGGTGACGCGTCCATCCAGAGCGTTTCGGGTGACGTGCGCCTTGCTTTCGCCCCCGGCCTCGCGGTGTGGCTGGATGTCTCCTCGGTGAGCGGCGACACGCAGAGCGAGCTCGAGAGCGTGGCCGACGCGCCCGAACGGGAGTCGGTCGTCGAGGGGAAGGTGCGCACGGTCAGCGGCGACGTGCTGATCACGCGCGCGGCGACCGCCACGGTGTAGACGGGCGGGGGCCTCTTCAGACGCTCGCCGGCGGCGTTCGCACCTCCTGATGAGCCCCTGAAGGGACCCGCCGCGGGCGGCGGCTCACAGACGTGCGAGGAGGGCGCTCCAGCGTTGCGGGTTGCCACCGCCGAGGAACCCGCCGACGAAGCGGCCCTTGGCGTCGATCAGCACGAAGGCGGGCTGGTAGTCGATGCCGAACTTCTTGGAGAGCGCGCGTTGCGGATCCTGGATCGACGGCCAGGTCCACTTGAAGAACTTCTGGAACGCTCTCGCATCGACGACGGTATCGGATGCCGAAAGCCCGAGAAAGGCAAGCTTCTTGTTCTTGCGCGCCGCGCTCTTGACCCAATTTGCGTAGGCACCCGCCTCGCTCCGGCACGTCGTTCACCACGACGACCAGACGTTGAGCATCACCGGACGTCCCTTGAACTGCGCGAGCGAGATGCGCTTTCCCTCGAGCGTGATACCCGAGATCTTCGGCGCCGGCGGCCGTTCCGCCGCGACCGCGGTTGCGGTCACTGCGAGCGCAAGGATCGTGCCGAGGACAAGGAGAGCACGCATGTCCTCACGGTAGCTGCCGCGTTTCCCTTACTGAACACACGCAATCTTCCTTTAAGGACTGGGCGTCCCAGTCGATACAGGTCTCGATGCGCCGCCTAGCCCTGATCCTGCTCGTCTGCTCCGTCGCCCTCGCCGCCTCGTCGACGGCCGTCGCGCTGCGTACTCCAGCGGCGGGAGTCGATCATGGTGCCCAGGTCGAGGCCTCGTGGGCGCGAGATCACATCCGGACGGTGGTCACGGCCGGGCTGCTCGCGCCGACCATTGCCTCGTTCGACCCCGCGCAACGGGTCACGCGAGGCGAGGTGTTTCTCGCGCTCGTCCGGCTCGGCACCGAGGCGCACCTGCCCGCCGAGCTGGATGCTCCCGTCACGGTGGCCGAGCTCGATGCCGCCCTCGTCCGGGCCGCGGGGCTGCGCCCGCAGGCGCAGCGGGTCCGGAACGTGCTGAGACGGGCCGGCCTGCGACCGAGGCCGTACACCGGCACGGAGACGGTCGCGCGCCTGCTGGGCTTCCGCTTCAACCACCCGCAGGACGACGACCTGCTCGAGCTCGCCCCGACCGCTTTCGTCAACAAGGCCGAAGCGGCGTACTCTCTGGCGGCGCTGATCGAGCTCGGCGCCGACCGCCGGGCACGCGTGCGGGAAGCGGTCGAGCGCCTGCGGGTGCCACAGCTCGCGGGGCCGGAGCGGGCGCTGCTGCGCCGCGCCGTCCGGCTCGTCGGCAATCCCTACGTGTTCGCCGGCTCATCGGACCGGCTGCAGCAGGTGTGGCGCTCGCCGGTGCTGCCGACGGAGCTGCCGGGAGGGTTCGACTGCTCGGGTCTGGTCTGGCGGGTGTTCAAGCTCGACCCGGCAGCCAGCGGCACCAGGCTTGCGTCGGTGATCTCGGGGAGAACGACGTTCCAGATGAGCGGCGAGGTCCGCCGCGGGGCCCGCATCGGGCTCAAGCGATTGCGCCCTGCCGATCTGCTCTTCTTCGGGTCGCGCGGCACGAAGTCGAGGCCGGCGGAGGTCGGTCACGCGGGCATCAACCTCGGGTCGGGCTGGTTCGTGCACTCCTCGTCCAACGGCGTCACGCTCGAGCCGTTCGAGGGCTGGTACCGGACGAGCTTCGCCTGGGCGCGTCGACCGCTTGCGGAGGCCGGCATCACCGTATAGTTCCGCCCGTGAAATGGAAGAAGCTCCCCGGATCGGGTGATGTCGAGGACCGTCGCGGGCAGGGCGGCGGCGGTTTCGGCTTCCCAAGGGGCGGTGGGTCAGGCCTGCCGTTCCCACTGCCGACAGGCAAGGGTGGTGGCGGGATGGGTCTGCTCATCGTCGTCGCCGTTGTCGCTTTCGTGCTGCTCAAGGGATGCTCGGGCGGTGGCGGGTTCGACAGCGGCGTCTCGCCGATCGATCCCTTCCCGAAGGCCCCTGCGCCGACGGGTACCGAGCCTGTGGCTCCCGACGATCGCTTTGAGCTCGTCAAGTTCGTGTCGAAGGACGTCCAGGACTTCTGGACGCAGCAGTTCGCGCGGGCTGGGAAGACCTTCGAGCGGGCACCGGTCGTCGTGTTCACCTCGGGCACGGTTTCCGGATGCGGCCCCGCCTCGTCGGCGACCGGGCCGTTCTACTGCCCGGCGGACAACAAGGTCTACCTCGACGTCAGCTTCTTCAACACCCTGTCGGAGCGCTTCGGCGCGCCGGGTGACTTCGCCCAGGCATACGTGATTGCGCACGAGGTCGCGCATCACGTCCAGAACCAGCTCGGGATCGAGCCGGAGATGCGCCGCCAGCAGCGCGAGAACCCCGGGTCGGCCAACGAGCTGTCCGTGCGGCTCGAGCTGCAGGCGGACTGCCTCTCGGGCGTGTGGGCGTACTCGACATACGAGCGCGGCATCCTCGAGGAGGGCGACATCGAGGAGGGCCTCAATGCTGCATCCGCAGTGGGCGACGACCGGCTCGGCGCGGACAGCCCGGAGAGCTGGACGCACGGATCGTCCGAGCTACGCATGAAGTGGTTCCGGAACGGCTTCGAGTCCGCCGACGCCAACAGCTGCGACACGTTCTCCGGCGACCTGTAGCGCCCTCTTCTCGGTCGGAATACCGGTGCCTACTGAAGTCAGGCACCAGCGGGCAGCCTGCTCGGCGGCAAGCGCCAGCGGTCAGGCCGGCGGATCGGCGCGGGGAGCAAGGGGTGTCTGACTTCTGTCAGACACCGGTTGTGCCTGGCCGCAGACGCGATGGCGACCACGCGCCGGGCGCGTCCGCGAGCTACCCTCACAGAACCACGAGATTCGAAGGAGAACGACGATGACCGAGCTCGCCGATGCGCCGCTGCCGTCTGCCACGGGCGCTGTGAAGGACATCCCCCACTGGATCGGAGGCGCACGGGTCGCCGGTGCCTCCGGCCGGCAGGGCCCCGTCTTCAACCCGGCGACCGGGGTGCAGACCGGAGCCGTTGCCCTCGCCTCCGTGGACGAGGTCGCTGCTGCCGTCGCCAGCGCCCGGACGGCGTTCGAGTCCTGGCGTTCGGTCTCGCTGGGCAAGCGCGCGGAGATCATGTTCGCCATCCGCGAGCTCGTTCACGACCATCTGAAGGACATCGCCACGATCCTCACCTTGGAGCACGGCAAGGTGCTGTCCGACGCGATGGGCGAGGTCGCGCGCGGTCTCGAGGTGATCGAGTACGCCTGCGGGATCCCGACGCTCGTCAAGGGCGGGTTCTCCGAGCAGGCCTCGACCGGCGTGGATGTGTACTCGATCCGCCAGCCGCTCGGCGTCGTGGCCGGGATCACGCCGTTCAACTTCCCCGCCATGGTGCCCATGTGGATGTGGGCGCCCGCCATCGCGTGCGGCAACACGTTCGTGCTGAAGCCCTCGGAGAAGGATCCGTCGGCGTCGCTGTTCGTCGCCGAGTTGCTGCAGCAGGCCGGGCTGCCGGACGGCGTCTTCAACGTGATCCACGGCGACAAGGTGGCGGTGGACGCGCTCCTGGAGCATCGCGACGTGACGGCCGTGAGCTTTGTCGGCTCGACCCCGATCGCCCGGTACATCTACGAGGCCGGCACCAAGAACGGCAAGCGCGTGCAGGCGCTCGGCGGCGCCAAGAACCACATGATCGTGCTGCCGGATGCCGATGTGGACATGGCGGCCGACGCCGCGATCTCCGCCGGCTACGGCGCAGCGGGTGAGCGCTGCATGGCGGTGTCGGTCGTCGTCGCCGTCGGCGACGTGGCCGATCCGCTGGTGGACGCGATCAAGCAACGCCTGCCCCTGGTGAAGGTCGGCGACGGGATGGAGCCCTCCTCCGAGATGGGACCGCTGATCACGCGCGAGCATCGTGACAAGGTGGCCGGTTACATCGAGGCGGCCAGGGCACAGGGCGCAACCGTGCTCGCCGACGGCCGTGAGACCGCACTGGACGGCGACGGCTTCTTCCTCGGCGTCTCCCTGATCGACGATGTCACAACCGAGATGGATTGCTACCGCGACGAGATCTTCGGGCCGGTGCTCTCCGTGGTGCGGGCCGAGACATACGACCAGGCCGTCGGTCTCGTCAACGACAACCCCTTCGGAAACGGTGTCGCCCTGTTCACTCGAGACGGCGGCGCAGCACGGCAGTTCCAGTTCGACGTGAAGGCCGGGATGGTCGGCATCAACGTCCCGATCCCCGTTCCCGTCGCCTACTACTCCTTCGGCGGCTGGAAGGCGTCGCTCTTCGGCGACTCCCACGCGTACGGGCCGGAGAGCATCCACTTCTACACCCGCGGCAAGGTCGTGACGAGCCGCTGGCCCGACCCGGCCACGAGCAAGATCGACCTCGGTTTCCCGCAAACACGGTGACACCCGACCGGCCCTAGCGATCCGGGCTAGCGAAGTGGGCCGCTGATGTGCAGAATCCGGCGTTGATCGGGGGGCGGGACCTGCGGCTCCGTCCCCCGGTCCGCGTGCTGGCCGCACAGTGACGGCGCTCGTCGACCCGCGCGGCGTCGATGCGGCCGAGCTCGTCCGGTGGCTGCGCGAGCAGGGCGACAGCGACGTGGTGGTCAGTGATGCTGCGCACCCCGCCGGCGTTGCGTACGTCGACGTGTGGACGCCCCCGACCTCTCCCTGGGTCGCCGCCTTGCGCGCGGCTGGGACACGGATCTCGTCGGTGGCCGAGCTGCTCCTCGACGAGTGGCCGGGGCGGATCGTCGCCGTCACCGGAACGGCGGGCAAGACCACGACGACGTCCGCGATCGCGCAGCTACTCCGGGCGGCGGGTCTGAGCGTCGTGGCGAGCGAGGCGTCGCGCTTTCGCAACATGTGGCCCACGGTCGAGCTGCTCCGCCGCACCCGGTCGGCCGGCCCGGACGATCTTCTGGTGGTCGAGCTGACGAGCTCACACCTGGCCTTCTGCACAAGGGCCCGCGCGGACGTCGCGGTGCTGACGAACTTCTGGCCCGATCACCTGGAGCTGCACGGATCGCTCGACGCCTACCGGCAGGCCAAGGCTCTGCTGTTCGAGCAGGCCGGGGTGGTGGTCTGCGATCCGGCCGATACGGCCGCGCTGGAAGTGCTCGGGGGGAGGTCCCCGGAAGTCGTGCCGGAGGACATTCCGTGGTTTCTGCCCGGTGCGCCTTGGGCCGGCGCGCTGCGCCGGAGTGTGGCCATCGCTCTCGCAGGTGCGCGGGCAGCCGGCGCATCCGCCGAGGCAGCCGAGGCCGCTGTGCCCTCGGTTGTGCTCCCGCCTCATCGCGCGCAGGTCGTCTGCGATGTCGACGGCGTGCCGGTGGTCGACGACGGCATGGCTGCCACGCCGGCCAAGGCCGAATCCACGCTCGAGGGCTTCCCCGACCAGTCGGTGGTGCTGATCGTGGGAGGGCTTCGCAGGCTCGAGAGCGGTGAGGTTCACGCATCCGCGGCCGAGGCGGAGCTGCTCGCGTCGGCGTGTCTCACGGTCGCACGGGTGGCGCGGCGGGTGGTCGCGTTCGGCTCCGCCGCCGAGCGGATCGGGCCGCTGCTTCCCGAGGCGACAGTCTGTTCGACGCTGGAGGAGGCGACGCGGGTCGCCTGCTCCCACGCACGTGGCGCAGAGGCTGTCGTGTTCTCTCCGCTCTTCCCGGTCGCGGCGGCGGATCGCTCCCGGTTCGCGGCGCTGGCTATGCGACACTCGACCCGATGAAGGTGACGATGATGCTCGCGGACTTCGCGCAGGTGAGCGACGGCAAGCTGACGATCGTCGGCGGCGGCTGGTCGCTCACCGGTCCGGACCCCATGCCGTTTGGGATCGCGATCCTCGTGCAGGTGCCGTGGCATCTCTCCAACGAGCGCCACTCGATGCGGCTCGAGTTGCTCGACGCGGATGGCCAGCCCGTGCCGGTGGAGACCGAGGACGGCGAGAAGCCGCTCGTGATCTTCGACGACGCCCCGTTCGAGGTCGGCCGCCCGGCCGGGCTCAAGCCGGGCACGTACCTCGACTTCCCGGTGGCGGTGAACTCGGCACCGGTCGATCTCGAGCCCGGCCAGTACGAGTGGCGGTTCTCGATCGACGGCGAGGCTGCCGAGAGCTGGCGCCTCCCCTTCACGGTCAGGGAGACGCCGGGCGACGCGTGACGGGCGTCAGGCGGTAACGCGTTCGAGCGCCATCTCGGCGGCGTAGTGGACGCCCTCCGCTGCCGTGGGGAATGCGTAGTGGCCGTGCGCGAGATCCTCGACCGTGACACCGAGCGAGATCGCGGCGGCGAAACCCTGGATGAACTCGGATGCCCCGCGCAGCACGGCGTGAAGCCCGAGCACGCGATGCGAGCCGGTCTCGTAGACGAGCTTGACGAGTCCGTGCACCTCGTCGTCACGACGAGCGGTGTAATACGGCCGGAGCAGGTTCGCCGCCGGTAGTACCGATGTCGCGACGTCGAATCCGTGGCGTTCCGCATCCTCCTCGGTGAAGCCGGCGCCGGCGATTTCCGGGTCGGTGAAGATGGCCCAGGGCACGGCGTGGTAGTCGGACGCCCGGGCACCGCTTCCGAACATGTCGGAGACGGCGACCTGGCCCTCGTAGGCACCGATGGGGGTCAGCATGAGGCCGGCGACGACATCGCCAGCAGCCCAGATGCCGGCGACCGAGGTTCGCTGGCGCTCGTCCACCACGATCCCCTGCGGCACGACCTCCACCCCGATCTCCTCCAGACCGAAGCCCTCGACGTTGGGCCGGCGGCCGGACGCCAGCAGGACGCGATCGACGGTGATCTCACGCTGCTCCCCCGCCACGTCGAGCGCGGCGACGACGCGTCCGTCCTGCCTGCGGACCGAGCGGGTCGTGGTCCCGGTGAGCACGTCGATCCCTTCTGCGGCGAGCACGGCAAGCAGCGCCTGCGCCGCTTCGTGGTCTGCTCGCCCCGCGATGTCGGGGCCTTTGGAGACGATCGTCACCCGCGACCCGAAGCGCGCGAACATCTGGCCGAACTCGAGTCCCACCGCACCTGCGCCGACCACGAGCAGGGCCTCCGGCAGCTCGGTGAGCTCGAGGGCGGCCTCGTTGTCGAGCCAGTCGATATCGTCGATCCCATCGATCGGCGGCACGGCGAGCCGCGAGCCCGTGGTGACCAGGATGCGATCGGTCGTCAACACACGGTCCCCGACCCGAACCGTCTGTGCGTCGACGATCACGGCCTCCCCGTCGATCTGGGTCATCCTCTCTAGGCCAAAGCGCTGGCGCCAGCGATCCGGCCCGCCGATCAGCCAGTCCTTGCGCGCCTTCAGGGCAGCCAGGTCGAAGCCGATGGCGCCCGTCTCGATCCCCAGGTCGGCACCGGCCGCGCGGAGGTCGTGGAGAAGATCGGCCGCCGCTGCGTACTGCTTCGTGGGCTTGCAGGCCACGGCGCCGCATTCGCCGCCCCAGCGGTGGCGCTCGACGACCGCGACCTGCGCTCCGTGCTCGCTGATTGCCCGCCGCGCCGCCTCTCCGCCTGCGCCACCGCCTCCGATCACGACGAGATCGAACCGCTCGCTCATTGCCTCGCTCCTCAGTCTCTGTTCTCAGCCGTTGACGCCACAGTGCCTTCCGGCCGGCCCAGCGTTACACGTCCGGGCTGTCAAGACGGTCTCTTGCGCCGGCCGGTCTATGCTTCCCGGATGCTCGGGCGCTTTCGTCGGCGACCGAACCGCCCTGTGTCGCCTGGGTCGATGTTCGTCTCCATCGACAGGTGGACGCTCGCTGAGGAGGTGTGGTCATTTGGCGAAGACGACCTTGTGACGCGAGCGCTGCAGATCGGGGATGGAGATCTGCTTCGCCTCTGGCGCTTGGCGGGTGAGAACCATCTGAACGGAGGCGGTCGCTCGCCGGGGGAGGCTGCCGCGCTCGCACTGGTCACGATCGTCGACGGGACTCCCCGCCGGCTCGCCCGTCGCCGTCGCAGGAGCAACGCCGGGCGACCGGTGTTCGACGTGACGCCCGATGAGCGACGTGCCGATGTGCAGCGGATCGAGCGAGAACACAGCTTCCCGCACAGTTGGGATTGACTCGCGCGGGGGGAGACCCGTCAGAAGGTCACACACTCTGCGTTCACGTACCCCGAGCGGAACGGGCTCGCCTCGCCGGTCACCGGGTCGTAGCGATGTCGCCAGACACAGCCCGTGTCGTTCGTGAGCAGGTGGATCGAGACCGACGTCGTCTCGGAGACGGTGCGGACGCGGTGGATGTCCCCGTCCGGCGGCAGGAGGGCATAGAAGTCGCCGGGCGCGACCGGCCGGCTGCGCAGGAACTGCGCGCCCCCTTCCGGCGTGGGAGCGTAGACGTCCTCGTGCTGTGCGCCGCGATACAGGCCGACGAGACCCCAGGCCAGATGGTCGTGCACGGGCGTCTCGGCCCCGGGCGGCACGACGAGCGAGAAGAGGCTCAGCGATCCGTCTCCCGCGCGGAAGAGCAGCCACTGGCCGATGCCGCCTCCCATCTCGCTCTCGGGAGCGTCTTGCAGGTACTCGTCAGGAAGCCAGGTGGGGTCTTCGAGCAGCGCCGTGAACCCCGGCTCGATCAGCTCGCAGGCGTCGGCCGGCGATCCCGCGTCCGCGATCGCGTGCCGGACGTCGTGGATGAAGCCGCGAACGAGCGGTGTGTCGAGGACCCACTCGTCGCTCCCGGTGCCGTCCCGCGCAAGCCCGTGGAGGTCGCACATGGCACGATCATGGCAGAGCCGATCAGGTGCGGTGTACTTGCGGCCGGATCTGCGTTCCAGCGGGTCGCAGCACCTCCGCGCTGCATCCCGCGATCAACGCGCCCTCCACCTGAAGCGGATCGACGCCTTCGAGCGAGCGGTGTGCGGTGTCGACCTCGATCGCCGCCCAGTGCTCGAGGCCCAGTGCCCTCGCCCCTCGCGCAGAGCCGATCTCCAGCAGGTCGTCCGTGGAGAACACGCCACGCGTGCCGCTCTGGCGACGTGCGATTCCTTCCAGCTCGCGGAGCTCCTCGAGCGGGTCGATGCGCATGTTGGAGTCCGAGCCGATGCAGAGGGGTATGCCTCGGCGCTTGATCCGGACCGCGGGGAGAAACCCGTCCCCGAGGTCGGCCTCGGTCGTCGGGCAGGCGCAGATCGACGCGCCGTGCGACCGCAGGAGGTCGAGCTCGCCACCATTGGCGTGCGTGGCGTGGACGACGGTCGTCCAGTCCGAGAGGCAGCCCGTCCGCGCAAGGAGCTCGATCGGCCGGCACCCGTGCTCGGCGAGGCACTCCTCGATCTCGCGCGGCTGCTCGCACGCGTGGACATGGAGCGGCAGGCCATGCTCCGAGGCGTAGCGTCCGATCTCCTCGAGCCACTCGCGCGAGCACGCGCGCACGGAGTGTGGCGCGACGCCGACCGGAATGCCGCGCGCGCGGAGTGTCTCCACCTGGTCGAGGTAGGTGACGACGGAGTCCTGGCGCATGCGCGGCAGTCCGCCGCGTCCGTACGCGACGTGCAGGCAGACGAAGCCGATGCCGGCCTCGCCGGCGGCGTCCGCCGCTGCGAACCCCTCGGCCAGGCCGAGGTAGTGGAACTCCCCGACCGCCGTCCAGCCGGCCGCGAGCATCTCCCGGTAGACGGCGAGGTACAGCTCGCGGACGCTGTCGGGGGTGTGCCGGTCGGCCTCCTCGAGCATGCCGTCGCGCCAGGTCCAGAAGTCGGTACCGGCCGCGCGCCCTCGAAGTGCGCGCTGAAAGGCGTGGCTGTGCGCGTTGACGAATCCGGGCAGTTGCACGGCGAGCCCCTCAGCCGCCTACCCGGACGGGGTCACGGCTGAAAGCGACCTCACCGCCCGTGATCACCGTGTGCACGATGTCGGCGGCGACGTGGTAGGCGAGATGGCGCCAGTCGATGGCGTCGACGAGCACGACGTCGGCGGCGTATCCCGGTGCCAGGGCGCCGATCCGGTCGCCGCGACCGAGCACGTGAGCCGCATTCCGGGTACATGCCACCAGCGCTTCCTCGGGCCCGAGTCCGAGCTGGGTGCAGGCAAGCGAGCACACGAAGAGGAGGCTCTCGCAAAAAGCCGAGCCTGGGTTGAAATCGGTCGCGAGCACGACGATCGCCCCCGCATCCGCGAGCGCTCGCGCAGGCGGCATCGGGCGCCCGAGGACGAGCGCCGCCACGGGGAGGCACACCGCGGCCACGGTGCTCGTGGCAAGTGCCTTCACACCCTCGGCGCCGGTCGCCTCGAGATGGTCGATCGAGCGCGCGCCGAGCTCGACCGCGAGTGGGATCGCCCCAGCCTCCGTGAACTGATCCCCGTGCAGGCGAAGGACGAGCCCGACCTCGCGGCAGGCCGCGAGATAGCGGCGCGCCTGCACGGCGTCGAAGGCGCCCCGTTCGAGAAAGACGTCTGCGGCCTCGGCCAGCCGTGCGGCTTCGGGGAGCACCTCCTCGAGCAGAAAATCGAGATAGCCGTCCGCACCGGCGTACTCGGGCGGAACCGTGTGGGCGCCGAGCCAGGTCGGCACCCCGCCGGCCTGCGCGACGGCGCGCAGCTGGGCGAGCTCGGTCTCGCGATCGAGCCCATATCCCGACTTTCCCTCGAACGTCGTCGTCCCGTGGCGGAGCATCCAGCCGGCGTGCAGTCGCGTCACCTCGACCAGCTCGTCGGGGGTCGCCGCCCGGGTAGCCCGGACGGTGGAGAGGATCCCACCGCCCGCCGCGTGCAACTCCTCGTAGGAGGCACCGCGCGCCCGCAACGAGAACTCCGCGACGCGGTCGCCAGCGAAGCACGCGTGGGTGTGGCAGTCGACAAGGCCGGGGATCGCGCTCAGGCCCCGGCCGTCGATGTCCACCACGTCCCCGTCGAGCGAACCCCGGACCGCATCGAGCTCCGCCATCGCGCCGACCGCTTCGATCGTCCCGTCGGTGGCGCAGAGCACGTATGCCCCCTCGACGACCCGGACGTCGCCAAGGTCGGAGCCGCGGGCCGGGCTCGCGGCTGTGGGTGGTGTTGCAACCTGCGCCAGGTCGCGCACCAGCAGCCGAGGGCGGTCGCGCACCGCCGTCACAGCCGTGCACTCGGCAGGTCGAGCCCGAACGACCGCGCCTCGTCGGCCGCCTCGTCGTACCCCGCGTCGACGTGTCGCATCACGCCCGTGCCAGGGTCGGCCGTGAGCACCCGCTCGAGCCGCCGCCCCGCCGCCTCGCTTCCGTCGGCCACCACCACCATGCCGGCGTGAATCGAGTTGCCGATGCCGACACCGCCGCCATGGTGCACGGAGACCCACGTCGCGCCGGCAGCCGTGTTGAGCAGAGCGTTGAGCACAGGCCAGTCGGCGATGGCGTCTGATCCGTCCCGCATCGCTTCCGTCTCTCGATAGGGCGAGGCGACCGAGCCCGAATCGAGGTGGTCGCGCCCGATCACGATCGGCGCCGAGACGCGACCAGCCCGCACCAGATCGTTCATCGCCAAGCCTGCCCGCGCCCGATCGCCGAGGCCAAGCCAGCAGATGCGCGCCGGAAGCCCCTGGAACGCCACACGCTCTGGTGCCAGCTCGAGCCACCGCTGCAGCAGCCCGTCCTCCGGGAAGAGCTCCCGCAGCATCTCGTCGATGACGGTGATGTCCTGCGGGTCACCCGAGAGCGCCACCCAGCGGAAGGGGCCGACACCGCGGCAGAACAAGGGTCGGATATAGGCCGGGACGAAGCCCGGGTATGAGAAGGCCTCCGTCAGTCCACCGGCAGCGGCCTCACCTCGCAGATTGTTTCCATAATCGAAAACATGACAACCCATGCGGACGAACTCGACCATCGCGCGGCAGTGGGCGACGATCGAGCGGGAGGCGAGCTTGAGGTACCGATCGGGGTCGAGGCGGCGCAGCTGGGCGGCCTCCTCGAACGGCACCTCGCCGGGCACGTACCCGGAGAGCGGGTCGTGAGCCGCCGTCTGATCGGTCACGAGATCGAATCGCTCGCCGCGCGCCACCAGTTCTGGCAGCACGTCCGCCGCGTTGCCGAGCAGGGCCACGGACAGCGGCACCCGCGCCGCCGCCGCCGCGCGCACGCGCCCGAGCGCATCGTCGAGGGATGCCGCCTGCTCGTCCACGTAGCGCGTCTCCAATCGCCGGTCGATCCGCGACTGGTCGACCTCGACGCAGAGGATCGCGGCACCGGCCATCGTCGCCGCCAGCGGCTGCGCGCCCCCCATCCCGCCCAGCCCGGAGGTGAGGATCGTGCGTCCGCGCAGATCGGACGAGCCGAAGTGCTTTTCGCCCGCGGCCGCGAACGTCTGATACGTCCCCTGCACGATGCCCTGGGTGCCGATGTAGATCCAGGAACCGGCCGTCATCTGGCCGAACATGGTCAGCCCCTCCGCCTCCAGGCGCCGGAACTCCGCCCAGGTCGCCCACCTCGGCACGAGCAGCGAGTTCGCAAGCAGCACGCGCGGGGCGTCCTCATGTGTTCGGAACACGCCGACCGGCTTTCCCGACTGGATGAGCAGCGTCTCGTCGTCTCCCAGCCGGAGCAGGGTGCGAACGATGGCCCGCAGGGCGTCGTGTGAGCGGGCCGCACGGCCCGTGCCGCCGTACACGACGAGCTCCTCGGGATGCTCGGCGACCTCGGGGTCGAGGTTGTTGAGCAGCATGCGAAGCGGCGCCTCGGTCAGCCACGAGCGCGCGTTCAGCTCGCCGCCGCGGGGCGCCGAGACGCGGGAGAGATCGCCGACGAGCCTTTCGACCACCCGTTCCACGTCAGTAGGCGCCGTCATCGCGTGTCGACGGTCTCGAGCTCGAGGGAGAGCGCCGAGGCGGCCTCCACGACGAGCCGGCCGAACGTGACCACGTCGTCGTCGCCGATCCTGAACGTGGGCCCCGTGACGCACACGGCGGCGATGATAGTCCCGTCGGCCGCTTGCACAGGGGCTGCGATAGCGGTCACATCCGGTTCGGGTCCATCGCGCGAGGCGGCGTAACCGCCGTCGTCGAGCGCAGCGCGAAGCGCCGAGCCGAGGGCGGTGCCCCGAAGCGGAAGCGCCCGGCCTGCCCAGCCGACGTGCCGCACCGCGTGCGGACTCGGTACCGACTGCAGGTAGACGGCGCGGTCACGGCTCTCGCGGACGCCGAGGCTCGCGGTCTCGCCGGTGTCGGCCGCCAGCCGCTCGAGATGCGGCCGGGTGACGTGGAGGAAAGGGTGCCGGCGCAAGGCCGAGGCGCCGACCCGAAGCAGCGTCGGGCCGGCGATGTAGCGGCCGTCCTCGCCCTTCAGCACGTAGCCCTGCGTCTCGAGAGTGCGCAGTAGGCGAAGCGTCGTACTCGGCGCCAGCTCGACGAGTCGTGCGGCGTCGCTGAGCGAGCAGCCGCCGTCCGTGGAGACGATCGCGTCGACGATAGTGAGCGCTCGGGTCACCGATCGCGTCCCTTCCATCTTTGCCATTCTACGGAAACGGCTGCCGGTTGATGAAATCCGCCGAGAATGGGAGAATGGGTGGTTCGATGGCGACGATCGACTTTCACCAGCACCTCTGGCCTGATGCGTTCATCGAGCTCCTGCGGTCCAGACGGACGCCGCCACGCCTCACGGGCGACCGCCTCGTGACGGTGGAGGGCGAGTTCGGCTTCGACGCGGCGGCGCACGACCCGGAGCGGCGTATCGAAGCGCTCGATCGCGACGGGGTCGAGATCGCGCTTCTGTCGCTGCAGTCGACCCTCGGCGTGGAGTCGCTTCCCGCGGCGGAGCAAGACGAGTGCACCAACGCATGGCTGGACGGCATCGTCACGACCGTGGCAGGAAGCGGCGGGCGCCTCGCCGCTCTCGCGCCCGGGCGCCTGCGGGAGGGCTTCGCGGGTGTCTCCGTCGGCGCGTCGGCGCTCTACGGTGAGCAGGAGCATCAGGTGCTGGCGGAGGCGGACGCAGTCGGCGGCGTCGTCTTCGTGCACCCTGAGGCCGCTGTCCCACACCCCGGTCGCCCCGATTGGTGGGGCTGGACCGCGGGCTACACCGCGCAGATGCAGGCCGCCTACCTGTCCTGGCTCGCCGGGGGTCGCGACCGTTACCCGCGCCTGCGACTCGTCTTCGCGATCCTGGCCGGCGGCGGGCCATTTCAGCACGAACGTCTGGCCCATCGAGGGGTCGACGTGCGGAGAACCCTCGACCCCGATGTGCTCTTCGATACCGCCACGTACGGACGCCGGGCGATCGAGCTGTGCATCGAGACGTTCGGTGTCGAGTGTCTCGTGTACGGCAGCGACACGCCGGTGGTCGACCCGGCACCGACCCTCGCCGCCGTCCGTGGTTTCGGGGACGCCGCGGCGCAACTTGTTCTGTCCGACAACCCGACGAGGATCCTCACATGACCGACATCGCCGGCTTCATCGCCGCCCGCTGCCCCGCCGATCACGATCTGGGCCAGGAAGGCTGCCAGACACTGGCGCTCGCCCTTTTGGAGGAGGAAGCGTTGTGGCGCCCGGTCGTGCGCCACGACCCAGACGTGCGCTTCTATCACCACCTGTACCGCGATCCGAATGTCGACGTCTGGGTCCTTTGCTGGCTCGAAGGTCAGTCGACGGGGTATCACGACCACGACCGCTCCGAGGGCGGCGTTGTGGTCTGTGAGGGGTGGTTGAACGAGGACTACTTCTCGCGCGGAGCGGACGGTCTCATCTACGAGAAGACGAACCTGCATCCGACCGGCGGCTCATTCCGGTTCGACGCCACGTACATCCACGGCGTGCGCCACGGCGGCGAAGGGCCGGGGACCTCGATCCACGTCTACTCGCCCGCGCTGTGGCGCATGGGCCACTACGAGCCCGACGCCAACGGCGTGATCCGCAGAACGTCGATCACGTACGCCGACGACCTCCTCGCCGTGGCTTGAGGAGGCCGGCGTGACCCGGTTGACGCCTGGCGCCTTGACCCTCGAGCAGGTCCAGGCCATTCGCGGCGGTCGGAATCCAGTCGAGCTCGATCCGGCGTGCTGGGCAGGCGTGCGCGGAGCGGCCGAGGTGGTGGCCGCGGCCGCGGGCGCCGACCGTCCCGTCTACGGCGTCAACACCGGATTTGGCAAGCTGGCGACCGAGCGAATCGGGCCTGACGAGCTCGGGACGCTGCAGCTGGGTCTGATCCGGTCTCACGCAGCGGGCGTGGGAGAGCCGCTGCCGGCTCCGGTGGTGCGCCTTGTCCTGGCGCTCAAGGCGGCATCACTGGCCCGCGGCGCGTCGGGCGTGCGCGAGGTCGTGATCGAGGCGCTGCTGGACGTGCTCAACGCGGGGCTTGTGCCACTCGTCCCCAGCCAGGGCTCGGTGGGCGCATCCGGCGATCTCGCACCGCTCGCGCATCTCTCGGCGGCGCTCCTCGGGGAGGGGGCCTTCCTCTCGGAGGACGGCCGGCCGCGCGACGCTGCGGTGGTGCTGGCGGAAGCCGGGCTCGAGCCGCTCACGCTCGCGCCAAAAGAGGGCCTGGCGTTGATCAACGGCACGCAGGTCTCGACGGCACTCGCGCTGCACGCGCTCTTGACCTTCGAGCCGGTGCTGGAAGCAGCTCTTGTCGTCGGAGCCCTCACCGTCGACGCCGCGCGCGGCAGCGACGGTCCCTTCGACCCGCGCATCCATGAGCTGCGCGGTCAGCCGGGCCAGATCGACGTCGCCCGTTACTACCGGGCTCTGCTGGCCGGGAGCGAGATCCGGCGCTCGCACCTCGAGGGCGACGATCGCGTGCAGGATCCGTATTGCCTGCGCTGCCAGCCGCAGGTCGTCGGGGCGTGTCTCGACCAGCTGCGCCATGCGGCGCTGGTGCTCGTGCGCGAGGCGAACGCCGTCACCGACAATCCGCTCGTGTTCGCGGAGACGGACGAGCTCGTCTCCGGCGGGAACTTCCACGCGGAGCCGGTAGCTCTCGCCGCCGACGCGATGGCGGTCGCGATCGCCGAGGTGGGCGCGATCGCCGAGCGGCGGATCGCGATGCTGATCGACGCCGGCGTGTCGCGATTACCGCCGTTCCTCACGGCCGAGCCGGGTCTCAACTCCGGGTTCATGATCGCGCACGTGACCGCGGCGTCTCTCGCCTCGGAGAACAAGTCGCTGGCGCATCCCGCGAGCGTCGACTCGCTGCCGACCTCCGCGAATCAGGAAGACCACGTGTCGATGGCGACATTCGCGGCGCGCCGTCTGCAGGCGATGGTGGCCAACACCGCCCGCATCCTCGGCATCGAGTTGCTCGCCGCCGCGCAGGGCGTGGACTTCCTGCGACCGCTCGCGAGCTCGACTGCGCTCGAGCAGGCCCACGCCCTCGTGCGCGAAGTGAGCCCGCACGTCGACGCCGACCGCATGCTCGCCGGCGACATCGAGGCGGCGACCGAGCTCGTCACGAGCGGAGCGCTCTCGCGCGTCATCCGCTCGTTGCCCGACCTGCCGCCGCTCTGGATTCCGGCCTGAGCACCGCCCCGCCGGTCAACCGTCCTTCCGGGCCTCGAGCATTCGCGTAACGACGTCTCCGGCCGCGGCGGCCGCAGCGAAGGGTTCGGCGCCGTCGAGTCGCGCCCTCGCGTAGCCGACCATGAACGCGTCCCCGGCGCCCGTCGCCTGGACACCGGTCACGGCACGGGCGGGCACGTGGCGCCGCTCGCCCTGCCAGTGGACGACGGAGCCGCGCGACCCCAGCGTGAGGAGGATCTCGGGTGCGCCGAGGCGCTCTACGGCCTCGTCGTCGAGCCCGTCCGGCGCCACGATCGCGGCCTCCTCCTCGGACAGCTTCAGGGCTTGCACGTGTTCGAGCAATGAGGGGTCGAAGTCGCTGTCGAGCGTGAGCGGTCCGGTCTGGGCAACGCGCACGAGCCCCTGCCCGTCGAGGGAGACGCGACACCCCGCAGCGGCGAGGGCGGCCAGCGTGACGGCCGGGAAGTGGGTGCGGAAAAGTGGCGCTACGTGCGCCCAGGCGACCTCGCGGCCGATCGCCGCGACCTCGTCCGGCGTCCAGCCGTCGCCGACGGCCTCGACCCACATCGATCTCTCGTCACCGCCGTACTCGATCCTGAACGCGCTGGACTCGCGGGCCGCCAGCACGCGGACCGTGAGCCCGGGCGTGGTGAGAACGGGGTCGAAGAGCGGCCGATCCCGCTCGGCGCACCGGGCGACGAGCAGGTCGTCGCCGCCACTTGCGCCGACCACTGCCGCCGCGAACGTCGGGCAGCCGCCGGGAGTGGGCGGGCCGCCGTCGACGCGGTCGACGGAAAGGGTGCCGATCACGGCGAGCCTCGCCACCGCGCGAGACTAGTACACCCCGTTCCCGGCAGCGGAGCTGCGCCGGGAGTCGCCTCGAGCTGGGCCATGAGGCTTCTGGGCCCAGACACGCCCCGACGGCATCTCTACCCCACATCGAACCACTAGATGCGCCGTCTCACAACGTTTCGCTCGAAACGTCCACTGTGCGGCAGGCGCGCGGACGCGCGCCCTTCAGGATCAGAGGCCGGCTGCGCCAGCAGCCGGCCTCTGCAACAAACATTGGTGCGGCGGCTCACAACGATCATTTCCTGTGAATCGTTGTGAGCCGCCGCACTAGATGCGCCGCCGCCAGCGCAGGAACACATCTTCCAGATCGGCGCGTGATGGACGTGGCACGAGGACGTACAGGCGGTCGCCAGACTCGATCACGGTGCTGCCCCGGGGCGGGATCGTCTCGGTGCCACGCGTGATGACGGCCACGAGTGCGCTGCGCGGCAGGCCGAGTTCGCGGACGGCGGCCCCAGCGATCGCATAGTCCGCCGAGACGTCGAACTCGACCAGGTCGAGCTCGCCCGCCGCGTCGACCTCGATCGGCCGGGGCACCGAGGGCGGTCGGGCGTCGAGCAGTCCCAGCCGGTTGGCGACCGCCTCGAGGGTGGTTCCTTGCACGAGCGCGGACACGAGGACGACGAAGAAGACCGCGTTGAAGATGGTCTTCCCGTGCTCGACGTTCTCGGAGAGAACGAAGGTTCCGAGGACGATCGGCACGGCTCCGCGCAGGCCGGCCCAGCCGAGGAAGACCTGTTCGCGTCCGGTGAGGTGCGTCAGCGAGGTCGAGGCCCACACCGCGACAGGTCGCACGAAGAGCGCCAGGATCGCCGCAAGCGCGAGGCCGGGGAGGATGACCGGAGGCAGGTCGCTGGGGAACACGAGCAGGCCGAGGACGACGAACATCGTGACCTGGGCCAGGAACGCGAGCCCTTCGTGGAACGCAACGAGTTGCCCGCGATAGCGGGACGGCGTGCTGCCCACGGCGAGTCCGACCAGGTACACGGCAAGGAATCCGCTGCCCCCGATGACGTCTGCGGCACCGAACGCGATCGCTGCCGCCGCGACGGAAGCCACGGGTGCGAAGGAACCCACGGAGGTCGGCAGGCGTGAGAAGACACGAGTGGCGACGAAACCGAGCGCCACGCCGACGGCGAGGCCGAGCCCAAGCTGACGGACGATCAGCAGCGCGAGATCGTCCGCACGGAAGGTGGGATCGTGAATCCACTCGATGAGACCGATGGTCAGAGCGATCGCGACAGGGTCGTTGCCCCCCGTCTCGCCTTCGAGGGTGCGTGCGAGGCGGCGCCGGACGTGGCTGAACCGCAATGTCGCGAACACCGCCGCTGCGTCGGTCGACGCGACGACGCTTCCCAGGAGGATCGACTCCGCCCAGCTGAGATCGAAGAGGAGACGCGCGGCGAGCCCCGTCAGGAAAGCGGTGATCGCGACGCCGATGGTGCCGAGCAGAGCTGCCGGAACCGCCACGTGGCGCATCCGGCGCCACGATGTCGAGAGGCCGCCCTCGTAGAGGATCGCGGCAAGCCCGATGATGCCGACGTGGCGTGCCAGCTCGGCGTCGTCGAACTCGATTCCGCCCGGGCCGTCGGATCCGAGCAGCATGCCCAGCACGAGAAACGCGACGAGCGCGGGCACGCCGGCGCGCGACGCACCCAGGCCCACGAGGATGCTCGCCGCCAGCACGGCACCGACGATGAGCAGGACGGCGCCTTCGTCCACCACGCCATTGTCCCTCGGATCGCGGTTGGAGCGGGTGACCGGGTTGCGAGCGACCGTAAAAGTAGCGCTCGCTCTGGTTGGCGCGGCCGCTCTGCTTCTCGATCCTGCTCGGACGGGAGGTACCGCTGGACACGCCGCCTGACGAGCCAGCCGCTGGGCGTGCGACAACGGCCCGCCCAGTTAGCCGGCCGAAAGTTGCTGTCGGCCGGCGAGCTGCCACTACTTCTGCGAGGTATCGAAGCGCCGACCCGGCGCTTCGACCGGTCTACCGGCACGGATGGTCCCGTCCCGATATTGTGCTATATTTATGTACGTTATGGCCACGGTTGGGATCGCCGAGCTCCGCCAGAACTTGAGCAAGTACCTGCTGCGTGTCGCGCAGGGCGAGCGTTTGCTCGTGACCGACCACAATCGCCCCGTCGCCGAGCTCGGGCCCCCTCCGGCGACAGGCGCCGCGCTTGACAGGCTGATCGCCGAGGGCCGCGTCTCGCGGCCGGCGCGGCGAGGACTGCCCCAGGGGCTCCGTCTCGAGAGTGACCCGTACGCGCTGAGCAGGGCACTCGACGAGGTTCGCGGCGAGCGCTGAACGTGGCGCTCTTCTACGCCGACGCATCGGCGCTCGTGAAGCTTGTACTCGACGAGCCCGAGAGCGATGCGCTACGAGCGTTCCTCGCCGACGCCGACTTGGTCTCGTGTGAGCTGGTGCTCGCCGAGGTGCCGCGTGCCGTGAGACGCGCAGCGGGGCATGACCCGGGGCTCCCGCTAGATGTCCTGCTCGCCCGCTCCTCCGACGTGCTCGAGACACTGGCGCTGCTGCCCCTCGACGGCACGCTGCTCATCGCCGCGGGCGCGATCGCGGAACCCGCGCTTCGGACGCTCGACGCGATCCACGTTGCGGCCGCCCTCGACGTCGCACCCACCGACGGGTTCGTCAGCTACGACGAGCGCCAAGCAGCGGCAGCCCGACTTGCCGACCTGCGAACCTTCGCGCCCGGATCCTGAGCTTCCCCTGGCGTCCCTGTGTTCATGTGGGATGCGGGAGTGGAGCGTGCCGGGCTCGAACCGGCGACCCCCAGCTTGCAAAGCTGGTGCTCTCCCAACTGAGCTAACGCCCCGCGCCTCTCGATTGTAGACGGCTCGCGGTCAGCCGCCGGTGCCCGCGGGCCGGGTGCCCTGCTCGGCGAGCTTGCGCAGCCCGCCGGCGAAGCCGAGGTCCTGGGTGACCGCCGACGCGCTGGCCTGCTGGCGCTCGAGACGGGTCAGCCGCGACTCCAGCTCGGTCGAGCCGAACGCGCCCCACGCCTGATCCTCCTGCGCCGCGAGCTCCTTCTCGCGCTGGGCGATCAGGCGCTCGCGGGCGGCCAGCGCCTCCGAGCGGGCGGCGAGCTCGCGCTGCGTGCGTCCGAACTGCTTTTCCGCCTCTTTCAGCTCCTTGAGCTTGGCCTCGATCTCGGCGAGCCTCTCCTCGGACGGGTCTGCGACCACCGGTGGCAGCACCACCGTTGCCGCATCGACAGGCGTGCCGAGCTCGGCCTCGCGGCGCGACAGCGCCGCCTCGCGCTCCTCCAGCTCCCGGCGGAGCGCAGCCAGGGCCGCGTCGTCCACGGCGGACGGTGCCACCGGGCGGCGTTCCAGCACTGCCTCGCGATCAGCCAGCGCACGCTCACGGTCGGCCAGCTCCCGCTCGCGACGGTCGATTTCCGCATTCCGGGCCAGCAAGATCGCGTCACGGTCGGTGCCGAGCGAGAGCGCGAATCCGTCCACCGGCTTCCCGTTGCGTGCGTCGCGAAGCACGGCGCGGAGCTCCTGCTCACGCTCCTCGACCGCGCCGATACGGTCGACGAGCTGCAGCTTCATACGCTCCAGCTCGTGCCGCTGCTCGCGCAGCAGGGTGCGCTCGTCCTCGGCGCTCCCCGCCTCGTCCCTCCGTTTCCGCCCCATATGGAGAAAGTGTACGGGGGAGGAGTCCGCATCCCTGCCCGTCGCGGCCACGGTCCGGGGCAGGCCGACGGCCGGGCTCTCGCCCGGCCGTCTTCCCGGAGGGGACTTGGGAGGAGGAAGCTCTACGCGGCGCGCTCGAGGCGCTCTTCCGCGCGCGCCCGGCGCACGATCTCCTGCGGATCACCGAAGCGGATGCGGGCACGTTCGGCCCGCTGCGCAGCCCAGAGCTGCTGCAGCCGCTCGTCGATCTCCTTGACCTTGGCGATCAGTTCGGGATCGCGGCCCGCCGACAGGGCTTGCCACAACTCCGTGCGCTGCTCACTCAGCGTCTCGATCTCCGCGTGGATTGATGCGATCGTGATGGTGCTCATGGCTCTTCAAACGAGGGTACGGCACCGTGCATTCCACTGTCACAGTGTTTAACGCTCCGCTAACAGATCTTCACCGAAGCGCTACGTTGCGCCGCGGATTGTGAGAGCAACACCGCGGGCCAGACCCCGGCCGGGTCAGTCGTAGCCGAGGTCGGCGAGGCGGTCTTCGTCGAGGCCGAAGTAGTGGCCCAACTCGTGGAGGACGGTGACCCGGATCTCGCGGACGAGGTCTGCCGGGTCGGGGAAGTCCGCCTCCAGCGGGCGGCGGTAGATGGCAATCCGCGCGGGCAGCTCACCGGGGTGAGGGCCGCCGTCGAGCAGGGAGACGCCGTCGAAGAGCCCGTAGAGGTCGGGTTCCTCCTCGTTCTCCTCCTCCACGACGACTGCCACGTTGACGAGCGCCTTCGCGATCCCGTCCGGGAGCGAATCGAGCGCATCGCGCACATGGCTCTCGAACGTGCTCACCAGCGCTCCGCTCGCTCGGCGCGGCGGTGTGCGAACACCCACACCGCGAGCATGCCGAAGGCGAACCCGCCGACGTGCGCAAAGAACGCCACTCCGCCGCCCTGCTCCGGCTGCATCACCGAGAAGCCGCCCACCAGCAGTTGGAACAGAAACCACAGCCCCAGGTACCAGATCGCGCGCACGTCGAACAGCCGGAAGAAGAACAGCGTCGTGATCCGCGCGTTCGGGTGCAGGACGATGTACGCGCCCATCACGGCGGCAATCGCACCGCTCGCTCCGACGTTCGGGATCTCCGCGGCCGCATCGCTCTGGAAGGCGAGCGTGACGAACGTCTGCGTCGCGGTCGCGGCCGTACCACCCAGGAGGTAGAAGACGAGATAGCCGACCTTCCCCATCGCGTCCTCGACGTTGTTGCCGAAGATCCAGAGGAACAGCAGGTTGCCGAGCAGGTGCGCCCAGCTGCCGTGCATGAACATCGAGGTGAGCACCGTCACCGGCCAGGCGAATCCGGGCTCCGAGCAGGCCCCGTCCACGGCGCAGGGGAAGTAGCCGCCGTCCTCCACCGATCCGTCGAGATTCGGCAGCTGCCACAGGACCCACACCAGCGCGTTCGCGAGGATCAGCGCCCACGTCACGAGCGGGCGGGTGATCCCGGGCTGGCTGTCGCGGAGCGGAAGCATCGAACGCCTGGCTCAGCGGATGGTGAGGGCCATTACGGCCTTCTGGGTGTGCAGGCGGTTCTCGGCCTGCTCCCACACGAGCGAGCGCGGCCCGTAGAGCAGCCCCTCGGTGATCTCCTCGCCCACGTGCGCCGGCAGGCAGTGGAGCACCACTGCGTCGGGGTCGGAGCCCGCAAGAAGGCGTTCGTCGAGGCGAAACGCGTCGAGGTCGCTCAGTCGCCGCTCGCGCTCCCCTTCCTGGCCCATGCTCACCCAGACGTCGGTGTACAGCACGTGCGCGTCGTGCGCGCCCTGTCCGGGATCGTTGGTGAGCGTGACCGACCCGCCGGCGGAAGAGGCATCGACCTGCGCGGCGGCCGTGAAGTCGGCCCGCGGCTCGTATCCCGGCGGCGTCGCAGCCGTGAAGTGCATGCCGAAACGCGCGGCGATCCGCATCAGCGAGTGACACACGTTGTTCCCGTCCCCGAAGTACGCGAGCCGGATCCCCTGCAACGTCCCGAATCGCTCGCGGATCGTCATGGCGTCGGCCAGCGCCTGCAGCGGATGGGTGTCGTCCGTCAGCCCGTTGATCACCGGGATCGTCGCATGCTCCGCGAACGCATCGACCTCCCCTTGATCGAAGGTGCGAATCAGGATCGCGGAGAGGAATCGGGAGAGCACGAGCGCCGTGTCTCGCGTCGACTCGCCGCGCGAGAGCTGCAGATCGGCTGCAGGGACGTAGAGGGCCATGCCTCCGAGCTCGGCAATTCCCACCTCGGAGCTGATCCGCGTCCGGGTCGACGGCTTGCGGAAGATGAGCCCGACCGTCCGCCCCGGCAGGATCCGCAGCTCCTTGCGCCGCGCCCGCTCCTGCTTCAGCTCGTCTGCGAGGTCGAGCGCCACCCCGAGCTCGCCGGTCGTCCAGTCCGAGACGCGCGTGAAGCTCCGCCCCTTGAGCACATCGGGGATGCCCGCCATCCGTCGATCCTAGCCCACCTGATACTTGACATGGATACACTCAGGTTTTATTCTTTGTTGCGAAGCATGTCAACGTGACCCAGGAGGTTCATCCATGTCTACTCTTGTCCGCTTCCAGCCGTGGCGCGAGCTCGCCACGCTCCAGAACGAGATGAGCCGCTTCATGAACGGCGTCCTCGACAGTCCCGCACGGGTCGCCCAGAGCTGGGTGCCCGCTGTCGACGTATGGGAGACCGACAGCGAGGTCGTGTACGCCTTCGACCTGCCGGGCGTCGCCGAGGATGCGATCGAGATCGAGGCGCACGACGAGACGCTGACGGTCAGCGCGAAGCGCGAGAGCACGGTCGACGAGACGCAGGAAGGCGTCCATCGCGTCGAGCGCCGCTTCGGATCGTTCTCGCGCGCGATTGCCCTGCCGCAGGGTGCCGACGCCGAGAAGATCGCCGCGAGCTACGAGAACGGCGTGCTCGAGATCCGCGTGCCGAAGCCCGAGGCGGCGAAGCCGCGGAAGATCAGCGTCGTCGTCGGCTCGAAGCCGGCGGACATCGACGCGGAGCCCGTGGCCGCAGCCTGAGCCGATCGACGGGCGGGCCGCGGCAGACCGCGGCCCGCCCGTAGCCGGTTCCATTAGGATCGCCGTCATGTCTGCCTTCGGTGATGCCCTGAACGGCCAGATCGCCTACGAGTTCGGAGCGTCACAGCAGTACGTGGCGATCGCGGTCTACTACGACGCGCAGACGCTTCCCCAGCTGGCCGCGCACTTCTACCGCCAGGCGGTGGAGGAGCGCAACCACGCGATGATGATGGTGCAGTACCTGCTGGACGCCGACGAGCAGGTCGCCGTGCCCGGCGTGGCCGAGCCGCAGCGTGACTTCGCCGATGTGGTCGCCCCCGTGCAGCTCGCGCTCGACCAGGAGAAGCGGGTCACCGCCCAGATCGCCGACCTCGCCAGGCTTGCCCGGGACGAGAACGACCTTGTCGCGGAGCAGTTCCTGCACTGGTTCCTGCAGGAGCAGCGCGAAGAGGTCGCCTCGATGTCGTCACTGCTCGACGTGGTCACGCGGTGCCGCGACAACGTGATGCTCGTCGAGGACTACCTCGCGCGGGAGTCGGGAGGCGCAAGCCCGCTGGAGGCCGGCGCCCCGCCTGCCGCCGGAGGCGCGCTCTGACCGGATGCACGAGATCGCGCTGACAACCGAGCGGGCGTCTCAGCTCGTGGACATCACCGAGCGGGTCCGCGAGGCCCTGGACGGGTCGCACGGCTCTGCGGCTCTGGTGTACGTACCGCACACGACGGCCGCGGTCACCATCAACGAGAAGATCGATCCGGTTCTGCTCGACGACCTGGAGCACGCGCTCGAGCGGGTCGCGGGCGATCCGGCGGCGTATCAGCACGACGACGCGGACGGGCCAAACGGCGCGTCCCACCTACGTGCGTCCGTGGTCGGGCCGCAGGTGCTGATCCCGCTCGGCGCCGACGGAACGCTGCAGCTCGGGACATATCAGGGGATCTTCCTCTGCGAGTTCGACGGGCCGCGCGAGCGGCGCGTGCTCGTCAGCGTGCTCGGGTAAGGGAAGACCGGTGCCTGGCTGACAGTCAGGCATCCTGCGCGCTCCCTCGGGTAGGGAAACGCTCCCTTCGCGCTGGGAACCGGTGCCTGACTGACGGGCGCGCACCGGCACGCGCTCGGCGTGGACGCCGGTGCCGCTACCCTGGCTGGCCCATGGCTGCCCCTGTTCGCAACGGCGACGAGCTCGAGCTCGTGATCGACTCGCTCGCGTACGGTGGCAACGGTGTGGCGCGCACGGACGGGTTCGTGGTGTTCGTGCGCCGCGGTGTGCCGGGTGACACGGTGCGGGCACGCGTGACGAAGGTGAAGAAAGGCTTCGCGGAGGCTGTCGTCGTGGATGTGCTCGCGGCGGGGCCGAACCGGGCAGACCCGCAGTGTGCCCACTTCGGCCTCTGCGGCGGCTGCCGCTTCCAGGATCTCGCGTACGAGCGCCAGGTCGCAGAGAAGGCGTCGCAGGTGCGCGATGCGCTCGTTCGCATCGCGGGCATCCCCGAGCCGCCGCTCGATCCGATCGTTCCTGCGAAGTCGCAGTACCGCTACCGCAACAAGCTGGAGTACTCGATCACGCAGACCGAAGCGGGGCCGGCGCTCGGCTTTCACCGGGCCGGCCGCTGGGACGAGGTGCTTCCGATCGACGAGTGTCATCTCACGACCGACCTCGGGAATGCCATCCGCCGCACCGTCGAGCAGTGGGCGCGGGAGGAGGGGCTCCCGGCCTACGACCAGCGTGACCAGACCGGCTACCTGCGCCACCTCGTCGTGCGCGAGGGCCGGAACACCGGGCAGTTGCTGGTGATGCTCGTCACGGCGAAGGGTGAGAAGTTCGACACGGACTTCTTTGTTGAGACCGTCCGCCGCCATCCGGAGGTGCGCTCGGTGCACTGGGCTGTCAACGAGACACAGGCGGAAATCACGAACCTCCCGAGCCGCCTGCTGTGGGGTACCGAGTGGATCGAGGAGGAGCTGCTCGGCCTCCGTTTCCGCGTGCGACCGAACGCGTTTCTCCAGACGAACACCGAAATGGCCGAGGAGCTGTACACCCTCGCCCGAGAGTTCGCGTCGCTTGGCGGCGGCGAGACCGTGTGGGACCTGTACTGCGGCACCGGCACCATCGGGCTCGCACTCGCACCTGTCGCCGGCTCGGTGTGGGGCATCGAGATCTCCGAGGAGGCCGTCGCCTGCGCGATCGAGAACGCCGAGGCGAACGGCATCGGCAACGCGCGCTTCTACGCGGGTAACGTCGGCGACGCGATCCGCGAGCTGCCCGAGCATTCGGGCGCACCCGATCTCGTCGTCGTCGACCCGCCGCGCGCCGGCCTCGCCGGCAAGGCACTCCGGCGCACCGGCGAGGTGGGCGCGCCTCGCATCGTCTACGTCTCCTGCAACCCGACAACGCTCGCCGGAGATCTCAAGGTGCTGCGCGAGGAGTACGGCTACGAGCTGGTTCGCTGCCGTCCCGTCGACATGTTCCCCCACACGCCGCACATCGAATCGGTCAACCTGCTCGAGCGGCGCTGACGTTGCCGGCTCAGCCGACGCGCGGGTACCGGAGCCACCACCGGCCGGCGGGCGAGGTGTCGTGGTCGGGTGCTGCGATGCCCTGCACGTCGTCCCGGTACTGGTAGTAGCCGACAGGCATCTGCTCGAGCCGGAGTGGGACGCAGTCGAGACCGGCGCGGCGGCAGGCACCACGCGGGCGAAGCTTGCCGTAGCGGTCGGCGAAGCCGCGGAACGTGACCAATCCGTCTCGCTTCCCGTCGCGCGAATCGAGCTCCGCCGGCACGCGGATGGGGACGAGGTGCACCTCGAGCCAGGAGCCGTTCCACCGGCACTCACTACGGCGCGCGGACTCGAGCTCGCAGTAGGTGAGCTCCCGGGAGAGGTTGTTCGGATCGACCGGGCCCCACATCTCGAAGCGGAGCCCGAGGTTGGAGAGGTGCTGGTTCCACGGACCGGCCTGGGAGTACCAGGTGGCGTCGCGTTGGTTGTTGCCCGGCGACTTGTGGATACGGCGTGGGTTGACAGTCGTCTGCTTTGTGGGATCTCCCGGTAGCGGCACATGCTCGACGAACGACGGCTGCCCCTCGTCGAGCCGCAGCCGGCCATAGTCGATCCAGCCGCCCTCGCGGATGATGCCGCAGCGACCGCCGATGCAGCCGCGCGCCTCGAGCGAGAACGAGTGGAAGCGCGTCGTCGCGTCGTGGACGGTCGCCATCGCATGCACCTGCATGCGGATGTCGGTGAGGCAGCCCTCGGCGTCGAACGCGGGCGTGCACCGCAGTCCCTTGCGCACCCCCCAGCCGTAGCCCCAGTGCTTGAGCGCGTTCTCGTCGAGCGAGCGGACGCCGGGCCGACGGGGATGTCCTTCGCCGGCCCCCTTGAACGTTTGCCATGGATACG
Source organism: Gaiella sp. (assembly GCA_046160185.1). Taxonomy (GTDB): domain Bacteria; phylum Actinomycetota; class Thermoleophilia; order Gaiellales; family Gaiellaceae; genus Gaiella. The sequence continues at coordinate 11,452 of JBJXGY010000001.1, read as the reverse complement.
AGATGCCACCGCCGCCGAACCAGGCGCCGGGCTTGCCGAAGAGCCCGTTGAGTGCGCGTGGGTCGTCTTTGTGTTCGTGGTCGTGATGGCAGCCGCGGTCGCGGTCGACGAGCGAGTGGTAGGCGCCGGGGTCGTGGGTCGGGCATGACCGCAGCGCCTGAGAGCTACCGCGTGCGGCGATCGCGATGGTGCCGGCGGCGACGATTGAGAGGAGTATGAGGAGTCGCAGGCGCATGCGCAGCGGGGCTGCTCGGCCCCCGGTCACCCGACGAAAGGATACCTCCTCGGCCTCGCTATCTCGTCTCGACCTCGAGTGGGGCGCCCGGCCTGCTTTCGGTCGCCGCTACAGCTGGTCGGGGTTGGCGAACAGGCAGCCGAAGGCGGCGACGGCGACAGGGAGGCCGGGCAGCCCGTCGATATCGGAGACGGCGATCAGCGACAGCGTCTGTCCGAGACGCGGCCCACATGACGTCGTCGAGGCTGCCTACGACAGCCTCTCCGCAATGCGCTCGACGAACTGCCGGCGCGATCGACTGTTGACCTCCACGAAGCAGACGGGGTTGTCAAGCCGCGTGTTCGCGAGCAGTACATCGAAGTCGAGTTCTTCCAGACGCTTCAGGCTCTCTCCCATGCTCTTCAGACCCGCCTTCGTAGGGAATGCCTTCCACGCATTTCCGTCGTGCCAGATTGCGTCACCGGCAAAGAGGAACCTCTTCCCGGCCGCGGTGAGGAGATAACACACACCGCCGGGCCGATGACCGGGCGTCGGTATCACCTCGACGCCTGGAAAGAGCTCATGTCGCCTGAACGGAAAGACGACGACCTGCCGAACCTTGTTCACCACGTCCGGGGCCTCCGCCTCGCTGCAGTACAGAGGAGCCTTGAAGTGCAGTGCGACCTCGTCGCAATGCGGTGTCCTGAAGTGGCTGTCACCCAACAGTTGCGCGTCAAGCCCACCTCGACCAGCGATGTCGTCGAAGTGGTCGTGAATCGTGCTGCTGTTGGAGAAGCAGGGAAACAGCAGATTCCCTTCGGAACGTGTGACCAGAAAGGACGGATACTTGGAGCCCGTGACCTTGGACGGGAAGACCTTGAAGATTCCGGGAAAGAGCTCGTCCATCGATCTCCCTTGCGTTGCTTGGTGGGGGCTCCAGCTCGTCGGTACGGCACACACGCTAGCGCGGAGGCGGCAGTCCTGGCCTGCCCCGGAGGCGGCGAGGCGTTGCGTCGTAGGCGGTGGCCGATCGGCTGGACCGGCCGCTACTTCGCCGACTTCAGCGTGGCCCGGTCGGCTTTCAGTCGCGGCCACAACAGGTCGAGGTTGGCGAACAGGAAGCCGAAGGCGACGGCGGGGAGGGCAGGGAGGCCGTCGATGTCGAAGACCGCGATCAGTACCAGCGTCAGCCCGAGGAGGGCTGCCATCGCCCACCACGTGGTGCGGGGACGCAGCGCAAACTTCAGCGACGCCGCGAGAAAGAGCGCAAAGAACAGGATGTCGGGCGGCCCGAGGCCGGCGCCGCCCTCGCTCCCCGGCACCCGGAAGTTGATCGCGACCAGCTCGAACAGGCCAGGTTCGTTGTCGACGACGGCGCGGGTCGGCCCGCGCCAGACCGAGAGCGCGTCAAGGCCCGGAATGAGGACGGCGATCAGCACGACCGGCGCCAGGATCTCGAACACCTGCATCAGCGCAAACCCGGCGAGCGTGAGTGCGAGGAGCTTGGCTACGTTGAACAGCGATCCTGCGCCGATCAACCTCAGCACCACCGCGAGCGAAGCGAACCCCACGACCCCCGCCGCGAGCGGCACCCACGCGTTCGCATCCGACCGTGCGTGCGCGAGCGGTGACAGCAGCCACGGCACGGCAAACGTCAGTGGGATCAGCAGCGCGGAGATGAACGCCACGTCCGCCCAGTGCGGCAGCCCGGGGGCCGCGCCGCCGGCCGCCTCCCACGTGACCAGCGCCGCCAGCAGCGCGGCCAGGGCCAGCGCCCGCTGACGCGACAGCCCTAGTAAGGCGGTAGCTCGCTCCACCACGGGCCGAGCGCCTTGAACGCCTGCCAGAATCGGGTCTTCGCGCCCGACTCGTCGAGCGAGCCGTCGATGTCCGGGGTCACGAGCGCGTCGATCGTCGGCGTGAACCGCTGCACCTCACCCTCCCGACCCGGATCGAGCGGGCTGGAGAGTGGGAACGCGAGCGTGTTCACGTGGTCGACCACGTCGGAGCCCATGCACACCACGAGCTTCGGCTGCACGGTATGGATCTCACGCGCCAGCCAGGCGCTTGCCTGCTCGGGCTCCTCGGTCCCGAACTTGAAGCAGTTCGTGCCGTAGACCGCGAGCGGATCGACCGTGAGGCGCTGCAGGGACTTGAGGATCGCCTGGCCGGCGCGTCCGAAGAAGGCAACGCCCTCCTGGATCTCCGACGGTTGCGGCTTCCATTTCAGCAGGAACACGTCTGCCAGCGGATGGCCCGAGCCCTTCACCGGGACATGGCGCTGGTCACCCAGCGTCTCCAGCTCGCGTTCGAGATCGTTGATCTCCGTGATCGCCTTACGGAGGTAGCGCTCGTAGATTTCGTCGGTAGGCACGGCAGACACGGGGGTCTTCACTCGTTCTCCCTCGGCCGGCGGATTCCTGGGCTGCGCGCGGTCGCGAGCGTCCTCGGGCTGCCCGTCAGCGGCTGGCAAGGCCTTCCCTCATCTGTGCCACCCACTTCAGCGACTGCAGGTAGGCGAGCGACTTCGGGCGGCGCACGACCTCGGCGTCGCGAAGGGCGGCCAGGAACTCGTCACGGCTCTCGAACCGGGGTAGCCGCAGCGCGCCTGTGCCGACGCCCTGCAGCACGTGGGCGTCGGAGCCGGCGCCCTGCAGCAACCGGAACTTGCGGGCGAAGCGGAGCGCCTCGTGGTTGAACGACTCGCGCAGCAAGCGAGCGTTGTAGACCTCGAACACGTCGATGTCCGAGAGATGGCGGTGCAGCGTCGCCGGGTCGGGGATCGCGTGCATACGATCGAAGGGGTGGGGGAGGTAGACGATGCCGTTCTGCTCGCGGATCGCAGCGATGGTCTCGGCGAAGGTCATGCCGCGCGGGATCTCGCGCTCGAGGAAGAGGCCGATCACCTCGCCCTGCCCGTCGGTCTTCACCTCCTCGCCGGGTATCACCACCAGCTCGCGTCCCGCGGCCAGGGCGGTTGCCTCGAGCGCTCCACCGAACACGTTGTGGTCGGTGATCGCGATGGCGCCCAGCCCGATCGCCTGCGCGTGGTCGAGGAGCTCCTCGACCTCGATCGAGCAGTCGTGCGACCAACGCGTGTGCATGTGCAGGTCGACGAGGATGTGCTCCGGGGCTGCGCCGTTTCGGTGGGTGAAGGCAGGCCGGCGCTTGGCGATAAGGGACATGTACACGTCCTCGAGCTCCTCGGCCAGCCGCTCGAAGCTCTGCCGCTCCGCCTCGGCTCGTGAGCGTCCCGCTTCGAGCGTGCGGTGCCGATCGTTCTCGGCCAGCCTCGCGACGGCCGCCGTGACGAGCTCCGGTTGTTCCTCGGCGGCATGGGGGCTCGCGATCGCGCACCCCGAGGCCTGTGCCTCGAGCCGGGTTCGTTCGTGACCTGGAGCGGGGCAGAAGATCGACGCCTTCGCCAGCAACGCCACCCTCGCCTCCGGCCTGCGGCCGGAGCGGACGTGCACGCGGGGGCGAAGTCGCGGAGGAATCGCCGGGCGCCAGGTGAGCGGAGCCGTGTGGAGGAGGATCAGCTCCCATTCCGGCAGCTCGTCGAGCGCGCGGATCGCCGAACGGGGGATCGCGCGCGCCGCACTTTCGACCTGCGCGACGATCAGCTTCCGCTTTGGGCCGGGAACGAAGCGCCCGCCGTCGACGCCGAGCGGGACAACACGGTACGAGCCTGGATAGCGCAGCTCCACGATCTCCGCCGTCTGCTCCGAGGTCGTGAGCAGCTGATCGACGCGCGCGAGGAGCCGGTCACGTTGCGCCTTGGTGGCGGGATAGGCGGCACGCTCCGCCGACTCGAACGTGGTGACGGTCAGCGTCTCGGCGTCGAGCAGCGCAAACTGCGCGAGCGAGGGCAGCGTGGGCTCGAATCCGTGGACGATGTCGAACCGGCCGTACCGCAGCGCCTCGCGTGTCGCCGCGCGGGCGGCGACCCCGAGCTGACTGCGGCGCGACACCGGCACCGCCGGCCCGACCGCGAGCACCTCGGGCGCCTCACCTGTCGCGATCGCGCGCCTCCCCGCCGCCAGCGCACGGCGGCTCGAAGAAGGTGCGATCACGGTCACCTGGTGCCCCCGCTCGCGCAGCGCGCCGGCCGCGCCACCGACGTGCTCGTTCGTGTCGTGCGGCTGGGACCACGAGAATGGCGTGACGAGGCAGATCCTGAGCGGCATCGAGCATCGAGTCTACGCCGCCGGGTCCCTCGGAAGGTCGGACGGAAAGGTGTAGCCCGGGCGGACTCGCCGGCGTCGTGGTGCGCGGGCGGACAGGCGGAACCGTGCATGGGAGCCGGCGCCGTTGCGCCGTGGGGGTAGTCTCCTGCTGATGACCGAGGTTACGATCGTCGTACGTGAGAACGGGCCGCTCAAGGTCACCGGCCCCATCACGCTTCTCGACGCCGAGGGACGCGAGTTCCAGCTGCCGCCGGGATCCGCTGTCGCGCTGTGCCGCTGCGGGAACTCGGCGAACAAGCCGTTCTGCGACGCGAGCCACAAGCGGGTCGAGTGGACGGCCGAGGAGACCGCGCCGCGCGTCGACGGATAGGGCCGTCGGTCAGCTGGAGCGGCGGACGAACACGCTCTGGCCGTCGCCAAGCCGTGTCGTCTCGCCGCCGCGGGTGATCACGAGGGAGTTGCCGTCGGCCCTGATCGACAGCGGTCCGGTACCTGGTGCAACGACGAGCTCGATACCGCCCGCCGCGATCACCATGTGCTCGTTGCCTCGGGGCGCCGGGCTCGGCGCGCTCACTCCTTGCAGGCGCTGGAGCACGGGAGTCAGGAACCAGGCGAGCGAGGCGAGAATGGCCACCGCCGCCACGAGCTTCCCGAGTTCTTCGCTCGCGTCGTCCGACCAGATGAAGCCGAGCAACATCGCCCCGACGAAGGTGAAGAGCGCCAGCTGCACGTACCAGAGAATTCGCAGGTGCTCGGCACGCAGCAACAAGCGTCCGGTCGTGAAGAGAATGGCCGCGGTCAGGAACACCCACGCCGAGGCAAAGAGACGCCCGTGGGTATCGCCCTGGAAGTCGCGCCAGAGGTACGAGACGATCACCGGGAACGAGACGGCCGCGACGGCGATCGCCGCCCACGCCAGCTCGATCGCCTGGCGGCGGTCGAGCAGTGCCGTGGCCCCGATCACACACGATCCGGTGACGAACAGCACACCGAGTGAGGCCAGGATCTGCCCGTCCGTCTCAGTGAAGCGGCCTCGCACGACCGCGACGAGGGCGATCAGCGCGGCGAGCCCGAGCAGGCCCGCCGCCCCGATCCAGAAGACGCGCTTCAGCTGGCGCGTATCCATCCTCAGGCTTTCGCCGTCGCCTTCTCCGGCCTGAGCGCGTTCTTCGTGATGTACCGCTCCACCAGCTCACGCGACTCGTCGTCGCGAATCTGCTTCGGCGGCGACTTCATGAGATAGCTCGACGGGGCCTCGAGCGCGCCGGAGATCCCGTTGTTGAGCGCGAGCTTGGCCAGGCGCACGGCGTCGATCACGATGCCCGCCGAGTTCGGCGAGTCCCAGACCTCGAGCTTGAGCTCGCAGTTGAGCGGCACGTCGCCGAAGGCGGAGCCCTCCATCCGGATGTAGGCCCACTTGCGGTCGGTCAGCCACGGCACGTAGTCCGACGGTCCGACGTGCACGTTCTTGTCTCCGATGTCGTAGTCGAGCATCGACGTGACGGCGTTGGTCTTGGAGATCTTCTTCGACTCCAGGCGCTCGCGCTCCAGCATGTTCAAGAAGTCCGAGTTGCCGCCGACATTGAGCTGCATCGTGCGGTCGAGGTGCACCCCGCGGTCGCCGAAGAGCGTCGTCAGCACCCGGTGCGTGATCGTGGCGCCCACCTGCGACTTGATGTCGTCGCCGATGATCGGTACACCGGCCTGCTCGAAGCGCTTCTGCCAGTAGTGCTCGCGCGCGATGAAGACGGGCATGCAGTTGACCATCGCGCACCCGGCCTCGAGGATCTTCTCGGCGTACCACTTGGTCGCCATCTCCGAGCCGACGGGAAGGTAGTTGACGACGACGTCGGTGCCGGTGTCCTTGAGAATGCCGACGATGTCGTCGGTCTCGCCCGGCGCCTTCTCCACGATCTGCGAGAGGTACTTGCCGATCCCGTCGTGGGTCATGCCTCGCGAGACGGTGATCCCCGTCTTCTTGACGTTCGCGAACTTGATCGTGTCGTTCGGGTGCGCCCAGATCGCGTCCGCGAGATCGACGCCGACCTTGCCCTTGACGACATCGAAGGCGGCGGTGAACTCTATGTCCGAGATGTGATAGCCGCCGAGGTTGACGTGCATCAGACCCGGCACCTCGCCGGAGGGATCGGCGTCCTTGTAGTACTCGACACCCTGGAGGAGCGAGTTGGAGCAGTTGCCGACGCCGATGATGGCGACGCGCACCTTCTTCTTCTGGCGTCCCGTGCTGTTCTTCGAGCCGTTTGTGGTGGCCATCGTGTCCTTTCCGTGAGGCACGGGGACTGTCCCCGCCCGGTTACGTCTGCGGTTGCTGGTGAACGGCACTCCGAGCCCGTCAGCGAGGGCCCGTAACACCGTGTCGTTGAAGGTCTCGCCGGAGAGCACCGCCTGGCGGCGGATCGTCTCGCGGAGCCCATCGGGCATGCGAAGCAGCACGACCGGGCTGGCCCCTGGGAGCACGCTGCGCCGCCCGGTCGGCCGGTACTCGAATCCGAAGGCTTCGGCAAGCAGCGCCACGGCAGTGTCGTTGAGCGAGACCCCCTGCCTTGCGGTCTCGCGCACGAGCGCGTCCTTCAGGGCGAAGGGCGCCCTGACCAGGACGCCCTTCCGTTGCGAAGTGCTAGCAGACAAAGTGCTAGCACTATACAGGCTTTGTTGCTAGCCGATACAGACGGTTGCCGAGCCGGCTGCGATCGCTCCACCGACGACGGTGTCACCGGCCCGCGCCGCAGGTGCGCACGACGAGCCGTTGTTCAGTAGCACCTGGCTGCCTGCCAGTGAGAGCCCGCTTCCCGACTGGATCGTGGCGGGACCTCCGCTCTGGACGGTCATCGTGGCACCGATGTTCGCCGAGAGGCCAGTGGCGGTCTGGAGGGCGAAGGAGGCGCCGCTCACCATCGTCGTCGACGTGCCGCTCTCCACCGCGATCGTGGTGCCAGCTCTCGCTGCAAGGTTCTGAGACGTTTCGATGACCAGCGATCGGCCGCTGTTCAGCGTCATCCCGCTTCCGCTTGCCAGCGCTACTCCTTCACCCGCTGTCAGCGTGAGGCCCCTACCTGCGGTTACCTGGACTGCACCCTGCCCGAGGATCGTGACGTTCGAGCCGGAGAGGAGGAGTGCAGTGTCCGTCCCGCGCGCAAGTGTGATCCCGCTGTCGTCGACGGTGATCGCGTACTCCCCATTCGGGCTCCTGAACGTCCCGGCAAAGGGCTGACCGTCGGTACCGTTCGCGCCGCTGCAGACGTAAGCGGTAGCGCCTCGGGCATCGGTGATCGCAGCTCCACCTGCGGGGCAGTTCGGGTCGCCCGCGGCCAGCTGTGTCACCGCCGGGCTCACACCGTCCGCTCCGCTACGCCCATCGGCGCCCGGCTGCCCCTGCGGCCCGGTTGGGCCTTGTTCCCCCTTTGGGCCCTTCTGGTTCCAGGTGATGGGGTTCTCGAGCGCGGCATGGCACTGCTGACCCTTCGCCAGGTCGATCACGCGCACGACCCCGCCGACCTTCGTGTAGCACCCGTGGATCGTGCCGCCGTCGCCGGGGATCGCCGCCCAGGCGATACCGCCGCCAAGCGCGGCGACGAGCGCACCGGTGACGGCAGCGAGCAGGTGCGTCGCTCTCATCCTTCTGCATGTCAGCATTTGTTGTCCTTTCTGTGTAGAAGGGCGAAGCAGATGGACGTGTTCTGGGTCGCGGAGAGTGCAAGGCTCGCCCCACGATTGGCCGTCGGCACGCGCCGTTCAAGCCTCGACGTGGCAGGACCAAGTTGAGCGGCGCCGGCGTCGAAGCACCAGGAGGCCAGGTGTCTGGCTGACCGTGGGCGTTCCTCCCGCGCAACGTTCTCACCCCGAGCCCTTGAGGTTCCAGGAGTAGTTGGCTGACGTTGGCTGGGAGTCGTACGTGCCCTTGATCGTCTGGCCGTCAGTGACGAGGCCCTGTCCCGAGACCGGGTTCCCCGGAGGCCCCGAGAAGAGGGCGGCGAACGGCACCCAGGGGTTCTCGAGTGCGGCGCCGTTGCAGTTGACGGGGATCATCCGCTGGGTGCCCTGGAACTGGGCGACGATCGCGTAGATGTAGCCGCCGCCGCCCGTCTTCTGCTTGCTGATCACGAGTGTCGAAACCCGTGGGTCCGGTCTCGAGATCGAGACGGTCGCGGTGGCGTTCATCTTGCAGGGCGTCTCGCCACGAATCGTCGTCTTGAAGGAGACGCGCTCGACGCGGTAGGTTGCGATCCCCGCAGCGCTCGTCGCGTTCTTGACGAACGTGATCGATCCGCCGAACGTGGTCGTGGCGCCAACCCGGGTCTCGCCGGAGAAGTCGCCGGTGAACCGCTGCGGCAGGTCGGTGCCACCCTGTACCCAGGCGTCCTGGGCCACACCGGCGCGGGACGTGACCCGGTACCGGGCGCTCACCTCTCGATCGGCGTTGGTCACCCGGTACGAGAAGCTCGGTTCCTTGGCCTGCATCTGCGCCGGCGAGAAGCTGCCGTTCCGCTGGGCGACGCGGCGCCACCTGCCCTCCGTCACGCCCCCGCGCTTCGCCAGCGTCTTCCCCGTGAACGACCCCGTCTGGCCGTCTCGCAGCCTGAGCGTGCGCGAGGCGGGAGAGAACTTGAGCTCGGCGCACGTGTTGGGCGTCTGCCACGCCTTCTCTCTGTCCCGGTACTCGTCGATCGCGGACTTGACGGTGCGGGCGAAGGTCTCGTCGGACTTCTTCGCGAGCTCCTGCGCGACCCGTGCCTGGGCGAGCGCATCTTGCGTGAAGATGGAGAGAATCCCGGTGTACGAGACCTTGACATCGACGACGTTGGCTTTGCCGAGGTCGTACTGCCCGGTGCGCATGTTGACGAAGGCTGTTCGCTTGACGGTGCCGCTCTCGGAGGACGGCCCCCAGAAGATGCTCTCCCCGGAAGATCTGGTGGTGGTCGTGTAGGTGTCGTCGATCTCGACTCGGTCGAGCTTGGCGTCGATGGCCACGGTGCCTTTGGTCTTGACGTCGTGTTTGACCTCGACGGTCGCGGAATGCTCGACCTTACCGTCCTTGATGCTGCTGACCCGAAGTGTGAACCGGGTCTTCCCGGAGCCGTCGATCCGTCCCTCGGCCGTCGGGCATTCGGGCACTGAGAACGTGCGGTTCTCGTCGCAGAGGTCCGTGTCGTAGTCCCAGCGCACGCGCTTGTCCGACCCGTCCTTGGCCTTGCCCTCGATGCCGAACCCCGCGGTTGCCTTCCCGCCCTCGAGCGAGACGTGTACGTCGAAGGACGATCCGTTGCCGAGGTCCTTCTTGTACGAATCGGACTTCGACACGCCCTGCGGTGGCGCACACGCGCTGGTGACGCGGACCGCGATCGATGACGACAGCGAGCGTTGCGAGGCGCGCTTGAGCTTGTCCAGCTGCCCGGGCAGGCCTGCGACGCCCTCACGAACTGCAGCCACCGCCGCCGGCCCGAAGTCTGCGAGGAGCTCCGCCAGCATGGGCGGGCGTCGCCCTTGCAGGTCGGGCGGTCCGCTCGGGTCTCCGGCCACGAGCGCTTGGAGGATGGCAAGGCGCTCGTCGCCCTTCCGGGGCCGCGGCAGCGCCTGCGCGGCCGGACGGCATGTCGTCTTGCCGCGGAACCGGAACTCAACCTGACCGGGCCTGCACGCCGACGCCGCTGCCGAGCGAGCACTCGCATCGGTGCTCGAGCCGGCGGCCAGCGCCAAGCCGACCAGGCCTATGAGTACCGACAGGCCTGTCCAGCTTCTTGCCCTGCGGATCATGCCGTCTCTCCCCTTTCTCGGATGTCTGTGTCAGGCCAGTGCTCGATTATCTCCACGATGCGGTCGACCGGCAGCGCGGCCAGCCGGCTCGCGTGCTGCAGTGACTCGGCGGACGTGGCCTCAAAGACGTGGAGGACGGTCTCGTCGCCCGGCACGAACGTCGTCCGGATATACCTGACCCCCTGCCCGAGCTCGGCCGCCCGGCGCGCGAGGCTCGCCGCTTCTTCGAGCGCATGCTCTCGGCGGGGAACATAGGACTCGGCGAGATAGCTCGGCATCGGCGTGCTCCAGACCCGACCTCAGACCCTCTCGGGCTGTCCCTGCGCCAGGCCGAGCACAGCGTCTGCCCCGGTCACGAGGCCAGATGCGACGCGTCCCTCGCTGTCCAGGAGCACCGCCATCGGCGTCCCCGTCGCCCCGAACGCCGACCCAAGCTCGAAGCCCTCGTCGAGCAGAACGGTCGAGAGGAAGCCGTCGGCGTGTGCCGCTACTGCGTCCGCAGAGGAGACCACCACGAGGCGCGGACCGCCGTCCTCGTCCCTGTCCCAGCGTGCGAGGTCGTCTCGCATCGACTGACAAAAGCCGCAGCCCGGATTCCAGAAGAGGAGGACGGTCTCGCGTCCGCGCAGATCGCTGAGGAGCAACCGGCCACCGTCGAGAGTGCGCGCCTCGAGCGCGGGGACAGGCGCTCCAAGGGGTAGACCGGCCTCCTCGCTTGGCTCCTGCGCGAGGCGCACGAGCTCTTCGATTTCCGCGCCCCCGCTCGCGACCCAGCTCGCAATCGTGCCGTCGTCCGCGATCAAGACGGCACTCGGCGTACCCGAAACCGCGAACGACTCCGCGATCGCCGAGTGCTCGTCCACAAGCACGTGATCGAGCTCGAACTCCTGAGCCTCGGCGCGCACGGCCTCTGGCGCCCCTGCGCTCGCGAACGCGACGGTGAGCTCGGACGCCAGCTCGCGCTGCCACCGCCCGGCCTCCGGCAGCAGGAGCGAGCACGGCCCGCAGTGAGGACTCGTGAACACGAGCAGCAGTCGCCGTCCGCCGACCAAGAGGTCGTCGCGAGACCGGCCTGCCCCACCGATATCGGTGGTGAGGAACCACGGCGCAGGCGAGCCCGGCTCGAGACCATGCTGCGTCGTCTCGTCTCCGCCCGCGACGGCGATCCCAGCCTGCGCCAATCCTGCTTCGATCTTCTCGAGGCGTAGGAGCAGCCCGCCGTACGAGCGCATCAAGGCCAGGAACGCGACCGTCCCACCCGCGAGTGCTGCGATGCCGA